>JBAQME010000263.1:0-4656 GCA_049302535.1 Methylotenera sp.
TTAAGGGGGAGGGTTAGGGTGGGGGTAAACTTGTGAAATTTTCAGCCTGCTTTGTCGGGGGTAGCCCGACAGCTAGTTACTTTCTTTTAACTGCCTGAAAAGAAAGTAACCAAAGAAAACGGCACCCCACCACCACGGCCTACGGCTTCCCTGCGCTACTCAACATAAAGGGCAGCAATCGGAAACTCGCCTAAAGGCTCAAACAGCCGATTGCTGAAATCTCCCTTTATGTCTCCGTTGCTCGGCGTGGTGTAAGGGGTTAATCGTTATTTTGAGATTTAATAAAGCTGATAATCTCGTCTAAAGTGTATGGCGGTGTTCGTAAGTGTGCGATGGTGTGACAGTTAGGACATAAGGGTATTAATTCTGTTCTGGGGTCAACTTCCCTCAATCCAATTGATTTTGCAATTGGATTGAGATGATGAACGTGTATGACTTTTTGAGCAACTTTCCCATAAATATCTTCTAACGATTTTTTACAAGCTTTACATTGATAATTATGAAATTTAAGGCATTCCTCCCTAGCTTGAGAATTTCTCTCATAACCTCGCCTGTAAGAGTATTTTTCTTCACCTTCATAATATGGTGTTAACTCCTGCTTAAGGCTAAGTATTTGACTCTCTGGCTGGTAAGAAAATTTATTGTGAAGTTCAGCCAGTTCGTTATCTTCGAAATACTTTGGACCTACAATTTGTGGTGCATAGCTCTCTTTGCTTATTACAAATGAATTCTCAGGAGATAGAAACTCAAGTTCAGAAAGTAAAATACATCCAATTTCTGAGCTGCTAGATGATACATCTAGAATTTCTTTGGCTCGAGTTTGCAGTTCAATAAGAGAATTAACGCCATTCCCAATACCATACAACTTCCACGCCTCATCAATTGTCATTACTTCATAGCCAACTAACATACCTCTGCCGACAATATTTCTAGTTTTCCTCTCGTTGAAATATAACCAAGAACCAATTGGTAGCTTTAACTGGTTTGTTCCTTTTCTCCAAAAGTTAACATGTACATCAGGTTGAAGAGTTCTTATAAGATTTATCCAGCCCGGGTCGGTTTTGTAAATACAAAACATACTTATTCCTTAATTAGATTGTCCTCTATGTAGTACAACCCCTAGCGCCTTTAGTCCGGGCAGTATCGCAGGCTTGGCAACTTTAACTTTTACGCTCAGCGCGTCAAACTCTTTCAAAATCAATTGGCAAATATGCTCAGCTAGCGCTTCTACCAGTTGAAAGTTGTGCTCACTTAACGTTTTGCGTATACGCTCAACTACTGCGCCATAGTCTATGGTGTCGGTCACGTCATCGCTTTTGCAGGCTTTACTTAAATCGTAGCCTATTTCAATGTCGAGGACGATGGTTTGTTCAACCATGCGCTCCCACTCAGGTACGCCGAGTTTGGTTTGTACTTTGACTTCGCTTAAAAAGATGATGTCCATAAAATATGATGCCCAGTATTTTGCTATGGTTTAGAATGTGGTTAGTTAGATTTTAGAGCATCTTAATATGAATGAGTTAGGTTTTATTCCCGTCACCCTGGTTCCAGTGGTCTGGATTGTCGCAGCTTATCTGCTGGGTTCAATCGCGTTTGGTATTTTGATCAGCAAGCTTTATGGCTTGCCTGACCCGCGCACGGTAGGCAGTGGCAATATCGGCGCCACTAATGTTGCGCGTAGCGGTAAAAAATTGGCTGCGGTGCTCACCTTGCTGGGTGATGCGTTCAAGGGCTGGTTTCCGGTCTGGCTGGCTTTACAATCCGGCATGTTGATGTGGGTGGTGAGCGCCACAGCTCTGGCTGTATTTTTTGGGCACCTTTACCCGATTTATCATGGCTTTAAAGGTGGCAAGGGCGTGGCAACGGCCTTGGGCGTGATGGTTGCGATATCGCCGCTGCTGGGTCTGGCGGCGCTTGTTACCTGGGTACTGGTTTTTGCTATTTCGCGTTATTCCTCACTAGGAGCTATTGTGGCGGCGGCATTGGCGCCCGTGTTCGCATGGTTATTGCTGCCATATAAGGATTATGTGATTACGGTGTTGATAATGGCAGCATTCTTGATTTGGCGGCACAGAAGCAACATTCAAAAATTGCTGGCGGGTACTGAGTCCGGTTTTGGTAAAAAGAAGTAAGCGTTTAAGGCGCTTGTAGCTCGCTTAAATTCCAGCGCGGTTTTACGCTAAAGCTGTAATTCTTACTGCCGTCTTTGTGCATGGCGCTTAAACGCATTGCCCCGGCAAAAGCGATCATGGCGCCGTTATCGGTGCAGAATTCCAGACGTGGGTAATTCACTTTGCATAATTTACGTTTGGTAGCTGCATTTAATTTTTCACGTAATTTAGCGTTCGCACCTACGCCACCTGAAACAATCAAGTTATCCAGCCCAGTGTCACGCAATGCTCTCATGCATTTTGTGGTTAAAACTTCAGTTACCGCTTCCTGGAATTCGTAAGCAATGTCCGCCTTGGTGGTTTCATCCAAAGGTTGGTGCTGGTTAACGAGTGTTAGCACCGAAGTCTTTAGCCCGCTAAAGCTAAAGTTCAAATCACCGCTATTCAGTAATGGCCTAGGTAGTTTGAAGTTTGGCTTACCGGTTTGTGCCAGTTTGGATAAAGCGGGGCCGCCGGGATAACCTAAACCTAATAATTTAGCGGTCTTATCAAAAGCCTCGCCTGCGGCATCGTCCAGAGTGTCACCGAGCAATTCGTATTCGCCAATACCGTCTACACGCATTAATTGGCTGTGGCCGCCAGAAACCAGTAATGCGATGAACGGAAACTCGGGCGGATTGTCTTCTAATAGAGGAGCCAACAAATGTCCTTCAAGGTGGTGCACGGTGATGGTGGGAATTTGCAAGCTAAACGCGAGTGATTCGGCAAAACTGGTACCTACCAGCAGTGCGCCGGATAGGCCTGGGCCTTGTGTATAGGCGATAGCATCTATATCCTGCAAGGTTTTGCTGGCATCCTTAAGTGCGATTTCGGTCAGCGGCAATACGCGGCGAATATGGTCGCGTGACGCGAGTTCTGGCACTACACCGCCGTATTCTGCATGCATTTCAACTTGTGAGTGCAGGGCATGTGCCAATAGGCCATTTTCGGTGTCATACAGGGCGATACCTGTTTCATCGCACGATGATTCTATGCCTAAAACCAACATTTATTTTGTATCCGTTTCTATCTAAAAGAATTTTTATAGCACAAAACCATAAAAGTAATTGAATAAAACCAATTATACGATTAAAATGGCGGACTTTTCTCAAGTTTATAAGCCTCTGTTTGGTGAACTTGAGCATGACCTAATTAAATTGTTGCAGATAAGAGAGACCTAATGTCTAGTGTACGTGTAAAAGAGAATGAGCCGTTTGACGTTGCTCTACGCCGTTTTAAACGCCTAATTGAAAAAACTGGTTTGTTGAATGACCTTCGCGCACGCGAGTTTTACGAGAAACCAACTTGGGAACGTAAACGTAAAGCTGCTGCTGCTGTTAAGCGTCAATATCGCCGCTTGATGAAGCAAACATTACCAGCAAAACTTTACTAAGAAACTCTAAGTAGAGTCATCGGTATGTCATTAAAAGCTCAGATTTCTGAGGACATGAAAACTGCCATGCGCGCTAAAGATAGCGCGCGTTTGGGCACGATTCGTCTGTTGCAGGCTGCTATTAAGCAGCGTGAAGTGGATGAGCGTATCGAACTAGATGACAGCAATGTGATTGCTGTCATTGAAAAAATGCTCAAGCAACGCCGTGATTCGATTGCTGCGTACGAATCAGCAAATCGCAATGACTTGGCCGATGTGGAAAAGTTTGAAGTCGCAGTGCTGCAAACTTACTTGCCGCAACAGCTGACAGAAGCTGAAATCAGTGCCATCTTGGAAAAAGTGGTTGCTGAAACCGGTGCTGCAGGTGTTAAAGACATGGGCAAAGTGATGGCGGCCATTAAGCCGCTGGTAGCTGGCCGTGCTGATATGGGTAAGATATCCGGGTTGATTAAAACCCGTTTAGGTTAATCAGTAAAGCTGTAAGTAAGTAAACATCATAAGGAGCGTAAGCTCCTTTTTTGTTTTGAGCTTACTTGAGTTGTAATCTTGGGCTAGAATTACCGTTCGGTAATTAAATCAACGTCGTTATTTTTGGTAAAAGCAGATAATTTTGATCCCCGAAAGCTTTATTCAAGAACTCCTGAACCGCGTTGATATTGTCGATGTGGTGGATAAAAGCGTACCTTTGAAAAAAGCAGGCGCAAATTACTCTGCCTGCTGCCCGTTTCATAATGAAAAATCTCCCAGTTTTACGGTAAGCCCTACCAAGCAGTTTTATCATTGCTTTGGTTGTGGTGCGCATGGTACTGCCATTGGTTTCATGATGGAGTATCAGGGTTTGAGCTTTGTGGAGTCAATACACGAACTTGCCAAATTGGTAGGCATGATAGTGCCGCAGGAAACGCGGGATGTTGATAAGCCGGCTGCTAAAGTAGTGGTTGGTTTGCAGGAGTCGTTACAGCAGGCTGCCAATTTCTACAAGGCTGAACTTAAAAAATCACAGCGCGCAATTGATTACTTGAAAAGTCGCGGTCTCAGTGGGCAGATAGCCGCTAAATTCCAGATCGGCTATGCGCCGGCAGGCTGGCAGAACCTGCAAAGCGTTTTTCCGCA
>JBAQME010000264.1:0-12562 GCA_049302535.1 Methylotenera sp.
CGGTACCGCCATAAAATGTATTTGAATCAGCCTCGTTCAATGGCGCATCTGCCTTGAAACGCGCAACCAAATCCGGATTGGCAATAAACGGTACGCCATAAGCGATGGCATCCGCATGTCCGCTGGCTATCGCAGCATTTCCTCGTGCTTTATCATAGGCCAGATTCGCTATATACGCGCCTTTAAAATGTTTTCTAAATGCAACAAAATCAAATGGGTCAGCTAGGCCACCACCATGTATACCACCTTCTACTACGTGCAGATATGCGAGATTTAATGGGTTCAGCACATCAGCCACATAATTAAATAACGCTTGTGGATTACTGTCTTTCATATCATTAAATGGATTTACCGGTGAAAGACGCACCCCCACTTTATCAGCCCCGGCAACTGCCGTCACGGCCTTGACCACATCCACCAGCAAACGGGCTCTATTTTCAAAACTTCCACCGTAGTTATCAGTACGCTTGTTACTGCCATCACGTAAAAACTGGTCTAACAGATAACCATTGGCAGCATGTACTTCCACACCGTCAAAACCAGCTGCCAATGCCGATTTAGTTGCATGCACGTAATCGGCCACAATTGCCGGCAATTCACTCGCGGCCAAAGCGCGAGGCTCAACATAATCGACCAGGCCTTGATAGGTAAAAGCCATGCCCGCAGGTTTAATGGCCGATGGCGCCACTGGTAACGCATTATTCGGCAGCAGGCTTGGATGCGATATGCGGCCGACGTGCCATAGCTGTATCACAACTTTTCCGCCTTTAGCATGTACCGCATCAGTCACTTTTTTCCAACCTGCAATTTGCGCATCAGTATAAATACCAGGCAGCGCGGGATACCCATGCGCCATGGCTGAGATAGGTGTTGCTTCAGTAATAATCAGGCCAGCGCTCGCGCGTTGTTCATAATAGGTCACGTTAATTGGCTGGGGCACGCCGCCCTCGCCCGCTCTATTGCGCGTGAGCGGTGCCATCACCACACGGTTTTTGAGGTTTATTGCACCTAATGTTACTGGACTAAATAGATCGATTGCCATGCGTTTCTCCATCAAATAAATTCAAATACAGTTTACAGAGTTATCGAACCCGTCGCATTTATTTAATTGGTTTTTCAGGTGGCAGTTTTACGCCTTCGATCAATAGCGTTACTTCAATATCGTCACCCACTGGCGCGCCAACCTTAGTTGCCCAGCCGAAGCCATAATCTGAAGCTTTAATCAAAGTGTGTGCCTCAATGCCAGTACGGTAGCCGCCCCAAGGGTCTGAACCAAAACCCAGCACTTTGAATGGGAAGGAAATGGTTTTAGTGACACCGTGCATAGTGAAGTTACCGGTCAACACACCTTCAGTGTTGTTTGTAGCTTCAACCTTGCTGCTGACAAAAGTCATTTCAGCAAATTTAGCGGCATCCAGATACTCATCTTTTTTGATGTGCTCATCACGTTTTGGGTTGCTGCTGTTCACGCTTAACACATTGATTTTTGCCTCAACGCTGGAGTTTGCCAGATTAGCTTTATCTAGCATCAGCTTACCTGTCACATCGCTAAACGTACCAGAAGTTTTAGAAGCCACATGGCGAATCGTCCAGTTGGCAAAGCTGTGTGCATTATCAATGCGGTAAGCCTCCTGGTCAGCCATTGCCACATTAGATAAAGCCAAGCCTGAAACGGTCATTAAACTCAATGCGATGATGTTATTTTTAATTTTCATTTTTTAATTTCCTAATGTTATTGATTTGTTTTTAATACAATTATCCACGTAAACGTTTAGTAATGTTAGCGACACGCTCACCTAAATGTTCAGCCGTTAACAGGTCACTTGCAATCGGTGCCACATCAGCGCCTTGGTCGTTATTTGCTTGCGCCATCGCACCTAAAAAGCTGCCGAGCCGGTTCAGGTCATTCACGGAACCCTTGCTGCTATTGTTCCCCGGCAATAAATCCAGCCCCACCCAAATCATGCCATGCTGCGCTGCGAATATGGCAAGCTGAATAAGCGTGTTGAGTTTATCGCCACTTTGACTGGCAGATGTAGTAAAACCTGCGGCTACTTTATCTTTCCAACTCTGCGCGTACCAAAGACCGGAACTAGCTTCCATAAATGCTTTGAACGGCGCTGAAGCACTGCCCATATAGGTTGGACTGCCAAAAATAATGGCATCTGCGTCCGCCAAAAGTTCCCATTTTTGCGCTTCTTCCGAGGTGAGTAATACTACTTCAGACCCTGCTACTTTTTTGGCACCACGAACCACGGCTGCGGCTTGCGCTGCGGTATGGCCGTAGCCACTGTGATAGACCACTGCGATTTTTGTCATGTTGTTTACTCCTCTTACCTAATGATTGATTTAACTTGTTAATTTTTTAACAGCTTACTTTATTGATTCCCATAATTCTTTGCCGGTGGCAAATCAAACAACAGTATTTCAGCTTCGGTTTGTGACGTTATTGCTATCGTTGCCTCATTATCAACAGCTACGGCATCGCCTTGCGCCAAGGTGACGCCATTGAGTGTTACGTCACCTCTGGCAACATGCACATACAAACTACGCCCAGCTACCGGGGTGTAATCCAGTTGACGCCCTGCTTCCAATATAGTTGCAAACAATGTCAAATCCTGATGAACCAGCAACGAACCTTCACGTGCATCATGCGAGGCAAGCAAGCGCCATTGATTGGCTTTACTGGCAGCATCAAACCGTTTTTCTTCATAGCTCGGTGTAATGCCGTCTTTTTCGGGCAACAGCCAGATTTGCAACAGATGTGCCGATTCATCATTAGAGGCATTGAATTCACTATGTTTTACACCTGTGCCAGCCGACATGCGCTGCACTTCACCCGCATGGATGACAGAACCGTTGCCCATGCTATCTTGATGGCGAATGGCGCCTTGCAACATATAAGTAACGATCTCCATATCACGATGACCGTGCATGCCAAAGCCTTGCGCAGGTGCAATAATGTCTTCATTAATCACACGCAACACTGAGTAACCCATGTATGCCGGGTCATAATAATTGGCAAAAGAAAAAGAGTGGTAACTATCCAGCCAGCCATGATTGGCATGGCCTCTGTCGCCGGACTTCCTGACTTTAATGTTTTTGTTGCTAGTATTCATGGTGCTTATATTCATGGTACTCACCTCCTGCTTATTCAATTAAATTGAATTTAACATTACCGCTGACATTAATTGATTTTCGAATGTTATTCTGATTACCTCCAGACTAATAGCGAATAATTTTGCACAGCTTGTTCAAAAAATCTGATATAGAATATAATCACCATGATGAGCACAAAACTTTCTTTGGAATCCCTTGAAGTCCTGGACGCCATTGCGCGCAAAGGTAGCTTTGCCGCAGCTGCAGAATCATTATTCCGCGTGCCTTCTGCCGTCACGTATACCGTACGCAAACTGGAAGATGACTTAGGCATTGCGCTATTTAATCGCAGTGGTCATCGTGCCGAGCTTACTGAAGCCGGCGCCGAACTGCTTCGCGAGGGACGTAACCTGCTCAACGCAGCCAGCGAGATTGAATCTCGCGTAAAACGCGTTGCCAGCGGGATCGAAACAGAGCTTACAATTGCTATCAGCGATGTATTCAACATCGCTGCGGTTTACCCTATCCTGAATAAATTCTACGCGCAAAATTTCGGTACCCGTTTAAAATTGCTACGTGAAGTATATGGTGGTAGCTGGGATGCGTTATTAAGCGGCCGTGCCGATATTTCCCTGGGAGCGCCCGGCGATGCTCCGCCCGGTATCGGCTATGTTGCCAAACCTATGGGCATCCTGAAATTCCATTATGCAGTTGCGCCCTCGCACCCTCTTGCCAAGTTAGCGGAACCACTGCAAAATCAGGATATCATGCGCTATCGCTCAGTTTCTGCCGCCGATAGCTCGAGAAATTTGACACCTCGTACTTCTGGCATATTAACCGGGCAAGATGTACTGACCGTACCTGATATGATCGCAAAATTACAAGCGCAAATAGCCGGTTTAGGTGTCGGCTACCTGCCGAAAAACCTGGCAGAACAATCCGCTGCTAACGGTGAGCTAATCATCAAACGGGTAGCTGAACCCAAGCCGGAAGTCACCAGTTTTTTAGCATGGCGTAGCAATGGCGGCAAAGCACAGCAATGGCTGATTAAGGAACTGCAACTGCTAAAATTAGAAGATATTTTGCTTTAGCTATCGCAGCTCCAGATAGAAAAATAATTAAGAACAAAGGGTTACAATATGCCACAAAACCAATTACCTAAAGAATTCGCACCACTAAACAGACTTGCTATCAAGGCCATGCTCTGGCTAAACGGCTTTGCACACATTGTGATTGGCCTAGCGCTTGCCACTTCAGTCGTCATGTTTACCTGGCTGTTTTTTAAGGATGTACAAGCCGCCGCTTATGCACATAACCTGGTTCACGGGTTCCTGCATGCGCTTGGCACACTGATGTTGTTATGGTCAATATCCGCACTTATCTCTGCAGAAATACGTTATTTACAGGGCAGTAAACTTTCAGTTGAAACCTTCGTCGAGGTCGTGCTCGTTTTATTCTTACGTAAGCTCATTGTTATGCCGGTACAGGATGCATCACCCTCTTTTGAAGAAGTTGGTATGTGGGTGGGCGGCGCATTTATTCTCGGCGTCATTTATGTGCTGATTCGCTGGAGCCAAAAACAGCCGTCTAACTCATAGGAAATAACTGAATCACGACTTATGACAGACATCGATTTTATGCAAATCGCGCTGGATCTGGCGCAGCAAGCTGCAATTGCAGGTGAAGTGCCCGTTGGCGCCATCGTGGTAAAAGATGGTGAAATTATCGGACGCGGCAGCAATGCGCCCATTACAACGCATGACCCTACCGCCCACGCTGAAATACGCGCAATGCGCGATGCAGCGCAGCGCCTGGGTAATTATCGTTTAGTAGATTGTACGTTATATGTCACCCTGGAGCCTTGTGCCATGTGTACCGGTGCAATGCAGCATGCGCGCATTGCAAAGCTGGTTTACGGTGCAAATGACCCTAAAACCGGCGCCTGCGGCAGCGTAGTGGATTTAATGGCCGAACCTAAACTTAATCACCATACGGAAATTACAGGTGGGGTATTGGCACAAGAATGCGGTGCGCTTCTATCTGCATTTTTTTCTGCCAGACGAAAACAAGCTAAATTATCAAGCCAATAAAAAAACCCGCTTAAATTAAGCGGGTTTTTTTATTGATACAACCTAAGCAACAATTAATTAATCATCACCGCCCATCAAGCCCATCAACAATTGCAACAGGCTTGTGAACAGGTTATAAACACTCATATACAAGCTTAATGTTGCCATAACATAGTTTGTTTCACCACCGTTCACAATGCGGCTTACGTCATACAAAATAAAGCCTGAGAACAGAATCACGCCAATCGCTGACAACGCTAATGTCATTGCCGGAATGTGTAAGAAGATATTAGCCAGTGAAGCCACAATCAACAAGATGATGCCTACCAACAGGAACTTGCCCATAAAGCTGAAGTCTTTTTTGGTGGTTGTTGCAATGCTCGCTAAAGTTAAAAGAATAATGCCTGTGCCGCCGGCAGCCAAGCCGACAATCTGGCTACCGTTCCTTAAATGTAATGCATGCTGCAAAATAGGCCCTAACATCAGGCCTAACAAAAAGGTTAAACCTAGCAATAGAACCACACCCAGGCTGCTGTTACGATTAGCAGTAACAGCGGCAAACATGCCATATATAACTGCCATTGCACCAATCGCAAAAATGAATGGATGCTGCTGTGCAAAAGCAAAATTCAAACTCATACCAATAAATGCGCCAATTACCGTTGGAATCATGGTCAGACCCAGCAATGCGTAGGTATTACGCAAGACTTTATTGGTAGCTAACTCGGCCGATTCTGAACGGCCTAATACTGGAGTGTTGTCAAACATTATTGTTCCTTTAAAAAATAAAAACTGCTATCACTAAGATAACGATTAACTGTATAAGTTTCAAGTTAAATTATTATGCAAATTGTTAAACAAACAACTCACCCTCGGCAACCCCTACCTGTGCTACCTGATGCACGGCATCAACAAACTCCGCGCTTTCATGCAGTTCATTCATCGTCGGCGGATGCTTATGTCCATGCATACGCGCCAGCCGACTTAAACTCTGGGCTGAAATCGTCCATTTGAGATTTTCCAGCAATTCATCTGCCATGGCAGGCTGATTACACAGCAGTACCATATCACAACCGGCATTTAACGCTGCCAATGCCCGTGTAGTCACATCGCCGCCTGCGGTTGCTGCCTCCATACTTAAATCATCGCTGAATATCACACCGTTAAAACCTAAACGCTCTCGCAATATCTTTTGCAGCCAGCGTGATGAAAAACCTGCAGGCTTGTCATCGACTTTAGGGTAAATCACATGCGCCGGCATAATGGCCGCGATGCCGTCATCAATCAGCATTTTGAAAGGCTGCATGTCATTTTGCGCAATCTGGTCAAACTCTCGCTCATCTACCGGCATACTCACGTGGGAATCTGCCACCACGAACCCGTGCCCGGGAAAATGCTTGCCTACTGCCGCCATGCCGCCTTTTTTTAAACCTTGCATCAGTGCAAAGGCCAAATCGTTAATGGCTTGCGGGTTTAAGTGAAACGCGCGGTCACCAATCACCAAACTATCACCGTAATCCATATCCAATACCGGCGTGAAACTGAAATCCACGCCATGCGCGCGTAATTCTGCGGCCAGAATCCAGCCGGCTTCTTTGGCAAGCTCTTTGGCTTGTTTAGGATTTTTATCCCATATCTTGCCGAACTCGCGCATAGGCGGGATTTTGGTAAAGCCTTCCCTGAAGCGCTGTACCCGGCCACCCTCATGATCAACCGCAATCAGCAGAGGCGGCTGGCGTACCGCGTGAATACTTGCGGTAAGTGCCTGCAGCTGCGCATTATTCTCATAATTACGCTTGAATAGAATCACACCACCGACTAACGGGTGCTGTATACGGCGAATATCGTCGGCGGTCAGTTCTGTACCGACTACATCAATCATTACCGGACCTAAACTCATTCAGTCTCCCTTTTTACGTCCAACTTATCTCTTAAATAATCGCCACCCAAGTTGATCGCCAAAATCAAACTCATCAAGCATGCACCCACAATCAATACATAGTGTGGCGCAACCAGCATAAACCTTACCCCATCACGCAGCATCGCACCCCAGGATGCATTCGGGCTTTGAATTCCCAACCCTAAAAACGACAGACTCGCTTCGGCAATCATCACACTTGCCAGGCTATAGGTAGCCTCAACCACCAGAACTGAAGTCATCAGCGGCAGTATATGTCTAAACATCAATCGAGGCACACCTGCCCCTAAAGATTCTGCCGCCTGCACATGCTGGCGATTGCGTAAACTCATTGTCTGGCCGCGGGTTAGACGCGCATAACTTACCCAGCCAGTTAAACATAACGCCAGAATCAAATTGCTCAAACCCGGCCCTAATACGGCGGCAAAAGCGATGGCCAGCAAAATCCCTGGGAACGCCAAAAAGATATCGGTGACCTGCATCAATGCCGCGTCGACTTTACCGCCATGGAACCCGGCCAGCATACCGACCAAAATACCAATGAGCATCGTAATCAAAGTAACGGTGAGCGCAACCACCAATGACACTTCCACGCCGCCTAAAATACGCGCCAGAATATCGCGCCCCAGATCATCGGCCCCGAACCAGTGTTCTGCACTCGGGCCATGCAAAATAATATTCAAATCAATTACGTTAGGATTCAACTGCAATAAGTAACCGGCTAACACGGCAAGCAGCCAGCAGGCTAAAATCGAATAAGAAAAAAATTTCATCAAATTAACTTATCACTTCACGAGACAGTTCTAACCCCTGAATCTCTAACTCTTGGATCTGCCAACTTATACAAAATATCTGTGCACAGATTCACCACCACATAGCTCAACGCCACGACCAGCACACAAGCCTGTGTCACGGGGTAATCTCGTTTTTCTATACTTTCCACTAACAGGCGGCCAATACCATCCCAGCTGAATATCGTCTCGGTAATTACCGTACCTGCCAGCAAACTACCCATCTGCAAACCGACAATGGTAATAATCGGCAGTAATGCCGCGCGCAAGGCATGCCGCAAAATCACGACACGTTCACTCAAGCCCTTTGCGCGAGCGGTACGGATATAATCATCATTTAATACTTCCAGCAGGCTCGTACGCGTCATGCGAGTAAGGATTGCGCTTAGCCCAAAACCCAGGGTAATCGCCGGTAAAATAATGGAAGTATTGGATTCCATGCCACTGACAGGCAGCCAGCCTAGCCACACGGCAAATACCAGCATAAGCATAGGCCCCAGCCAAAATGCAGGCATTGCGGATAATCTGACCGAGACTATCGTTACCACAAAGTCTTGCCAATGATTGGCTTTTAGCGCGGCATATATGCCCATTGGGATACCGATCGCCAAACCAATCAGCAGCGATAATAAAGCCAGTTTAACCGTAGCTGGATAACGTGTTTTAACCAGATCAATAATCGGCGTCTTGGTGTGGATAGAATGCCCAAAATCGCCGTGACCTAGCTTGCTTAAATAAGTACCAAATTGCTGTAACAACGGCTGATCCAAACCCAATTCAGTTCGCAGCGCTTCTCGATCTGCCATACTCGCCGATTCACCCAGCATCACCTCTACAGGATCGCCTGGCACTAAATGAATCAGTAAAAAAGTAAGCAGCAGTACTCCAAAAATAACCGTGAAAAAGCTGGTGAAACGACGCAATAAAAACATAGGGCTAATCTGCAGAAATGAGCACAGGGGTACCAATATCAACCCAGCCAAACAGCTCGATAATATCTGCATTACGCATACGCACACAACCATGCGATCCTATCTTGCCCATTTCTGCAGAATCAGGCGAACCGTGGATATAAATATAGCGCTGCATGGTATCGACGTTGCCCAAGCGGTTCTTGCCTGGCTCAACTCCCGACAGCCATAAAATTCTGGTAAGAATCCAATCCCGATCAGGGAACTGCGCTATCAATTCCGGCGTACAGATTTCACCCGTAGGTCTGCGTCCAACGAACACCATATTTTCCGGTGCATTGGCACCGATTTTGGCGCGGATGATGTGTTCGCCCAATGGCGTGCAGCCGCTGTTTTTCTCACAGCCTACGCCATTTCTGGCGGTAGAGATGCTGTACTTGGCTTTAACCCCGCCAAAAGTATCGAACAATGTCAGCGTCTGGTCTGGAATAGATATTTCAATGCGCATAATTGTTTATTGTAACCGACCTTTTAATAGTCGCTAAATCATCCCAATTCCCCTCCGGTTTTGGGGCGTAATTTGTAATGATTTTGTTGAAAGCAGCAAATTGACCTTCATACCATAGCGGGATATAAGGTAACTGCTCGTGAATACGCGCTGTAACAGCAGGCCAGTCCTCAGTTACGAGCAACTGGTCCAGCTTGGCATCCGTATATCGCCCGCGATTAAAGCCATTCGGAGGAAAATTTTGCGAACCTAGGGCTTTTGCATAGATTTCCGGTGTTTTAATGCCGACCCAGGTAAGCCCGAATAATTGGAAGTTGCCTTTTTTTACTTCTTCAAAAAACGTACCCCAATCGAGACTGCGAATTTCCAGATCGATGCCCGCCTTCGCCATCTGCGCCTGTAATATAGTAGCAAGCCGCACCCGCTGTGCATCGGTAGAGGTTTTGTATACCAGCTTGAGCGGTAACTTAACACCGGCTTGCAGAAGCAACTGCCTGGCCAACTCAGGGTTATACTCATAGACAGGCAGTTCTTCTCCGGCGTTTGTATAGTGCTCGGGCGGCAAAATAGCGCCCGCAATACGCGTACTTTTCACCATGACTTTTTCAATAATCGCAGACCGGTCAATGGCATGTGCGATAGCAAGACGGACTTTAGGCTGTTTTAATAAAGGGTCTTGCATATTCAAACCCAAATAAGAAAAATTAGCACCTTGCACGGTTTTAACATTGACTTCAGGCTTGCCTTGCAGATACTTTACCAACTCTGGCGGCAGTTCCCCTTGCAATAGATCAGTCTCGCCCCGCAGCAACTTCAACACTCTTACCGTAGGGTCTTTAACTTCAGTAAAAATAACCTGCTGCTCATCCCGTGTTCTTTTTAGTACAAGCTTGTTTTGCCAACTCTCAAACGCCAATGGTCCGCTACCGACCGGATAGTGCGAAAAATCATGTTTTTCATCGATGTAATCTTTTGGCAATATTCCTATGATTAACTTGGAAAAAAAATGCGTATCCGGCTGTTTTAATTGGAAAATCACCAGATTTTCATTTTTTGCTTGAATCGATGCAATATTGGAGTATTCTGACGTTTGCGGCGAATCTTTAAGCGTGATAATAGAATCATAGGTAGCTTTAACATCATAAGCAGTAAGCGGTTTGTGATGATGGAAGTGGACAAGTGGTTGCTTCAGGCTGAAATGATATTCTCTAGGACTTACCATCAGCCAAGTTGCTAACTTAGGTACAGGATTGGAAGTTGCATCAAAATCTACCAATGATTGATAAATCAGGCGGTTAACCCGTTCGGATGCCGCATCCGTAGCATAACGGGGATCTAAATTAAGTGGCATTTGCGCCAAGGCAAAACGAACAGGTGTGGTTTGATCAGGTTGCCGGCTCGAATCTGATCGATCACAGGCGCACAGCATCAGCAAACAAGTGATCGCAATGGTATTAAATACTTTCATAGAGTGAAAGTTTACTAGATTTTCAACTGACGGCATTTAAGGCTTGATTGAATTTTTACCATTTACCTTACATTAAAGCTACAAATAAGACAGAAAATATTTTGTAATTCTTTATACAAAGGAGTTGACTTGAATCAAATACCACCAGCACAACCTGCGACAGAATGTCACGTGTAAAACTAGCAGTAAATTATCAATTGGCACTTTGGGGAGAACTAAATGCAAGTCTCGAATTCACAATCAACTACGTATAGCGATGATGTTATACGGAAATTTTCTATCATGGCCGTGGTTTGGGGTGTGGTGGGCATGTTGGTAGGCGTTATTATCGCCTCTCAGCTAGTCTGGCCAGAACTCAATCTTGGTCTACCGTGGACAAGCTTCGGTCGTTTACGTCCACTGCACACTAACGCAGTAATTTTTGCATTTGGCGGCTGTACTTTGTTCGCCACTTCTTACTATATCGTGCAGCGCACCTGCCACACCGCGCTATTCTGCCCCAGGCTGGCCAATTTCACCTTCTGGGGTTGGCAAGCGGTAATTCTGGCGGCGGCTATTTCGCTACCTTTAGGTTACACACAAGGTAAAGAGTATGCGGAACTTGAATGGCCTATCGATTTGTTGATTGCGGTAGTGTGGGTTTCTTATGCCATCGTGTTCTTTGGTACGATTGGTATCCGCCGCGTCAAACATATTTATGTAGCCAACTGGTTCCTGGGCGCATTCATTATCGCGGTAGCCTTGCTGCACATTGTTAATAGTGCAGCGATGCCAGCCAGTTTCATGCACTCATACTCAGCATACGCTGGCGTACAGGATGCAATGGTGCAGTGGTGGTACGGTCACAACGCTGTAGGCTTCTTCCTGACAGCCGGCTTTCTGGGCATGATGTACTACTTCGTACCTAAGCAAGCTGACCGTCCAGTGTACTCATACAGTTTATCTATCGTGCACTTCTGGGCATTGATCTTTACTTACATGTGGGCGGGTCCTCACCACTTGCACTACACAGCACTACCTGACTGGACACAATCTTTAGGTATGGCTTTCTCACTGATTCTGTTAGCACCAAGCTGGGGCGGCATGATCAACGGCATGATGACCTTATCAGGCGCATGGCACAAACTGCGTACAGATCCAATCTTGCGCTTCCTTATCGTTTCATTGTCTTTCTACGGTATGAGTACTTTTGAAGGCCCGATGATGGCGATTAAGACAGTTAACTCACTTTCACACTACACAGACTGGACTGTTGGTCACGTACATTCAGGTGCTTTAGGCTGGGTTGGCTTGGTATCAATGGGTTCCCTCTACTACATGGTGCCACGTTTGTTTGGTCAAAAACAAATGCACAGTGTTAAAGCGATTGAATTGCATTTCTGGTTAGCCACAGTTGGTATTGTGCTGTATATCGCAGCATTGTGGATTTCAGGCGTGATGGAAGGTTTAATGTGGCGCGCTATCAACACTGACGGCACACTTACCTACACCTTTGTAGAAAGTGTTAAAGCAAAACATCCATACTACATCATCCGTACATTAGGTGGCCTGCTCTACCTCAGCGGCATGATCATCATGTTGTGGAATGTGCTTAAAACTGCAACCAGTGGCAAAGCTGCTGTTGCGACAATTCCACCAGTTGCCGCTCACGCTTAAGGAAAATCATCATGTCAAATCAAGATACAAACAGTGGCTTCAGCCACGAAAAAATTGAGACCAGCAACTTTCTGATGATTGTGCTGATTCTGGTAGTGGTAGCATTCGGCGGGATAGTGGAAATCGTGCCACTGTTCTTCCA
>JBAQME010000265.1:0-8001 GCA_049302535.1 Methylotenera sp.
AAGAAGAAATCTCCCTGGGTCGTGAAATTGCAGGTAACTTATTGGGTGCCGCACCGCTGGTAAAAGATGCGGCATTACAGAAATATGTCAACTCAGTTGGTCGCTGGGTAGCTTCGCAGTCAGAACGCCCGGATCTCCCCTGGCACTTCGGTGTGATTGAAAGTGACGATATAAATGCCTTTGCTGCACCCGGCGGTTATATCATGCTCACCAAAGGGCTGTACCGCAAACTAAGCAACGAGGCACAACTGGCCGGTGTATTAGGTCATGAAATTGGCCATGTTGTTAAAAAACACCAGCTTAAAGTGTTGCAAAAGCAGCAGTTGTTAAACATCGGTGCCGGCTTCCTGAGTGACAAATACGCAAAAGATAACAAGCTTGTCAGCAAGGCCATTGGCAGCGGTGCTGAAATCAGTGCGCGCAGTCTGGATAAATCTGCAGAGTATGAAGCGGATAGGCTCGGTTTAAGTTATGCCACCCGCGCCGGATATGAGCCATATGGCTTGACAGATGTTTTACAGACATTGGGCCAAACCAATAAAAATGACGGCAGCGTTGCCCTGCTGTTCAAAACTCATCCGCACCCGGATGACAGACTCGTTGCTTTAGGTGATGCGATCGGCAACAAACTAGATAGTGTTAAAAACGGTAAAACATTAGAGAACCGGTTTTATCAGTTAAAAAATTAGCACTCGTGGTGGCACCCAAAGTAATAGATATTCCACTTTTCGAAGTCAGGAGTGACCCAGCAGGTCATTCCTGGAAGTTTCTTATGACGACAACGGGATAAAAACACCTACCTGGAAAACTATTTGTCTTTCCACAATTTCTGCATCTCAATAAACATAAAAGAAGCAGTCCATGTAATTAAAACCAATCCGGTTAGTGCTTCCAGCCCAGCCAGAAAGCGTATATCGCCTTTGGCTACAATATCGCCAAAACCAAGCGTAGTGTAGCTTACAAACGAAAAATAACTGCAATCCATCAGGCTTTTATCAAAACTCCCTTGTAGCGTGCCAAATCCGTCTTGATGAATCATGAAGTAATAGCCGAAGCAAATATCCAAACTTCAATTACATGCGCACATAAGGCTCCAAAAACACCGATTAACACGCGCAACCTGTGGCGAATAGAAATTCTTGGAATCCAAACAGAAAGCTGGTTTAGTGCTTCAAAGTGAATTAACACTGCAGCTGCAACAAGGATGCTATTGAGTATGAATGCTGAAATCATTGCCTGACCTTCGAATTATTAGCCAAAATAAATAATTAAACCAAATCGCGCGCGCGCAATTCAGCCTTGATGTAGGCATAATAAATAGGTGCAGCAACCACTCCTATTAAACCAAATGCGGCTTCCATGCACAACATCGCGATCAATAGCTCCCATGCGTTGGCGCGTATTTGGGTACCGACAATGCGTGCATTCAAAAAATATTCAAATTTATGAATGATTACTAAATAAAACAATGACCCTATCGCCACGGCAAGTGATTGACTCAAACTCACAACCACAATGATCGTATTGGAAATTAAGTTACCTACCACCGGAATTAGCCCAATCACGAACGTGATCGCAATCATGGTTTTAATGAGCGGTAAATGAACACCTGCCAACGGTAAAACAACTGCTAAATAAATTGCTGTGAAACAGGTATTAATAGCCGAAATACGTATTTGTGCAAAAACAACGCGTCTAAATGCATCACTAAGCAGACTGGTGCGCTCTACCAGTGCACGTGCAAAGGGCTTAAAGTGGTCTATGACCACCGCCTCACGTAATGCCAATATTCCGCCTATTATCATGCCAATAAGAATATGAACTGTAACGCGCCCTGCCTCTTTGCCCACTACCTGTAGTTGGTCAGCGTGTGTACGCAACCATGCTGCAGCTTGTTCTTTAAATGCAATGGCATCCGCTGGCAAATGTTCAAGTAGCCAGCCTGGTAAAATCTTGCGTGAATCTTCAAGAATCTGTGCCATTTTTGCCAATAACACCGTCACACTGCCAGCATCCGAGCGTAAAAAAGCCACCAACCCAGCTCCCGCCAAGGCAAGCAGGCTCACAATAATGAAAACCAGAATCCCTACGGCCCATAATTTTGAGTAATTACTTGGACGCTTACTGGGGAAGCGACGTGCAATATAGGGTGTAATAATATGCACCAGCTGAAAAACCAACAAACCTGCAAGTAACGAAGGCAAAAGGCTAAAGTTCACCACAAAAAATAAAGTGAATGCAGCTAGGACCCATGCTGATTTTTCATAAATAGTTGCTGGTGCAAGTACGCTTTTAGTCATATTTATCTTAATGTTACTAGTTAAATAAGTTTATCAACTTATTGTTTTAATTAATTTAATGAAAATCTATTCAAAAAACCTGTCACTTCATCTTTTGGCAAAGAGACCTCTAAGTCAACCTGTTCATTAAACGCCTTATTTAAAATACTGCCGTTGCATTTGGTCAACGCCCTGGTCAAGGCATCCATTTGATTATAATGAATTGTCACAGCAACTGTTTGCATCTCGATAAAACCACCTATCCGGGCGGCATCCAGTGCTAATTTCGCAGTACCACCATAAGCACGCGCCAACCCGCCTGTACCTAAATTAATGCCTCCATAATAACGGATTACTGCAACACAAACGTTAATCAGGTCACGGCCTTCTATAAGTTTTAATACTGGCATGCCCGCAGTGCCGGAAGGTTCACCGGCGTCCGAGAAACGCGGCACAATGCCTTGCTCGGTTTTAATACGAAAAGCATAAGCCAGATGATGCGCATTTTGGTGCTGTGCGGCAAATGCGCGTAATGCGGCACCAATCTCCCGCTCCGTTGCACATTGTATTGCCATCGCAATAAAATGTGACTTGGTGATGGTTTGTTCAGCAAACCCTGTTTGTAAAATCGTTTGCAACTACTCGTGCCCGCTCGGTAAGCCAGCCAAATTCGGAACCAATTTGTACATAAAAACTAAAAATCCCCCCTACGGGCTTTATCCATAATTTCCAGTAAAGTCGTTTCCAATTCCTGTGCGGATTTTTTTGCACGCTCGGTTGGATTTTTAATACTTTTCAAATCAAACGTTGGGCGATCCAACGCAATAAAAAGTTTTAACTTATTGTTCACATCCGGCTTTTCATATATCGCTATTCGGCAAGGCGCGAATACCAAAAATTCCGGGTGATCCAAAATAATCTCTGCCCCCATGCTTAAATTGCAAAACGAATGCACATCCTTGATACCTTGCGGATCCACGCCACGCGATTTCAGGTGTTCACCAATTGGAAAATTGGCAGGGTTCACAAAATTCAAGCCTTGTGAAACACTTTTCAAACTATCCACTACCTCTTGGTAGCTTACACCGTCATTCACCGGCAACTCGTAAATTGCCGTGCCAGGATCAATGGCAGGCATACCAGCCCTCACTTTACCGATAAGCTCCATTTGGCTTGATGTTATGGGCTTAACGGTGCCGCAACCGGTTATCAATAACACCAGTGCTAAAACGACCACATGTAAAGGCAATTTAGTTTGATGCATCATGACCATCCTATCTTAGGATAACTTTTTTATTGCTCACTTATCTTATTATTCACTTATTTTGAGCGCTGCATTCACTGCGGCACGGTTAAAGTGTGGTGCAATAAGCTCAATAAATCCATACATATACCCACGTAAAAATGCATCTTTGCGCACCCCTAAATAAGTCGTGCTGTCTGCAAACAGATGGCTGACATCTATTCTTGCCAGATTCACGTCGCGTTCAGGGTCGTATGCCATATTGGCAAGCAAACCAACACCCAAGCCTAATGTGACATAGGTTTTAATTACGTCTGCATCAATTGCGGTTAAAACAACATTTGGTGTCAGACCGGCATCACTAAATGTCTTGGATACCAAAGTACCACCGGTAAATGCAAAATCATAGGTAATGAGCGGATAAGATGCCAGTTTTTCCAAGGTTAAAGGACCGCCAGCCAGTAAAGGGTGTCCATGCGGCACTACCACGCAGCGATTCCAGTGATAGCAAGGCAAACATAATAAACTGTCGTAACTGCTGATCGATTCCGTGGCAATACCAATATCGGCTTCGCCATTTGCCACCTGCTCTGCTACCTGACTAGGATTACCCTGGTGTATGTTCAGCTTTACACCGGGGTATTTGCTCATAAACTCTTTGACCGCGGCGGGCAATTTATAACGTGCTTGCGTGTGTGTGGTTGCAATCGTTAATGTGCCTGTTTCTACATCACTAAATTCTTCGCCTACGCGCTTAATGTTCTCAATATCGCGAATCACTTTTGCGGCTAAATTTAGAATTTGTTCGCCAGGCTCAGTCAATCCGGTTAATCGCTTGCCATTCCGCTTAAAAATCTGTAGCCCCAGTTCTTCTTCTATAAGCTGAATTTGTTTACTAACGCCAGGCTGTGAAGTAAACAGCGCTTCAGCAGCACTGGTAATATTCAAACCTTGCTTCACAACTTCGTGTAAATATCGCAACTGATGTAGCTTCATATTGTTGACTCCAACGCTACATGCATAGCGTTGCTTATATAATAAAATGGCATATGTATAGAATAACATATTCTTAAATAAAACAATTATTCACTGTTATAGTGCACGCCTCAGATTAATACCCAATAACGGATACTCCATATGGAATTTGGTTATATTGTTTCAGGCTTCACTGTCGGCATGCTCGTGGGCATTACAGGCGTTGGCGGCGGTTCGCTGATGACTCCATTACTGGTGTTTTTATTCGGGTTTAAACCAGCTATTGCCGTTGGAACAGATCTACTTTACGCAGCCATCACAAAAACCGGCGGGGTATTTGTCCATCACAGCACGCACAAATCAGTAGATTGGCGCGTAGTATCCTGGCTGTCATTGGGCAGCTTGCCTTCTGCCGTTGCGACTATTTTTTTGATTAAACATTTAATCAAGATTGAAAAAGACGTTACAGGGCTAATCACATTCACTTTGGGTGTTGCATTGATACTTACAGCAGTAGCATTACTTATTCGCAGTTATTTAACACGTAAAAAGATACGCGAAATTGAAGATAGTGTCATTAGCAGCGGTCGTTTCAAAAAAATTCAAGTCCCAGCCACTATATTTACTGGCATAATATTGGGTTCGCTAGTTACGATCTCTTCAGTGGGAGCCGGGGCATTGGGTACATTAGCAATTTTGTTTCTCTACCCTAAAATGAGCACATTAAAGGTAGTGGGTACAGACTTGGCGCATGCGATTCCCTTGACGGCAGTAGCTGGTTTTGGACATTGGACATTAGGGCATGTTGACTTTACTTTGTTAGGCACACTGCTCATTGGCTCTCTGCCCGGGATATGGGTTGGCAGCCATATAAGCGTCAAAATCCCGGAAAAAGTGTTGCGTCCGCTGTTGGCAACCTTGTTACTTATTATTGGTTTGAAATTCGTTCTGGTTTAATTTTAGAGTCAGTTTAAGAAGTCTTAATATACATGTATAAATACGATGAAATAGATCAACAGATCGTTGATGAACGCGTGGCGCAATACCGCGACCAAGTCCGCCGTTATCTGGCCGGCGAGTTAACGGAAGACGAATTCCGTCCACTGCGCCTGCAAAATGGTTTGTATATTCAACGCCATGCGCCAATGTTACGTATTGCCGTGCCCTACGGCATGCTATCCAGTAAACAATTACGCAAGCTAGGCGACATTGCCAAGAAATACGACAAAGGCTACGGTCACTTCAGTACACGCCAGAACTTGCAACTCAACTGGCCCAAACTGGAAGACACGCCTGATATTCTGGCTGAACTTGCTACCGTTGAAATGCATGCGATCCAGACTTCAGGCAATTGCATCCGCAACATCACAACAGACCAATTCGTTGGTATTGCTCCGGATGAAGTAATCGATCCACGCACAATGGCTGAAATCATACGCCAATGGAGCACTTTCCACCCCGAATTTGCCCTGCTGCCGCGCAAGTTTAAAATCGCAGTTTCCGGCACCAAACAGGACCGCGCCATCGTTCAGATGCACGACATCGGTTTAGAGTTTTATCTTGATGCTAATAATAAAGTAGCGATCAAAGTATGGGTTGGCGGCGGATTAGGCCGCACTCCGATGCTAGGGTCTGTGATACGTGAACACCTGGACTGGCAACACGCCCTCACCTATTGCGAAGCGATCATCCGCGTTTATAACCTGCATGGTCGCCGTGACAACATGTATAAAGCGCGTATCAAGATTCTTACTAAAGCATTAGGTATCAATGAATTCCGCAATCAGGTAGAGGCGGAATGGACACATCTAAAAGATAATGCCAATACTATCAGCGAAGCTGAATTAGCACGTGTCGCCAAGCATTTTGAGGCAATGCCTTACGAAACGCTGCCTGCACATAATGCGAGTTTTGACGCGGCCGTCGCCGGCAATCCTGCATTTGCAGCATGGGTCAAACACTGCGTACATCCGCACAAACAGGCTGGCTATCGTGCTGTGACACTATCACTCAAACCGCATGGCAGTGCTCCCGGTGATATCACTTCTGAGCAGATGTGGGCCGTAGCTGATTTAGCTGATGAATATAGTTTTGGTGAACTGCGCTCCTCGCATGAGCAAAACCTTATCCTGGCTGACGTAAAATTAAGCGACTTATTTGCATTGTGGGAAAAAGCGCGCGCCAATGGTTTAGCAACACCGAATATCGGTTTGTTAACTGACATCATTTGCTGCCCAGGCGGCGACTTCTGTTCACTTGCCAATGCAAAAAGCATCCCGATTGCCAAAGCTATTCAAAAGCAATTCGATGACCTGGATTACCTGCATGATATTGGCGATATCGAACTCAATATCTCAGGCTGCATGAATGCCTGCGGTCACCACCACGTGGGCCATATAGGCATATTAGGCGTTGATAAGGATGGTTCTGAATGGTATCAGGTCACCATTGGCGGCAAGCAAGGTAATGATGCCAGCATCGGTACGGTAATTGGTCCTGCATTCTCGGCAGATGAAATGCCAGGCGTAGTACAGAAACTGATTGAGGTTTATATCAAAGAACGTACGCCGGAAGAGCGTTTTATTGACACCGTGCGCCGTATAGGAATACCTCCTTTCAAGGCACATGTATATGCAAAAACAGAAAGTGCAAAAAAAGAGATAGCAGCATGAGTAACTTAATAAAAATCGATAACGGCATTGCCGTTGTGGCAAACGATGAATGGACGCTTGTTCAGTTACCTGCAGTACAGGTAGAAGAGCGCAAGCAGGCCGGTAAAGTCGTGTTGTTCAAGCTTACGGGAGAAAATGCCGTAACCGAGGAACAGATTGCCAATACCGTGATTCCTGCAACAGGCAAGATCATCGTGCCTTTAAGTGTCTTTGTCGAACGGAATAATGAATTGACAAGCCGCATCGCTCAAGGCGAGGTCGGCGTTTGGCTGGCTACCCACGAGCTGATTGAATACTTAATCCAACAGCAGCATGATTTAAATGCACTGCCGATTATCGCGGTATTTGTTGAGCGTTTTGCCGATGGCCGCATTTTCTCGCTTGGCACATTATTACGCACACGCTATGGCTACAAAAATGAATTGCGTGCCTTTGGCGACGTGTTGCGTGACCAGCTGTTCTTCTTGAAACGCAGCGGCTTTACCAGTTACTTGATACGTAAGGATCGTTCAGCGCAGGATGCTATTGCCAGCCTGAATGACTTTAGCAAACCGTACCAAGGCGCAGTAGATGAGCCACGCCCAGTATTTAAACGTTACAACCGAGGCACTTAATGTCAGATAGCATCGATTTAGGCCAGGTTATCATGCTTAAACCTGGCGCCAACAACCCGGCAACCAGGCCAACGCTCACTGATGCATTAATAGCCAGCGTAAAGCGCAAAGCAGCGGAGATACATGCCGTGCTTAGCGATGCAGCTAACGAGTTTGGTGCCGGGAACATCACCTTTGCCAATAGCTTTGGTGCTGAAGACATGGTGTTGACCGACATC
>JBAQME010000266.1:0-19719 GCA_049302535.1 Methylotenera sp.
GTGCAATTCCGTGGCTATGCCATGGAGTTCCGTATCAATGCTGAAGATCCGAAAAACGGCTTTTTACCAAGTTTTGGCAAAATCACCCGTTACTATGCGCCAGGCGGCCCAGGTGTGCGTATGGATGCTGCAATATATAGCGGTTATGTTATCCCACCCTATTATGATTCAATGTGCGCAAAGCTCACGGTCTGGGCATTAAACTGGGAAGGCGTCATTGAGCGTGGACGTCGCGCATTGGATGATATGCTAATCTACGGCGTAAAAACCACTATTCCTTATTATCAGCAAATATTGAAACATGAGGATTTTAGAAATGCGGATTTCAACACTAGCTTTGTAGAGTCACATCCTGAGTTAGCTAACTATGCCAATGAGCTTCCACCTGAACTGATTGCTGCTGCAATTTCTGCAGCTATTGCAGCACACGAAGGCATTTGAGTGCATTCTTTACCAATATTATTAAAATCAACTTAAACCTTAAAGCGATAGATTAAAAAAATGGCAAAAGTATTTGTTTCTGAACTAGTTTTACGCGATGGACATCAATCATTAATTGCTACGCGCATGCGTACTAATGACATGCTCCCCATTTGTGCGAAGCTTGATGCTATCGGCTTTTGGTCGCTTGAAGCATGGGGTGGCGCAACGTTTGATGCCTGTGTACGTTTTCTGAAAGAAGATCCTTGGGAACGTCTTGCCAAGTTACGCAAGGCCTTACCTAACAGCCGCATTCAAATGTTATTGCGCGGCCAAAACCTGTTAGGTTACCGTCACTATTCTGATGATGTCGTGCGTGCGTTCGTGCAAAAATCTGCAGATAACGGTGTAGATGTATTCCGTATATTTGATGCAATGAATGACATGCGCAACCTGAAAACCTCAATTGAGGCAGTTAAAGATTTAGGCAAGCATGCCGAAGGGGCGATTAGTTATACGACTAGCCCGGTACATGACATCGAACACTTTGTCGGGTTGGCCAAAGAACTTGAAAACATGGGCTGTGACACGATTGCCATTAAAGACATGGCGGGCTTGCTCACGCCGCAAAGCACAAGCGATTTGGTTAAAGCTTTACGCGCTGCGGTCAGCCTGCCTATTCATCTGCACAGCCATGCTACTTCAGGCTTGTCTGCGATGTGTTTCTTAAAAGGTATCGAAGCAGGCGCTACGATTATTGACACATGCAACTCATCATTTGGCGAAGGTGCCAGTCATTCATCGACTGAAAGTATCGTAGCTGCGCTGCAAGGCACAGAATATGACACCGGCCTGGATTTACATGCGCTTCAGGAAATTACGGCTTATTTCCGTGATGTACGTAAAAAATACTGGCAATTTGAGAGTGATTTCACTGGTGTGGATACCCGCGTACTGGTTAACCAGGTACCTGGCGGCATGATTTCAAACTTGTCCAACCAGTTAAAAGAGCAAGGCGCGCTCAATCGCATGGATGAAGTGCTGGCAGAAATTCCACGTGTGCGTAAAGATCTAGGTTATCCGCCACTAGTGACACCTACCTCACAAATTGTGGGTACGCAGGCTGTACTTAATGTCATGACCGGTGATCGTTACAAATCAATTACCAATGAAGTCAAAAACTACTTCCTTGGCCATTATGGAAAATCCCCGGCACCTGTTAACGACATTGTTAAACAACAAGCCGTAGGTGATAGCAAGGTTATTACCTGCCGCCCTGCTGATTTGTTAGAGCCTGAGATGGCAAAACTCGGCATCGATGCCGAGCTTTTTGCAAAATCCGAGGAAGATGTGCTGACCTACGCCATGTTCCCGGATATTGGTCAAACATACTTACAAGAACGTAACGCAGGTTCTGCGACTCCAGAAGCTTTGCTAGACAAAGCAACTGCCAATTCTAATGCTGCCCGTTATGCACCTAATGAGTTTAAAGTCACATTGCATGGTGAAACTTTCCATATCAATTTAACCGGAAGTGGTCATGCCGGAGAAGAGCATCGCCCTTACTACGTAACAATCGACGGTATTGCAGAAGAAGTCATTGTTGAAACTTTAAGTGAAATTGAAGTATCCGGCGGTGGCACAAGTAGTGGCGGTAAAAAGAAAGCTGCAAGCAATGCAGCGAGCGGCCGTCCTCGCGCAACGCATGCAGGGCACGTCACTACATCCATGCCTGGTACGATTGTAGCGGTCAAGGTAAAGGTTGGTGACAAAGTTAAAGCCGGCGATGGCGTACTGGTGATTGAAGCCATGAAAATGGAAAATGAAATCCAGGCCGCAACTTCAGGTGTCGTGGTGGCAGTCAATGTCAACAAAGGTGATGCTGTTACGCCTGACGAAGCTTTACTTGAAATCCAACCTGAGTAAACCCAGATAAACACACTATTTGTTTTTTAACATAAAAGCCGACACAATCATGCTGTCGGCTTTTTTATTTACAGCTAAATCATTATGAATCCAACGCTCATTCTTGCCTCATCTTCGCCCTTCCGCCGTGAATTACTCACACATTTACAAGTGCCTTTCACCTGTATCTCGCCAGATGTAGACGAAACGCCATTACCGAATGAATTGCCGCAGGAAACCGCACTGAGATTGGCGCAAGTAAAAGCAAAAAAAGTAGGCACAACGCATGCAAATGCGCTCATCATTGGATGCGACCAGGTTGCTACACTTGATAATCAGCAGTTAGGTAAACCATTAACCCATGACAACGCCACCAAGCAGCTGCGCATGATGCGCGACAGAGAAGTCACATTCCATAGCGCGCTTTGCCTCTATAATTCTGCCACGCAGAGCATGCAGGCAGAGGTTGTGCCCTACATTGTAAAATTTAGAAATTTAACAGATGCTCAAATTGAGAGTTATCTAACAAAAGAACAGCCATACCATTGCGCCGGCAGTGCAAAATCTGAAGGCCTGGGTATCGCTATTATTGAAAAAATGACTGGGGATGACCCCAACGCTTTAGTTGGGCTGCCAATGATTGCATTAGTCACTATGTTGCAGAACGAAGGTTTGGCTGTAATATAAATGACTCAAGCTATAGTGCCAACAGCGACTTTATGTATTTAAATTGTTTCCAGGTTGCAGTACTGATTAATCCCAATAAAAAGGAATTTGCCATGCCTAATCGATACGCACTAATTACATTTTCCATACTTTCAGCATTTTCCGCAGCAGCCGTTTCAGCAGAAATGGATGAAATTCGCAGCACCTTAAATGACCAGCAAAATGTAGCTGTTACTATTTACAACAACAATTTAGCCTTGGTAAAAGATCAACGTAAAGTTAAGCTGGATAGCGGTTTGAATAACCTTGCATTGCGTGATGTCAGCGCGCAGATCCGCCCTGAAACTGCTCTGCTGCGCAGCCTAAGCAACGCAGGAAGCTTCAGCACACTGGAACAGAATTTCGACTTTGATTTGCTTACCCCGCAAAAACTACTTGAAAAATACGTAGGTAAAAATGTAAGTATTGTCAGAGTTAACCCCGCCACCGGAGCAGAAACCTCTGAACAGGCTACAGTACTATCCGCAAATAACGGCGTAGTCATGAAAATTGGCAATCGCATTGAAACCGGCATACCTGGTCGCATTGTTTACGATGATGTACCCGCCAACCTGCGTGACCGCCCTACTCTGGTAACCAAGCTCAACAATAAAACCTCATCTGAACAAACCGTGGAACTTAGCTATCTGACAGGCGGACTAGGCTGGAAAGCTGATTATGTAGCGGAACTTAGCCCCAGGGAAGACAGCATTGATTTATCAGGCTGGGTTACGCTTACCAACACCAGCGGTACGTCATATAACAATGCGAAACTGCAGCTAGTCGCAGGTGATGTTAACCGTGTCCAGGAGAACTATCCGCGCCCGCTGGCGATGCGGAAAAGTGTAGCGATGGAAGCCGATGCAGCCGCACCGATGGCCGAGGAATCACTGCTTGAATACCACCTTTATACGCTGGACCACCCTACAACGATCGCAGAAAGCCAAACAAAACAAGTGGCATTACTCTCAGCAACAAACGTATCTGCCCGCAAAGAGCTGGTTTTACGAGGTGCAGATTATTATTATGGCTCCAGCTATGGTGACTTAGGCCAAAAAATAAAAGTTGGTGCATTTGTAGAGTTTGATAATAAAGAAGCCGCAAAACTAGGTATGCCTTTGCCAAAGGGCATCATGCGCGTCTATAAAAAAGACAACCGGGGCAATGCACAGTTTGTAGGGGAAGATAATATTGACCATACACCAAAGAATGAAATAGTACGCCTGAAGCTGGGCGATTCTTTCGATGTCACAGCAGATAAAAAACAAACCGACTTCAAAACATTACCTCGCCCATCAAAAGGGAATAGTATGTTTGAAAGTGCCTATGAAATCGTACTTAAAAATGCCAAAAAAGAACGCGTAACGGTCACTGTACAAGAACCGATTCCCGCTGACTGGAAAATACTGAAAGAAAATCACCCCAGTCAAAAAGCCACCAGCAATACTGCCGTGTGGAAAATTGATATCCCTGCCGAAGGCAAAACCACACTCACCTATCGTGTACAAGTGAAGTATTAATGACTAATAAAAAATCAGGAACACTATATTTTATTCCCGTCACCCTTGGTGATGACAATATCGCCAGGGTGTTACCAAATGAAGTGGTAAGCATTGCGCAACAGCTGGATGAATTCATCGTTGAGAATGAAAAAACCGCACGTCATTTTCTGGGCGCAATCAAGCACAGAAAACCCATACGCGAACTTGTGCTCAAGCCGCTAAACGAGCACACCACAGATAAAGAATTACCAGCGCTGCTCAGTTCACTCTTGGCAGGTAAAGACGTAGGGCTAATGAGTGAAGCGGGGTGCCCCGGTATCGCCGACCCCGGCGCAAGACTCGCTGCACTGGCACACCAGAAAGGTATTCGAGTAGCGCCGTTGGTTGGCCCCTCTTCTATTCTACTCAGCCTCATGGCCAGTGGCCTGAATGGCCAGCGCTTTACCTTCCTGGGCTATTTACCCAGCGATAAAACTGCACGAATCAATCAGCTTAAAGAGATTGAAAAGCGTTCAAAACAACAGGAAACACAGATTTTTATAGAAACACCCTACCGCAACCAGCACATGCTGGAAGATATACTTGCCAACTGCCACGGTGAAACTCGGCTGTGTATTGCCTGCAACATCAGCCTGCAGGACGAATACATTGTGACTAAACGCGTGAAAGATTGGAAACAAACCGCACTGCCTGATCTGCATAAAAAGCCGACAGTATTTTTGTTATTGGCTGCTTAGTTAGCGGGTCAACAAGGCCCTTACCGGTGCGTAGCTGCGTCTATGCACGGGCGACACGCCATGTTGCTGCAGCAAGGCTATATGTGCCGCCGTGGGGTAGCCTTTATGCTGCGCAAAGCCATACAAGGGATATTGTTTATCAAGTATATACAACTCAGCATCCCGCGCGGTTTTAGCTAAAATAGAGGCGGCCGAAATCGCCTGCACTTTGCTATCGCCCTTCACAATCGCCTCACATGGCAGGCTGATTTTTGGGGATTGATTACCATCCACCTGTACCAAATGTGGCGTGATATTGAATTGCACCTGCATCGCCTCAATCGCGCGTTTCATGGCAAGCAAGCTGGCTTGCAGGATATTGATGCTATCAATCTCTTCAACGCTGCTACTCGCGATAGCCCAAGCCAGCGCATGCTGCTTGATTTCCATGGCAAGCGCATCGCGCCTTTTCTCACTGAGTTTTTTTGAGTCAGCCAAGCCCATAATCGGCCTATCGGCATTAAGTATGACGGCCGCAGCATACACGGCGCCAGCCAAAGGGCCGCGTCCAGCCTCATCTACACCACAAATCAAGAAAGCATTACTCATGGTAAGTGTGCAAGGATAGCTGCCGCAGCTTTTTCAGCCGTATTCTGGCGTAAACTGTGATGGATGTCTGTAAATTCTTTTTTAATTTCGGCCAGCTTATCCGCATCAGCAATCAAAGTTAGTGCAGCTTCCGCCAGCTTATCCGGCGTTGCATCATCCTGTAATAGCTCTGGCACTACAAGCTTGCCAGCCAGTATATTGGGTAAACCCACATAAGGCTGCAAACGCATACGCTTAAGCAGTTGCCAGCTTAATTTAGACATGCGGTATGTAATCACCATCGGCTTTTTAAGTAAAGCTGCTTCAAGCGTTGCAGTACCTGAAGCCACAATCACCACATTTGCGGCTTCCATCGCATCGTGTGCATGCCCAAATAGTACTTGAATGGGCAATGGCTCATGCTCCTTATAAATCGCCTGTTCAAAAATCTGGCGTGTTTTGCGCGTGATCAAGGGCACCAGAAATATCGCGTGGGGATGCTCCGCATAAATGCGTTTAGCCGTCTGCACAAACAAATCAGCATGTTGCTGGACTTCACCCTGCCGGCTGCCTGGCAACATGGCAATCACCAGTGCGGAACCCTCTAATTTCAGAATTTCTCGAGCCGCGGCAACATCGGGCTCCATTGGCAAAATATCCGCTAACGGGTGTCCAACGTAACTTACCGGAATACCTTCTGCCTGATATAAAGCAGGTTCAAAGGGAAATAAAGCTAAAACCTGAGTAACGGCTTTCTTTATTTTTTTGATGCGATTCTTGCGCCATGCCCAAATTGATGGACTGACATAATGAATGGTCTTGATACCTTTATTTTTAAGCTTTTTCTCTAGCCAAAAATTGAAATCAGGTGCATCTATACCGATGAATAAATCGGGGGGATTATCTAGAAAGTAATTCAATAGCTGACGTCGCAGCTTAAGCAGACCCCAAAGATGCTTGATCACTTCCAGATAGCCACGCACAGATAAGCGTTCGATCGGGAAAAGCGACCGTGCGCCTTCGCGCATCATTTTAGGACCAGCAATACCGATGAATTCCAAATCCGGGCGCTTTTGCTTGAGTGCTTGAATCAAATGGCTTCCAAGCAAATCACCTGAAGCCTCGCCAGCCACAATACCAATTCTAATCATAGCTAAAATATTATCGAACTATGCCGCGAGCGGATATATTCAAAAAATCAGTCAATAAGGCAATTTCTGGCGCTTGGGATTGCATAGTTAACAACTCAGCTTTCGCCTCATCCAAAGTCAATCCCTTGCGATACAAAACTTTATAGGCACGTTTAATCTGTAAAATACTTTCTGCAGAAAAACCACGACGTTTCAATCCTTCTGCATTAATGCCATGCGGTTTTGCATCATAACCAGCTGCAGTCACATACGGCGGAATATCTTTGAATACTACCGAACCCACGGCAGTAATCACATGTGAACCAATTTTACAAAACTGATGTATGAGGGTAAAACCGCCTAAAATCGCATAATCATCAACATCAACATGCCCTGCCAGGGACGCATTGTTAGCAAAAATAGTGCTATTACCAATTTGACAATCGTGTGCGATGTGCACATAGGCCATAATCCAATTGTCGTTGCCAATCTTGGTAGTGCCTTTATCCTGCACCGTACCTCGATTAAAAGTACAAAATTCACGGATAGTATTGTTGTCACCTATTTCCAATAAAGTCGGCTCGCCCTTATATTTTTTATCTTGCGGTGCCTGGCCTAATGAAGAAAACTGAAAAATCTGGTTATTTTTACCAATAATAGTAGGGCCATTGATGGCTACATGACTTGAAATGCGGGTTCCTGCATCTATTTTTACATCGGGACCAATAACGGAATAAGCTCCAACTACAACACTAGAGTCTAGTTCCGCACTAGGGTCAATGATAGCGGTTGGATGAATTTTTACGGTGTGCATTGCGTCACTTCACTTGAAACTTGTTTTATTGAATAGCCCTGGAGTGCAATTATTTTTCAATTGCCTTTAATATGCACATCATTTGCGCTTCCGCTACCACAGTACCATCAACACTTGCCACACCTGAATACTTCCAGATTCCTTTTAAAATTCGATCAATTTTAACATTAAGGATTATTTGATCACCTGGCGACACAGGTTTTTTAAAGCGCACACTATCAATGCCTGCAAAGTAATATACAGAGTCATCACTAGGTTTGGTATCCATTGTTTTGAATGACAAAATAGCCGCTGCCTGTGCCATTGCCTCAATAATCAACACCCCTGGCATCACGGGATGATATGGGAAATGACCCGGGAAATAGGGTTCATTAACGCTTACATTTTTAATTGCGACAATCTCTTTCCCCAACTCCAAAGACACAACGCGATCCACTAGAACAAATGGATATCGATGTGGCAAATGTTCCAGAATTTCATGAATATCCATGCTGGTAGAGTCTGTTTTATTTGTCATATTGATCTCGGCTTACTTTTCTTTTAAAGAATATTTCAATTAATTGTTTAGGCTGTATTTAGTGCTGTGATTTTAACAGGGCAATCTCTTTTTCCAGTTGTTTAATTTTATCTGCAAAGTCATCTAGGTGACGAATTTTTGCTGCCGTATTTAACCACGCTTTATGTGATTGGAACGGCATTAGTGCAGTATAAGTGTCAGCAGAGGTCAAAGAACGCGTGATCATGCTACCTGGTGAAATAGTGACATCATCAGCAATATCCAAGTGCCCCAGGATCATCGCTGCGCCGCCTATTTTGCAGTGTTTGCCTATACGCGCACTGCCTGCGATCCCTACGCATCCAGCAATCACAGTATGCGCGCCAATCACGCAATTGTGGCCAATTTGAATCAGATTATCAAGTTTCACACCCTCTTCGATAATCGTATCATCCAGCGCACCGCGGTCTATGGTTGTATTTGCACCGACATCTACATTTGCATGCAGGATCACACGTCCTACTTGCGGGATCTTTATCCATCTGCCAGCTTCTTCTGCATAACCAAACCCATCAGAACCTATCACTGCGCCTGAAAATATATGGCAATTCTGGCCAATTTCGCAATGATGTTTAATCGTTACATGTGGTTCTAAACGAACCCCATCGGCAATGATGACATCGTTTTCAATAATGCAGCCGCTACCAATAACAACGCTTTCGCCAAGTACGACATTTTCACCGATCACAACTAGCGCACCAACACTACATGACGCGGGAATTTTTGCCGAAGTAGCAACTACTGCGCTTGGAGCGATGCCTAGCGAAACAGGGGCTTGTGGATTTAAAAATGCAGAAACTTTAGCAAAATAAGCATAAGGGTTATCTACGATAATTCTTGGGGCAGCAGTTAAATCAGAATGCACTTGCTTCAATATAAAAGCAGTTGCCCCACTAGAGGCAACTGCTTTTTGGTATTTGGAGTCATTAACAAAACTTATATCGCCAGTTTTTGCATTGGCAAGAGAGGATACGCGTTGTATTAAAGTGCTGCCATCACCAATGACAAAGCCACCCAAAGCTTTGACAATATCGTCAAGTGAGTATTGCTTACTCATTTATCTAGCTGATAACCTAATAGTGCTTGGACTTGATTAGTATCCGGGTTACTTTTTACCCAGTAATTTTAAAACTTTATCAGTAATATCAATTTTTTTGCTTGCATAAGCTACGCCACTATACACGACCAGATCATAGCCCTCTGCTTCAGATACTGACTGTACGGCTTTGTTGATGCGATCTTGCAATGAACCTAGCTCTTCATTTTTACGCAAGTTAATATCTTCGCGGAGCTCACGTTGTTTGCGTTGAAATTCAATTTTAATATTTTGTACATCACGCTCTTTATTACGACGCTCTGCTTCAGAGATAGTTAAACCCTCTTTATCCAGCGCGGATTCTAAATCTTTAATTTGTTTAGCCATACGGTCCAACTCTTGAGACCGAGGGTTAAATTCACGTTCAAGTTTTTTACCGCTTTCAGCAGTTTGTGGCGCCTCTTGCAGAATTTTATCAACCTGCACATATCCAACCTTCAACTCGGCAGATTGAGCACTGATAGCAAATGTCATTAAACTTGCCAATACTAAATTTTTCAAAAAATTACTCAATTAATTTCTCCTAAAACCACTACATTTCATTATTTACATTATGCCACAAGACAACAAAAGCCATAGCTTGCATGCTGGTCTATTACAAAATAATAACTTTTTTTGTGGTATCACTAAAATTGCTGCCCAAGTTGGAACTGTATAGTCTCAGTATCATCACCGGATTTGCTATTCAAAGGTTTAGCAAACACTAGCTTTAAAGGTCCAAATGGTGATATCCAGCTAACCCCTAAGCCCGCTGAATATCGTAAATCTCCCAAACTATAAGATTGGTTGCTGCCAAACACGTTACCGGCATCAACAAATGCACTCATCTTGAATTGATTTGAGTCTTTTAAGCCCGGCACTGGAAAGAACAATTCTGCGTTACCCAACAAGCGCTTCGTACCACCCAAAGCAAAATCTCTCCCAGTGTTTGAATCTACACTTCTTGGACCAAGCGAACCGTTTTTGTAGCCACGTACTGAGTTAACACCACCCATGTAAAAGTTTTTAAAGAATGGGTAGTTTTTACTGCCATAAGTGTCAGCGTATCCGATCTCGCCATTCATCATAAAGGTATAGTTTTTAAAAATCTCTTTATACCAAGCATGTTTATAATCAACCTTATAGTACTCTAAATCCAATACCGGTAAAGCAACTTCGGTCGTTAATCGTTGTAGCACACCATTATTGGGAAAGAAAATACTGTCCCTTGAGTCATGTGTCCAACCTGCACTTGCTGCAATCGAATTGCTAGTACAGCCGCTGGTGTTGCCACAGTAGTCCCTATACTGTTGAGGACTATCACTTTGCAAACCTACCTCAGTAAAGTCTGCCGCTATACCAAAGCTAACCCCATCACGTTCATTTAAAGGGATACCAAAGCGTAAACCGGCGCCATAGGACGTCGTATCATAAGTACCGATATTGAGTGATTTTGTATTCACATCACGGCGATATAAATCAATACCACGGCTTACGCCATCTGGGGTGAAGTAAGGATCGGTATATGATAATGAATAGGTCGTATTAACCTTGCCGGTATTTACCTGCGCACTCACACGGTTGCCTGTACCCAAAAAGTTGTTTTGATTCACAGTAACCCCAAATACAACACCCTGGCTACTGGACAAACCTGCACCAAACTGAACACTACCGGTCGATTTTTCGACTACGCTAATGTTTAAATCAACTTGATCCGAAGTACCTGCGACTGCTGGAGTTTCTACATTCACATCAGAGAAAAAATCCGTACGCCTGATACGTTCTTTTGAGCGATTAATTTTATTTGAAGCATACCAGGCAGACTCCAGCTGGCGTACCTCACGACGAATCACCTCGTCGCGAGTACGTGAATTACCTACGATGTTGATACGACGCACATAAACGCGTTTACCTGGATCAACAAAAAATGTAAAAGCAGCCGTGTGCTGCTCTTTGTTCAGTTCAGGTACTGCATTAACGTTTGAGAAGGCATAACCATCATCACTTAATCGATCACTAATCGCTTTACTGGTTTGGGTCACTTTCTCACGGCTAAATGTATCGCCAGCTTGCACTTGCAGCAATTGACGCAACTCATCTTCAGGAACCAGCGTTTCGCCCGCCAATTTCACTTGTGAAATAGTGTACTTCTCCCCCTCGGTGATATTCACTGTGATATAAATATCTTTTTTATCAGGAGTGATTGACACTTGCGTAGAGTCAATATTGAATTCAAGATAACCCTGATTCATATAATACGATCTAAGTGTTTCCAAGTCAGCATTAAGCTTTTGTTTGGAATACTGGTCGTCTTTATTCCACCAACTCATCCAGTTTGGCGTGGTAAGTAAAAATTGCGCACGTAAATCTTCCATGGTAAATGCTTGATTACCAACAATATTAATGTCGCGAATTTTAGATACGGCGCCCTCTTCAATGTCAAAACGAACTGCTACGCGATTGCGCTCAAGGGGTGACACTACCGCCTTTACCGTAGCACCATATTTACCCTGTGATAAATATTGACGTTTGATTTCCTGCTCGGCGCGATCCAACTGGGACTTATCAAAAATTTGACCTTCAGAAATACCGATTTGCTTGAGGCCCTCTTTCATTTTGTCAGTAGGAAATGATTTATTACCGCTAAAGTCAATTTGTGCAATGGCTGATCGCTCTTGCACTGTAACAATCAGCACATCACCTTCGGCTTCGATACGCACATCTTTGAAAAAACCTGTGCCGTATAGAGATTTAATCGCTTGCGATGCAAGGTCATCATTCATAGTCTCGCCAACTTTGACCGGCAAGTAACTGAAAACAGTGCCTGCTTCAGTACGCTGGATACCTTCAACCCGAATGTCTTTAACTATAAAAGGTTCAAGAGCAATTGCCGAGCCTGCGTATAGGCTTGAGACTAGCAATAGAATAGACTTAAGTTTTATTTTTGAGTGCTTCAAATTTTGAATTGCCATTCAATCAGCCTGTTATCAATCTGTTCATGTCATTATAAAGCGCTAATACCATCATGCAGCCGAGTATAAAAAATCCCAGTCTTTGCCCAACGCTTACCGCCGCTTCAGATACAGGTTTTCCCGTAAAAAATTCAATCATATAATACATGAAATAGCCGCCATCTAATATGGGTATAGGCAATAGATTCAATACGCCAATGCTAATACTGATAAGCGCTAAGAATCCAACAAATACCTTTATGCCCATATTGGCGCTTTGTCCTGCATAGCTGGCAATGGTGACGGGGCCGCTCATCCCCTTCCATGAAACGTTTCCCAACACCATATTCCCTAACATTTTTAAACTGAAAATTGCAGTATCCCAAGTCTTTTCAAGGGCTTTTACAAATGCTTCGGTGATAGAAAAATGCGTAGTTACAAAAAACTGATCCAATTTACTTTGTTCAATTTTAAATGCGGCACCTATACGGCCCACTGTTTTACCATCTTCAACCACTGATTCTGGCGTAACCATGAAACGCATCGGCTTGGTTTCACGCAAAGCCAATATCTCCAGAGGCACGCCGGGATGCTGCCTGATTTCTTGCACAAAGGATTCCCAATCACTGACTTTGTGGTTATTGATCGCCAACACCAAGTCATTCACTTTTAAATTCGCCAATGCTGCCGGGCTATTTTCAACAATTTCACCAATACGCGCTGGAATATCAGGCTGATACATAGTTAAGCCTAATTTTTCTAAAATATCATGATCCACGTCATCATAATCAAGGCCGGACACATCCATTTGATACAGATGAATTTCTTGTTGATCGTTGATCGCCTGAATTTCAACACTGTTTTTTTTCAGTGATTCATTTAATAGAGTCCAGCGGACATCTTGCCATGTTGCGACGTCTTTCCCATTGATTTTCTGAATCATTTCACCGGGGCCAATGCTGACAGCAGCGGCAGGGCTATGATCAAGCACCTTGCCGACGATAGGTTTCATGCCAACGATTCCCATTGTGAACAGCACCCAATAAAGAATGACAGCAAGTGATAAATTGGCAAATGGGCCAGCAAGTACAATTGCCATTCTCTTGCCGACACTTTGACGATTAAGGGCTCGTGACCAGTCCTGGCTGGCAGATTCTTCCCCGCCGGCAAATTGTTCCTCACCCAGCATTTTCACATATCCGCCTAACGGGATAGCCGCAATTACAAATTCCGTTTGATCCTGGCCGATTTTCTTGCTCCAAAGCGGTTTGCCAAATCCAACAGAAAACTTGAGCACTTTGACTCCGCACCATTTTGCCACTTGAAAATGGCCATACTCATGGACTATCACCAGAATGCCGAGGGTGAAAATAAAAGCTGCTATCGTTAGCATCATCTACACATCGCTATTGGAAATATGCTTTCCATTACTTTTAATCCTGATTTTCCAACCATTGCTTCGCAGCCTGCCTTGCGCCGGCATCAACTGACACAAGCTGTTCAATTGAAGTAACATCTTCAATTTGAGAAGCAGTCAGAACAGATTCGATCATGGATGGAATATCCATAAAACCGATTCGATCTACTAAAAATGCTTCAACTGCGATTTCATTCGCGGCGTTCAAAATAGCGGGTGCAGTTCCGCCCGCCTTCAGTGCCTCATAGGCCAATCGTAAGCATGGGAATCGCACCTGGTCCGGTGCACAAAAATCCAGCCGTCCGATTTTGAGTAAATCCAGACTACTCACTCCGCTTGCCAGCCTATCCGGAAAACCCAAGCCATAAGCGATAGGTGTACGCATATCAGGGTTACCCAGTTGCGCCAATACACTACCGTCGTTGTACTCAACCATGGAGTGGATAACACTTTGTGGATGTACTACCACATCAATTTGATCCGGTGCGGCATTAAACAGCCAATGCGCCTCGATCACTTCAAGCCCTTTATTCATCATGGTTGCTGAATCAATCGTGATTTTTGGCCCCATGATCCAATTGGGATGATTCAATGCCTGGGCACGCGTCACAGCAGACAATTCCTGCAAGCTGGCATTGCGAAACGGCCCGCCGGACGCGGTCAGCAAAATGCGCTTGATACCTATGTCAGCTAAAACCTTCGAGCGCTGGCGTGGCATCACCTGGAATATGGCGTTATGCTCACTATCTATAGGCAACAAGGTAGCACCACCCTCTTCAACTGCCTGCATAAACAGGTTACCCGCCATCACCAATGTTTCTTTATTGGCGAGTAAAATACGTTTTCCTGCGTGAGCAGCCGCCATGGCTGGATGCAGTCCTGCAGCGCCGACAATAGCAGCCATCACGATATCCACCTGAGGGTGTGCAGCAACCTCGGTCAAAGCTTCTTCACCGTGCAACACTGCTGTACCAATACCGGCCGCTTTAAGTTGCTCGCCAAGTTCAGTTGCGGCTGATGCCTGCAACATCACCGCATACTGCGGTTTATATTGCCTGCATAAATCGAACAGACCTTTTACATTACTGCTGGCAGTTAATGCGAACACCCTAAAACGTTCCGGATGTTGAGAAATAACATCCAGAGTTTGTGTACCTATGGTGCCGGTCGCGCCAAGGATGGTAACGTTTTGAAGAACTCCATGAGCAATATTTAACAGCATTAGCTTACTATCCATCAATGTATTATCCATGCACATTAAACCTTGTAAAAAGTGGAAGATAAATACAGAACAAGGTAATAGGTAATGTCGGGATAAGACCATCGATTCTATCCAGCACACCGCCGTGACCAGGTAATAATTGACCGCTATCTTTTAAACCGGCTTGACGTTTTAATAACGATTCAACTAAATCACCTATAATACTTAACACTACAAGTAACCATAAACACACGATTAGCCAAGGGCTATATTGCCTATAGTAACAAAGCACTGCGCCATACACAGTAACGGCAAACAGTGCGCCCATAACACCTTCCCAAGTTTTGCCGGGACTGATTTCCGGTGCAAGTTTATGGCGGCCAAAACGCTTACCCGCGAAATATGCAGCACTATCGGCAATACTTACCGTAGCAATGACGCCCAACAGCAGCCAGGGACTAATGGCATGCAAACCTACTAAACCGATCCAGGTCGCCAGGATCAACAACAAACCCAATGTAGCCATCACAAACCGAAGGCCAAACGTTTTGCGTGTAATCAACCAAACAGGGGCAATCACTATCCAGAAAAAGCTGGCAATTCCCAGCAAAGTCAACATGACTTGAGTCTGATAAGGTGCAAGTGAGGTTTGTGACATAAAAACAATAAATAAACCCACACAAAATGCGACTGCCACATAACAATACATTTGCGTTTTACTCAGCCGGATCAAATTAGACCACTCGCTCATGCCGAGCAAAACAATCCCTAGTGTAAGCAAGGCCCAGACTTGAGCAGAGGCGAAAAATACAATGGATAATAAACCTATGAGCAAGCCAACTGCGGTAATAATTCGAGTTTTAAGCATCTTTATGATTTGAAGTGTTTACTTTATGGGAAATGGGAGCCACGAACCGTATCAAATCTAAACTTTAGGCTCTAAGAGTTGTTCACTGGTACGGCCAAAACGTCGTTCACGCTTCTGATAGGATTGAATTGCCAAATTTAAAGCATCTACGTTAAAATCCGGCCATAATGTATCGGTAAAATAGAGTTCCGTATATGCAAGCTGCCATAACAAAAAATTACTGATTCGTTTTTCACCGCCTGTGCGAATAAACAAATCAGGCTCCGGCGCATAACTCATTGATAATTGCGGAGTGAAATGTTCTTCTCGGTAGTGCCCAGTCAATTGCGGGAAAGCCAATTGCATTTTATTCGCCGCTTGCAATATATCCCAGCGCCCGCCGTAGTTAGCTGCAATCGTCAACACCAAGCCTGTATTTTTTTCTGTTAATTGTTCTGACTCTTCAATTTGTGCAATCAGGGTTGCGTCAAAATGACTGCGATCGCCAATCATCACCAGTTTAATATTGTTTTGATGCAACTTCACGACCTCGCGCTTCAGTGCATCCATAAACAGTCCCATTAGAAAAGACACTTCTTCAGGAGGACGGCGCCAGTTTTCACTGCTAAAAGCAAACAATGTTAAAAACTCAACCTTGAGTTGTATACAATGCTTTACCAGGTCACGCACAGTTTCAACGCCACGCTTATGCCCGGCGATCCGCGGCAGAAAGCGTTTACGTGCCCAGCGGCCATTACCGTCCATAATCACGGCAATGTGCCTAGGCACAGCGGCCACTTCAGGTACACGCTGCGTAGCGCTAGAGAATAAGGCCAATCAACACCCCAAATCTATGGGGGTTAAGACATTACGAGAGAATTGCATCATCATTGTCAAATTAATGCCCGAAGTTAAACTGCCATCAAATCTGCTTCTTTAACTTGCAACATTTTATCTACTTCTGCCACAGCTTTATCAGTTGCCTTTTGAATGTCATCCTGTGCACGACGTTCATCATCTTCTGAAATCTCTTTATCTTTGATCAGCTTTTTTAATGCATCATTTGCATCACGGCGTACATTACGTATTGCTACTTTTGCACCCTCACCCTCAGAACGCACGATTTTAGTCAAATCGCGACGACGCTCTTCGGTAAGCATAGGCATAGGCACGCGAATCAAATCACCATTTGTCGCTGGATTTAAACCCAAATCACAATCACGAATCGCCTTTTCAACTTTTGCAATCATGTTTTTTTCGTATGGCTGCACATTGATAGTACGTGCATCACCTAGATTTACGTTTGCTACCTGGTTCACTGCCACCAGTGAGCCATAATATTCAACCATTACATGGTCCAGTAAGCCGGTATGCGCACGGCCGGTACGTATTTTGGCTAAATCATTTTTAAGCGCTTCCAATGATTTCTGCATTTTCTGCTCTGCGGTTTTTTTTACATCTTCAAGCATTTATTTCTCCAACTCAATCTTGATATTTTGTTTATCAATTTGCGCTACCTATGCAGTTATTGCAAACCTAAGGTTGTTAGGGCAAAACTTTAGTGCCTTCGTCTTCCCCCATCACAACCCTCTTCAGCGCACCTTGCTTAAAGATACTGAACACTGAAATCGGTAGTTTTTGATCGCGACATAAAGTTAAAGCAGTAGCATCCATCACTTTAAGGTTTTTAATAATCGCCTCATCAAACGTGATGGTTTTGTAGCGCATCGCTTCCGGGTTTGTTTTAGGGTCATCGGTATATACACCATCAACCTTGGTTGCTTTAATTACAACCTCAGCATTTATTTCCATACCGCGCAATGCAGCGGCAGTATCTGTGGTGAAGAACGGGTTGCCAGTACCTGCACCAAAAATAACCACACGCCCTTCTTCAAGATAGCGGATAGCTTTACCGCGAATATATGGTTCCGCAACCTGTTCAATACTTAATGCAGATTGCACACGCGCATTCAACCCGATGTTTTTCATTGCATCCTGCAATGCCATGGCATTCATTACCGTAGCCAACATGCCCATATAATCCGCTGTGGCCCTATCCATGCCGGCTGCGGCAGGTGCAACACCGCGAAAAATATTACCGCCGCCTATCACTACGGCCACTTGCACGCCCAAATCAACCACTTCCTTGATTTCATTAACGATGCGGGTAATGGTGGCACGGTTAATGCCATAAGCATCATCCCCCATTAAAGCCTCACCAGAAAGTTTAAGTAAAATGCGCTTATAAGCTGGTTGTGACACGGGGACTCCTCATTTTTTAAGTTTGCTTATTTAAGCATAAAATAGCCTTCTTAGGCACAAATTTAAGCCCAAGAAAGACAAAATCTATTCAAATTTTCACTAAAAAAAATGGACTAAGCGTCATGCTTAATCCATTTTTAGGTTCGCACGGGTAATTAAACTAAATTCCCGTGTATTGATTTATATTTTTGCGGCTGCCGCAACTTCTGCTGCGTAATCAACAACTGCTTTTTCAATGCCTTCACCAACAGTATACATAGTGAATGAAGCTACTGTTGCACCTTTAGATTTTAACAATTGTTCAATAGTCAATTTATCATCTTTTACAAAAGCCTGGCTTAACAAAGTCACTTCTTTCAAGAATTTTTGCACTGTACCATCTGCAATTTTTTCCAACATAGCTTCTGGCTTACCGGCCTCTTTTGCTTTTTCAATCGCAACGCGACGCTCTGTTTCGATCAAGCTTGCATCGATGCCGGAAGCATCCAGTGATTTTGGCTTAGCTGCTGCAATGTGCATCGCAATGTCTTTAGCCAATGCATCATCGCCGCCTACCAAATCTACAAGCACACCGATTTTGCTGCCATGTACGTAGCTGGCAAGTTTACCTTGCGCAACTGGACGTACAAAACGGCGTGGTGTAATGTTTTCACCAATTTTACCAACCAGCTGTGCACGTGTTCCTTCAACTGTATCACCGCGCATAGCAAGCGCGCCAACCTCTTCAATGCTGCTTGCATTGCTAGCGGCTATTACACCGGCCAATTCATTCACAAATTTCAAAAAGTCTTCATTTTTTGCACAGAAGTCAGTCTCAGAGTTCACTTCAACCATTGCACCAGTTTTGCCATCAGCACTGATGCTGATACCAACAGTACCTTCAGCAGCTACGCGGCCTGCAGCTTTGCTGGCTTTGTTGCCGAAACGGACACGCAGAATCTCTTCCGCACGAGTCATGTCGCCATCAGCTTCTGTCAAAGCCTTTTTACAGTCCATCATAGGCGCATCAGTGCGCTCACGTAAATCCTTCACCATACCAGCGGTAATTTCAGCCATTCCAAGCTCCTTATCTTAATAAACCACTTTATATTAATGGTTTAATTATTTGATTTAACTATATATTCTAAGTATTTTAAAATCAAAAAGGGGCGCTAGGCCCCTTTTATGATTAATACAATTATTCAGCAGCTGTTTCAGCGGCCTCAGCCACTTCTTCACTTGCTGCTTTAACGATTTCAGTGATTGCAGAACTGCGGCCTTCTAATACAGCATCCGCAATACCGCGAGCGTACAAACGAATTGCACGGCTAGAGTCATCATTACCAGGAATAACGTAAGCAACGCCATCTGGAGAGTTGTTTGTATCAACAACGCCAATCACTGGAATACCCAACTTAGCAGCCTCAGTAATCGCGCCGCTTTCATGACCAACGTCAATAATGAAAATAGCGTCTGGCAAACCGCCCATTTCTTTAATACCGCCGATAGAACGCTCTAACTTCTCAACCTCACGCTTATAACCAAGCGCTTCTTTTTTACCGAATTTTTCCAAGCTGCCGTCTTGCAACATCGCTTCAAAGTCATTCAGGCGTTTGATCGATTGTTTAACGGTTTTAAAGTTAGTCAGCAT
>JBAQME010000267.1:0-9825 GCA_049302535.1 Methylotenera sp.
TGGTAATGCCAGGTGACAACGTATCAATCACAGTAACATTGATTGCACCGATCGCGATGGAAGAAGGCTTACGCTTCGCTATCCGTGAAGGCGGCCGTACTGTGGGTGCCGGTGTTGTGGCAAAAATTATTGAATAATAATTTGAAGTAGTTTACAGCTGCACTAACAACCCAGTGCAGTTGTAAAGGTAGTTTGAGAGTTACAGGCCAATAGCTCAATTGGTAGAGTATCGGTCTCCAAAACCGAGGGTTGGGGGTTCGAGACCCTCTTGGCCTGCCAGATTTGTAGTGCGGATTATTAGTTTTGTTAAATAACTAGAAATTTAAAGATTTCTAGTTATTTGCGTTAGTAAATCCGGTTAATTATTTTAGTCACTATTAAGTAAGTACTTATTAAGTAAATTATGGTCAACAAAATCAAGTTGCTGGTGGCATTTTTATTGCTGGTTGCAGGTATCGCCGGTTTTTACCTGCTCGCTGACAAGCCCACTGTTGTACGTATCCTCGCCGTATTGGCGGGATTGGGCGCGTCTATTGCAGTGCTTTGGACCACTCCAATCGGTCAGCAGTCACTGGGGTTTATTGGTGAGGCCGTAGTCGAAGCGCGTAAGGTTGTTTGGCCAACGCGTAAGGAAACAGTGCAAACCACGCTGGTGGTTTTTGTATTAGTGGTGGTGATGGCTGCATTTTTAGCGGTTGTTGATATCGGATTTGCATTCATGGTGCAGTGGTTAATGGGACGGAGCGCGTAATGAGTATGAAATGGTACGCGGTGCAGGCTTTTTCAGGCTTTGAGAAATCCGTACAAAAAGGATTGGAAGAGCGTGTAATCCGTTCTGGATTACAAGATCAGTTTGGCCAAATTTTGGTGCCAATCGAAGAAGTGATAGAAATGAAGAACGGTCAGAAAACTATTTCTGAACGTAAACTATATCCAGGTTATGTTCTGGTGCAAATGAATATGACCGACGAAAGCTGGCATCTGGTTAAGAGTACGCCACGTGTAACAGCCTTTATTGGTGGCAGTGCGCAAAAGCCAACGCCAATTAAAGATAAAGAAGTGGATATTATTTTACAGCGCATTGACGACAGTAAAAGTAATCCTACACAGAAACTTACCTTTGAAAAAGGCGAGTCAGTGCGTATCACTGACGGTCCATTCAAAGACTTCTCTGGCAATGTTGAAGAAGTTAACTACGAGAAGAGCAAATTGCGCGTTTCTGTCGTTATTTTTGGACGTTCAACTCCTGTCGAGTTGGAGTTTAGTCAAGTAGAAAAAGAAGTTTAGTTGGTAGTAGTTTATTAACGGGGAGCTTTTTAACTAAAAAGCGTTTGTACCCATTTTAGGAGTAATAACATGGCAAAGAAAGTTATTGGCTATATCAAGCTGCAGATTCCTGCAGGTAAAGCTAACCCAAGTCCTCCAGTTGGTCCAGCTTTGGGTCAACGTGGTCTGAATATCATGGAATTCTGTAAAGCATTCAATGCTGCGACACAAAGTGTTGAACCTGGCTTGCCAATTCCTGTAGTGATTACTGCATTTGCAGATAAAAGTTTTACATTTGTGATGAAAACGCCACCGGCGACCATCCTGATTAAAAAAGCTGCGAATATTACCAAAGGTTCACCACGTCCACATACGGACAAAGTAGGCAAAATCACACGTAAACAAGCCGAAGAAATTGCAACCACCAAAAAGCCTGACTTAACAGCGGCTGATATGGATGCTGCAGTGCGTACTATCGCAGGTAGTGCACGCAGTATGGGTATTGAAGTGGAGGGTGTATAACATGGCTAAAAGAATTAACGCACTACGCGCAAAAGTAGACCGCAACAAATTGTATCCAGTAACTGAATGTTTAACTTTGGTTAAAGAGAATGCAACTGCTAAATTTAATGAGTCAGTAGATGCTGTAATCAATCTAGGTATTGATGCACGTAAATCAGACCAGTTGGTACGTGGCGCTATCGTGTTGCCAAACGGCACAGGTAAAACAACTCGCGTTGCCGTGTTTGCGCAAGGTGCTCAAGCTGAAGCTGCAAAAGCAGCAGGTGCTGATATCGTAGGTTTTGAAGATTTGGCCGAACAAGTCAAAGCAGGCGTGATGGATTTTGATGTAGTGATCGCTACACCTGATGCAATGCGTATTGTCGGTGCTTTAGGTCAGGTATTAGGCCCACGCGGTCTGATGCCTAATCCAAAAGTAGGTACTGTAACGCCAGATGCTGCAACAGCTGTTAAGAATGCTAAAGCAGGTCAAGTGCAATACCGTACAGATAAAGGTGGTATTGTGCATTGCACTATCGGTCGCGCTTCATTTACTGTTGAACAATTACAAGGCAACTTACTTGCTTTGGTTGATGCTTTAAATAAAGCAAAACCAGCTGCAAGCAAAGGCGTTTACCTTAAAAAGTTATCAGTATCTAGCACAATGGGTGCCGGTGTACGTGTTGACCAAGCAAGCCTGGTTGCTTAATTAGGTTGCATAAAGAATGAGGAGTGAAGCTGAGCTGTCTCGCTTCACTCACAAAGGGCTTTGGGCTCATTTCATTTGCTGACTTATTTGTTAGTAATGATGTGAGGTTATCAAAGACCGTAGGTATCGTTTCGATTTAATGTAAGTTTTTTTGAGATGGGTGATAAAGCGTTAATTGCTTTAACCTCTGTTTTAAAAGAACCTAAGCCTACGCAGATGGCGCATCCCTAAACAGGTTAATTCCTGATGAAAGGTCGCCGTAAAAGTGGTTTTTATAATCCTCTGGATTGTAGGAGCTGATTCTGCTTTAGCAATAAAGCAGAGATTTTAACGGAAGGAGAAAGACCTTGAGTCTAAATCTTACAGAGAAAAAAGCGGTAGTTGCTGAAGTTAGTGCGCAAGTGGCACAAGCTCAGGCAATCGTTCTGGCTGAGTATCGTGGCATGGGCGTGGCTGACATGACCGTATTGCGTGCTGACGCTCGAAAATCAGGTGTGTACTTACGCGTATTGAAAAATACGTTGGTACGCCGTGCTGTTGAAGGCACACCATTTTCAGCATTAGCCGACAGTATGGTTGGTCCATTGGTGTTTGGTATTTCTACAGACCCAGTTGCGGCAGCAAAAGTATTGAACAATTTTGCTAAAGCTAACGACAAGTTCGTGATCAAAGCAGGTGCGGTGCCAAATCAGTTGATGGATGTTGCAGGCGTTCAAGCCTTGGCATCTACATTAAGCCGCGAAGAGTTACTTGCAAAATTTGCACGTACACTCAACGAAGTGCCAACCAAGTTCGCTCGCGCGCTTGCGGCAGTTCGTGATGCTAAAGAAGCAGCTTAATTCAACTTATTTATAAGCAACATTATTTATTTTAGGGAATATTCAAAATGGCAATTACAAATGCAGATATTTTAGATGCAGTAGGCAAGATGTCAGTGTTAGATTTGACAGCGTTCATTAAAGAAATCGAAGAGAAATTCAACGTTTCAGCAGCAGCGGTAGCAGTAGCAGCTGGTGCAGCAGGCGGTGCAGCTCCAGCTGCAGCGGCTGAGCAAACTGAATTCAACGTTATATTGTTGAGCGCAGGCGAAAGCAAAGTTAACGTAATTAAGGCAGTTCGTGAATTGACAGCTTTAGGCTTGAAAGAAGCGAAAGATTTAGTTGACGGTGCTCCAAAAGCAATTAAAGAAGGCGTTTCAAAAGCTGACGCTGACGCAGCATTGAAAAAATTGATTGAAGCTGGCGCAACTGGCGAAATCAAATAATACATTGTTAAGTGTATGAATTAGGCTGACGGGTAACCGTCAGCCTTCGCCATTTCTGATGGCACAGGATGTAACAAATTGTAATTGTCAAATTATGGAAATGTAGTCTGGCAATTAAAAGCCGTAACTACTCAGTTAAACCCAAACTGAGGTTAGAGGTGAAAATACTTACGTAGTGGATGTAGTGCAAAAGAGTATTTTAATTTCTGCCCTCAAACATTAGGAGATGCAATGAGCTATTCCTTCACCGAAAAAAAACGCCTTCGTAAAAGTTTCGCCAAGCGCGAAAGTGTACAAGAGATTCCATACCTGCTTGCAATGCAGCTGGAATCATATAAGGCTTTTTTACAAGCGGACGTTCCTGCGGATAAGCGCACGGAAGATGGTCTGCAATCAACTTTCAGTTCAGTTTTTCCAATTGTCAGCCATTCAGGTAATGCACGTTTGGATTACGTGAGCTATCAACTTGGTGCCGAGCCTTTTGACGTAAAAGAATGTCAGCAACGTGGTTTAACCTATGCTGCACCTTTGCGTGTAAAAGTACGCCTCACCATCATGGATAAAGAGGCATCAAAACCGACAGTTAAAGAAGTGAAAGAACAAGAAGTCTACATGGGTGAATTGCCTTTGATGACGGAAAATGGTTCGTTTGTTATCAATGGTACTGAGCGTGTGATTGTTTCACAATTACACCGTAGCCCAGGCGTGTTCTTCGAGCATGACAGAGGTAAAACACATAGCTCAGGTAAGCTGCTGTTTTCAGCACGTATCATTCCTTACCGTGGTTCATGGTTAGACTTTGAGTTTGACCCTAAAGACTATTTATATTTCCGTATTGACCGTCGTCGCAAGATGCCGGTGACTATTTTGTTGAAAGCGCTTGGTTACACACCCGAGCAAATCATTTCAACTTTCTACGATTTTGATACATTCCACATCGGTAAAAAAGGTGTTGAATTTACTATCGTGCCTGAGCGTTTACGCGGCGAAGTAGCTAAATTTGATATCGCTGCTAAAGATGGTTCAGTGATCGTCGCTAAAGACAAACGCATTACGGTAAAACATATCCGTGATATGGAAAAAGCTGGCGTTAGCCAGATTGCTGTTCCACAAGACTTTATTCTTGGCCGTGCTTTAGCTAACACTGTTGTTGATAAAGAAACTGGCGAAGTAGTTGCGAATGCGAATGATGAAATTACAGAATCATTGCTGGAAAAACTGGCTGATGCAAATGTGGCTTCAGTCAATACTTTGTATTCTAACGATCTGGATCATGGCGATTATATTTCTCAAACCTTGCGTATTGATGAAATTCCTGACCAATACAGCGCACGCGTAGCTATCTACCGCATGATGCGTCCCGGTGAGCCGCCAACAGAAGAGTCAGTAGAAGCGCTATTCCACGGTCTATTCTTCAATGAAGAGCGTTATGACTTGTCACGCGTTGGCCGTATGAAGTTTAACCGCCGTGCTTTCCCTGAAAAAGCGGAAGAGCGTCAATCTAACTGGATCCGTAAATTCTACGAAGCAGTTGGTGCACGCGGTGATGAAGGTTCAAATATACTTTCTAATGAAGATATTTTAGCTGTTATCGGTGTATTGCTGGAGTTGCGTAACGGTCGTGGCGAGATTGATGATATTGACCATTTAGGTAATCGTCGTATTCGTTCCGTGGGTGAGTTGGCAGAAAATCAATTCCGTACCGGTTTGGTTCGTGTTGAGCGTGCGGTTAAAGAGCGCTTGTCACAAGCTGAATCAGACAATTTGATGCCGCATGACTTAATCAATGCAAAACCGGTATCCAGCGCAATTCGTGAGTTCTTTGGCTCAAGCCAATTGTCACAATTTATGGACCAAACCAACCCATTGTCTGAAATTACGCACAAACGCCGTATATCAGCACTTGGTCCTGGTGGTTTGACACGTGAGCGTGCAGGTTTCGAGGTGCGTGACGTACACTCAACCCATTATGGCCGCGTATGCCCGATTGAAACACCGGAAGGTCCAAACATTGGTTTGATTAACTCATTGGCACTTTATGCACGTACTAATGATTATGGTTTCCTGGAGACACCATATCGCCGTGTTGAGGGCAATAAGGTCTCTAATACGATTGACTACCTCTCTGCAATTGAAGAGAGTCAATACATGATTGCGCAGGCAAACACAGACTTGGATGCGAAAAATGTATTCATTGACGATTTGATTTCATCTCGTCATCACAATGAATTTACGATGACGCAGCCAGACCGTGTTCAGTACATGGACGTGGCCCCAGGCCAGATTGTTTCTGTTGCGGCATCACTGATTCCGTTCCTTGAGCACGATGACGCGAACCGCGCATTGATGGGTGCAAACATGCAGCGTCAAGCTGTGCCATGTTTACGTGCCGAGAAACCGGTAGTAGGTACAGGTATCGAACGTACAGTGGCAGTTGACTCTGGTACTGTGGTAATTGCACGCCGTGGCGGTGTAGTCGATTACGTAGACTCAGGCCGTATTGTGGTGCGCGTGAATGATGATGAAGCAAAAGCTGGTGAGGTTGGTGTAGATATTTACAACCTTACTAAATATACGCGGTCAAACCAGAACACTAACATTAACCAACGTCCGTTGGTAAAGGTAGGTGATAGTTTGGCACGCGGTGACGTGATTGCAGATGGCGCATCAACCGATATGGGTGAATTGGCGCTTGGTCAGAACATGTTGATTGGCTTTATGCCATGGAACGGCTATAACTACGAAGACTCAGTGTTGATTTCAGAACGCGTAGTGGCGGAAGATCGCTATACCTCTATTCACATTGAAGAGCTGTCAGTGGTTGCACGTGACACCAAGCTTGGTGCTGAAGAAATTACACAGGATATTTCCAACTTGAGCGAGCGTATGTTAAGCCGCTTGGACGAAGTGGGTATTATCCATATCGGTGCCGAAGTTGAAGCCGGTGATGTGCTGGTAGGTAAAGTAACACCAAAAGGTGAAACACAACTTACGCCGGAAGAAAAACTGTTACGTGCTATCTTCGGTGAAAAAGCTTCTGACGTGAAGGATACATCATTGCGTGTGCCTTCAGGCATGAGCGGTACCGTCATTGATGTGCAAGTGTTCACACGCGAAGGTATTGACCGTGATGCACGTGCACAACAAATTATTGATGACCAGCTGGATCACTACAAGAAGGATCTGGCTGACCAGATGCGTATTGTTGAAGACGATGCCTTTGGCCGTATCCGTCGCCTGATTGAAGGTAAAGTTGCCACCGGCGGCCCTAACAAGCTGAAAAAAGGTGAAACACTGAGCGCTGAATATCTGGAAAGTGTTGGTCGTTATGACTGGTTTGATATTCGTCTGTCAGATGAAGAAACTGCTCGCCAGTTGGAACAGTTGAAAGACAGCCTGTCACAAGCTCGCGTTGAGTTTGATAACCGTTTTGAAGAGAAAAAACGTAAATTGACACAAGGCGATGAACTGCCACCAGGCGTACAGAAAATGGTGAAAGTTTACTTGGCTGTTAAACGTCGTATTCAACCTGGTGACAAGATGGCTGGTCGTCACGGTAACAAGGGTGTTATTTCAAAAATATGCCCGGTAGAAGATATGCCACACATGGCTGACGGTACCCCAATGGACATCGTGTTGAACCCGCTAGGCGTTCCTTCACGTATGAACATCGGCCAGATTCTGGAAGTACATTTGGGCTGGGCTGCTAAGGGTTTAGGTTTGCGCATTGAAGAAATGCTGCGCCAGGAAGCTAAAGTGGCTGAGATCCGCAAGTTCCTGGAAAAAATCTACAACGACAGTACCGGTAAAAAAGAAGATATCAAGTCATTCACTGATGCCGAGATTCTGGACCTGGCACAAAATCTGAAGAATGGTGTGCCATTTGCAACACCAGTATTCGATGGCGCTGCTGAGTCTGACATTAAGGCAATGCTTGATTTGGCCTTCCCGGATGATGATGCGCGCACTAAACAGTTGCAATTCCATGCAGGCAAAACACAAGTGACCTTGTTTGATGGCCGCACCGGTGATGCATTTGAGCGTCCAGTCACGGTTGGTTACATGCACTTCTTGAAATTGCACCACTTGGTTGATGACAAGATGCATGCTCGTTCAACAGGTCCTTACTCATTGGTTACACAGCAGCCATTGGGCGGTAAAGCGCAATTCGGTGGCCAACGTTTCGGTGAGATGGAGGTTTGGGCACTTGAGGCTTATGGTGCTTCATATACCTTGCAAGAGATGCTTACAGTCAAGTCAGATGATGTAACTGGACGTACCAAAGTATATGAAAATATCGTCAAAGGCGAACACAAAATTGATGCAGGCATGCCTGAATCATTCAACGTGTTAGTGAAAGAAATTCGTTCACTTGCTATCGACATTGACCTAGATCGCAATTAACTTATAACTTATGCGCCAAAAGGCGCATAGAGGAGAGAATTCACATGAAAGCTCTATTAGACTTATTTAAACAGGTAACGCAAGAAGAAGAGTTTGATGCAATCAAGATTGCGTTAGCTTCACCTGAAAAAATCCGTTCATGGTCATATGGCGAAGTGAAAAAGCCAGAAACCATTAACTATCGTACCTTCAAGCCAGAGCGTGACGGCTTGTTCTGCGCCAAGATCTTTGGCCCTATCAAAGATTATGAGTGCTTATGCGGTAAATACAAACGCTTGAAACATCGCGGTGTGATCTGCGAAAAATGTGGCGTTGAAGTGACTTTGTCAAAAGTGCGTCGTGAACGTATGGGTCATATCGACTTGGCATCACCGGTTGCGCACATCTGGTTCCTGAAGTCATTACCAAGCCGTCTAGGTATGGTGTTGGATATCGCTTTACGTGATATTGAACGCGTATTGTATTTTGAAGCATTCATCGTGGTTGACCCAGGCATGACACCGCTGACACGCGGTCAGTTATTGACTGAAGACGACTACCTGGCAAAAGTAGAAGAGTATGGTGATGAATTCAACGCCGTGATGGGTGCGGAAGCCGTACGTGAATTGTTGCGCACAATGGATATCGAGCGCGAAATCACAACTTTGCGTCATGATCTCGGCGCAACGGGTTCTGAAGCTAAAATCAAGAAAATTGCTAAACGCTTGAAAGTGCTGGAAGCATTCCAAAAATCCGGTATTAAGCCAGAGTGGATGATTCTTGAAATCTTGCCGGTATTGCCACCAGAGTTACGTCCATTGGTACCATTGGATGGCGGCCGTTTTGCAACTTCAGACTTGAACGATTTATATCGTCGTGTAATTAACCGTAACAACCGTTTGAAACGCTTGTTAGAGTTGAAAGCACCTGAAATCATCGTACGTAACGAAAAACGTATGTTGCAAGAGGCTGTGGACTCATTGCTGGACAATGGCCGTCGCGGTAAGGTGATGACTGGCGCTAACAAGCGTCCGCTAAAATCACTGGCTGATATGATCAAGGGTAAAGGCGGCCGTTTCCGTCAAAACTTGCTCGGTAAGCGTGTGGATTACTCAGGTCGTTCAGTAATCGTGGTTGGTCCGCAATTGAAATTGCATCAATGCGGTCTGCCTAAGAAAATGGCTTTGGAATTATTCAAGCCTTTCATTTTCCATAAACTGGAAGTGTTAGGCCTGGCTACAACGATTAAAGCAGCGAAGAAAAAGGTTGAGGAAGAAGGACCTGAAGTATGGGATATCCTTGAGGACGTGATCCGCGAGCATCCGGTACTCTTGAACCGTGCGCCTACCTTGCACCGTTTAGGTATCCAAGCGTTCGAACCTATCCTGATTGAAGGTAAAGCGATTCAGTTGCATCCGTTGGTTTGTGCGGCATTCAACGCCGACTTTGACGGTGACCAAATGGCGGTTCACGTTCCATTGAGCCTGGAAGCGCAAATGGAAGCACGTACTTTGATGCTGGCATCTAATAACGTATTGTCACCAGCCAACGGTGAACCGATTATTGTGCCATCACAGGATATCGTGTTGGGTCTTTACTACATGACACGTGAGAAAGTTAATGCACGTGGTACAGGTATGCGTTTTTCAGATGTAAAAGAAGTACAGCGTGTGTACGACCAAGGTTTGATTGATCTGCACGC
>JBAQME010000268.1:0-2581 GCA_049302535.1 Methylotenera sp.
TTTCATGTTCGGTCGAAATGCCCTTGCAGCGCGCCAGCACTGAAATGGTGAGGTTATCAATCTGCGCGCCGGCATCGTTGTAGTAGAACTCACGTGTCACATCCCAGCCGTTTGCATCCAGCAAACGTGCTAAACAGTCCCCGACTGCCGCGCCACGTCCATGCCCTACATGTAAAGGCCCTGTCGGGTTGGCGGAAACGAATTCAACCTGGACTTTTTGCTGGTTGCCGCTGTTATTGCGACCATATTGGCTGCCCGCTTTAAGAATATCTTTAATGACCACTTGTTTGGATTGCGGGCTTAAAAAGAAATTGATAAAGCCGGCACCAGCGATTTCAGTTTTGGCGATATATTCGCTGACAGGCAGCGCCTCAATAATCTGTGCTGCAATGGCGCGAGGGTTCTGTTTCAGCGGTTTAGCTAAAACAAGTGCTAGATTTGTGGCAAAATCGCCATGCTCTGCTGATTTTGGGCGCTCTAATAAAATATTCAGGTCAGTGCTATCTGGCGCAATACTTTTTGCGGCGGTTGCTAATAATTGGGTAAGATGTGTTTTCACAATAATTGCATAGAATGCTAAAACCAGTATTTTAACCTACTGCTGTCATTTTTTCTTTAAACATACACTTTTCACACAACTTTGACTCAATCCATACTGAAAATTGCACTGGATGTGCCGCTAGACCGCTTATTCGATTATTTAAGCGGCAATCAGCATGTGCAAGTTGGTCAACGCGTATTAGTCCCGTTTGGCCGCCGCAACCAAATTGGTATTGTGATGGGTATTGCCAGCACCAGCGATATTGCGATCGAAAAGCTGAAGCCTATCACGCAGGTGTTTGTGGATGAAGTGCCGATAGATGCGGAAATGTTAAGTTTGGTTAAGTTTAGTGCCGATTATTACCAGCATCCATTCGGCCAGGCGCTGCTGTCTGCACTGCCGGCGCGCTTGCGCCAGATCGCACCTGCTGTTTCGCGTAAGCAATACGCGTATCAGCTGACTGATTCAGGTCGTGCTGCGGATATTGAGACAATTCCGAAAAAGCAGAAAGTGATGCGCAGTGTGTTGTCGGCTTTGCAACTATCTAATCAACTAACGGAAACAGAGTTGGATGGTATTTCGAGCAGCGCCCGCAAAGCAGCTAAAGCACTGGTTGATGCAGGTTTTGCAACAAGTGAGCAGGTGCTGGCATTGCAGCGCGTAATGATTGTGCCGGAAGCAGCCGCGCCAGAGCTTAATGAGGAGCAAACACAGGCGGTGGTGAGCATCACGGCAGATATTGATGTCTTTAAAGCCTGGTTGCTATATGGCATCACCGGTAGCGGTAAAACGGAAGTCTATATCCGCTTGATGCAGCATGTTTTGCAAAATAAAAATGCCCAGGTACTGGTGCTGGTGCCGGAGATTAATCTAACCCCGCAGCTGGAAGCGCGCTTTAGAAGCCGTTTACCGGACTTCCCACTGGTGAGTTTACACAGCAATTTAAGTGAAAGTGAACGCTTACATCATTGGCAGCTGGCGCAGTCAGGGGCGGCAAAAATCATCATTGGCACACGGCTTTCAATTTTTACGCCGTTGCCAAATTTAAAGCTGATTATCATTGATGAAGAACATGATAGTTCGTACAAACAGCAGGACAGTATGCGCTACCATGCGCGCGATGTGGCGCTGGTGCGGGCAAAACGGTTAAATATCCCGGTGGTACTGGGTTCTGCCACGCCTGCGCTTGAAAGCTGGTACAACGCTTCAGTAATTCAAAAACAGGCAAATAAATACGGTTTGCTGAGTTTAAAACAGCGTGCCGTGACAGCAGCACAGTTGCCGCAAATTGACTGCATCGATACGACAAAGGTTAATCTGCAGCAGGGTCTAACGCCGCAGTTGATCGCTGCGTTGCGTTTAAGGCTGGCGCGTAAAGAGCAATCGCTGCTTTTTATTAACCGTCGCGGTTATTCGCCTGTATTGCTGTGTTCAGCTTGCCACTGGATTGCGCCTTGCACCCGTTGCAGCAGCCGCTTGGTGGTGCATTTAGGGCAAAGAAAGCTGCGTTGCCATCACTGCGGGCACGAACAGCGTATTCCCAACCAATGCCCTAGCTGCGGCGATGCTGACCTGCATCCAACCGGGCATGGTACGCAGCGGCTGGAACAAACGCTGGCACAGTTGCTGCCTACGGCACGCATAGCGCGGGTGGACCGTGACAGTGTCAGTCGCAAACATGCGCTGGTCGAGATTCTGGATCGGGTGCATAACCAGGAGATTGATATTCTGGTGGGTACGCAAATGCTGGCCAAAGGCCACGATTTTCCTAATTTAACCTTGGTGGGTGTCATTGATACCGACAGTGCGCTGCACAGTCCGGATTTTCGTGCCAGTGAGCGCTTGTTTGCACAGCTGATGCAGGTAGCAGGCCGTGCCGGCCGCGCCGACAAAGCTGGCCAGGTACTTATTCAAACGCAGTTTCCGGATCATGCCCTGTTTAACGCCCTGCGCATTCAGGATTATGAGAGCTATGCCAATGTTCTGCTGCAAGAGCGCGAGCAGATGCAGTTTCCACCTTATGTGTTTACTGCGTTATTG
>JBAQME010000269.1:0-9759 GCA_049302535.1 Methylotenera sp.
CTATTGACGAGTTTATCCTGACCTTCATAACCTACTTCAGGCAGAAGAATATGACGGCTGTAGCGTAATAGTTGATTGTCATTCATTAAGGTAATAAGCCTGCAGTTACCATACGATTAAACAAAATTCCTGTTGGAATCCATACCACCATGTCATCAAACTCATTACCCGCTGTAGCTTTAGGTTCGTGACTCACGATTAATGAATTTGCTATATTGCTGTTTTCAGCCTCATCCGCACCTGCCCCAGCACCATTCTTGCCTCTAGAAAAAACAACTGCAGGAATTGAAGATGCAATAATATTGCCGGCAGCTGCATCTCTCACCGTAATATTCCCATTAGATGCCAAAGTAAAACCCAAGCTGTTATCTGCGAACTGAAGATCCGTCACTCGATAACGGTAGCGATTGCCCCAGCCATCCTGAGCAGGCAGTCCCAAGTCAGACCATGGCAGATTGCCTTCTGGACTTGCACATGTAGTCCCTGCGCGATCCTCAAGTCCATCATCCCCAACGCTATCAGGACATGGTAGATGTGGTTTTCCATCTAAAGCCGGATGACTGAGCGCATAACCGATCAACGCCTCCTTGATTTCGCTAAGATCTTTTTGAGTGACACTGTAATTTTTTTGCTCTATTTGCGCAGATAAAGGCACCAGCAATCCACCTAACAAAAAACCTAATATTACCAACACAACGGCCATCTCTACCAAAGTAAAGCCTCTATTGTGGTAATGCCGTATAGCGAAAATTCTCATAGACATCTCATAACATCCGCATTAGGGTTGCTTGCACTAAAGGCTGATACGCCATCGAAATTAGTGTTATTAGCAATAGGCACAGCAAAAGCAGCCAGATTGGCTCCTTCTAGATAATTAGCAGGTGTGTTTTTATCCCCGGCAGTCAGTCGGACTTGCCCTCCCCACCGCTGCCCGCCAAATATGACAACTCTAGAACAACTTCCAGTTGCTGCGCCATCTATCATAATACTAGCTGGAACAGGCAACTCTGTGAGTAAAATCATCTCTTTCCAATTGTTGCAAAAACTTCTGTTAGTTGGATTACTTAAATTATTACAAACAATATTGTCTGCCCCTTTTGTTCCAAGCACAGAAACGGCTTTGGTTTGAGGATGACCAAGTTCCACCTGATTTCTAAAGCCACTATCATTTAAAAGACTATTGATTTGGGTAGAAAAATCACTACGTCGAACAATCATTCGAAATATCTCATCAACAGTTATAAATGAAAATCTATCGTTATAAAAATCGTTGTTAGCAAGTACAAATTGTTTATTATTTGTATTGGCAGCCTGCCTGTTGTTTGCGGACCCTGGAAAATAGTTAACCTGCCCAGCCACAGCATTTGCAATGTCATAAGTGTCTAGGTAATTCTTGGCATCATAATTACCCCCGCACTGCACTAGAGAGGCATCTGCAATCTGATGATCCTGCGCACCGATAGATTGACTTGGCGAAACAATAAGAGCAGCCAGATTGGTGGCAATTATATTACCTGCCGCATTAACAACATCAATTTGTCCTTGCGTATCCCAATTAAGTGCTGGGGTTGTTGGATTTACTTTTAATCGTCCAGATACGGCATACCACAAACACTCACCACTACCATCTTTTTGTATAGCAATACCAAGCTTTTTCCAAGGCAACTTACCAACTAGAGTGATGTCTGCAGCCCCCATAACGGCGGCAGAACTACCTTCTGTATTAACGCCAGGACCCAAATCCGGATTGGGTAAATACCCCAAAGAAACAACTGTTGTATTTGTTACGGCATATCCAATTAGTGCAGCTTTAGCTTCCGATAACGCTACAGCCGTTTTTCTTTCCCGCTCAATTTTTACATCTCTGTGATCTAGTGAAGTTAACAAAGCTGCCATACCAGCTAGAACCAAGACCAGCATAAGTATTATTAACGCACTGCCTTGCTGAGAATAAGATTTATCGTAATGACTTTTCATCATCACCAATAACCCCAGTTTCTTCCAAACTCAACCTTTTTTCTTTTTCAAGTAATTTCAGTTCTTTAATTTGGTTGGTTTCAGGTTCATACACTTGCCCTGCTTTTAAGTGAATGTGTTTGCCAGTTGCAGGAATATTTACATTCAAGCTATCCGAGCCGGCTTGAACAGAACCTGCTCGCTTATTTAAGCGACCAATTTGCACATCACCCACCGCACTATTTTCTTGCACGGCTTTGTTATTAATCCATAGAGTACTTGAACCATCGCTACGTTTTACATAACCTTGCATTGTGATTGGGTCTGGTAATTCTGGCGGAGCTGCGTCAGCAGTCGACTCGGACTGAAGACTATCTTGCGGCGTAGCAACTTTTAATTTTTGATTTTGCCGCAAAATATCCAGGTTTTTACGTTCATTAGGACGGCTAAATAATCGGCCAAAATCATCATCAGGTGCAGCCTGCAGTGACATAGTGAATACACTTACTAGCAAAGCTATTAGGCAAGTTACAAATAATTTGAAGGTGTTTAAGAGATGTAGATACTGCACCCCCACCCTTGCCCTCCCCCTCAATGGGGAGGGAATGCACACATAGCCATCGCACTGCGCCCCTCCCTCTTTCAGGGGGAGGGCAAGGGTGGGGGTAAATAATTTCAACATCTTTTTCATCACTGCACCACTACTTGAATCGGCGCTGGCTCACGCAAGGTTAGCCAATCCAGCTCGCATTGTGCATGCAAATTAGCGATTAATTGATTGCTTAACGGACCGGCAGCATTTAACCTGGTAATTTCACAATCACGCAGAATAAACGGTGCGGTATTTATTGCATTTAATGATTCCGTTAATTGCAGCAAATCCCCCTCATGCAGCATATCCAGCTCCAGCTTCATCACGGAACGATCCAGCACAAATCCACCCAGGTTTGTTGCAAAAGCTGGCGCGTATTTCTCTTGATGGCTAATGCTGTATTTTATGCCGAATAGTTTATGATTTTTGTGTTGTGTGCGCAAATTCTCTACCCATTCTATACGCCGCTCTTCCCCTACAAAGCCTTTATTGATCAGCAATTGGTACTTGGGAAGATACTCGGTAATCATGTCTTTTTCTGACCCTGATGACTGATAGTGTTGGCGCGCATTATTGAGCAGGTTCTGCTGTGTTTGTAATGCTTGCTCCTGGTTGGTATTGTAATATTGTGCAAAACCAAACAATGAAATCACCACAACAATAACCGCTCCCAGTATCAGTAAAGGGGCTTGTAGTTTCTGCCAATCGTGTTTATCTAACTTCATGGCTGCTTCACCTCAGCCCTACCTGCTGGCGTTGCGCCTGCGGGCTTAAGTATCACTTTTAATTTAAAAAATGCAGGCTGCTTCTGGGCGGATTGCTCATCCGTTGTGCTGCCTTGCAAATCAACAAAAGAGCTCACATTTACGGGCTCTTGCAGCACTTCTACTGCCGCCACCCTGGTGTCAGCTTTAATATTAGCTACAAAACGATTCACTGTATTAAGCGCACCACGATAATCGCCGGTAAAACCTGATATCTCGGCAGTGATGAAAGCCATCTCATTGAGACTTGCAGGGTCTGTAGATGGCACAATATTCACATTGGCTTGTGGATTATTTGATGTTGGTAATGGGATAAATTTATCTTCATCTTTGACATTAACGTTACTGCCAAGTATCCACCGCAATCTGTCCAGCTGTATGTTATCCAAAGAGTCTTGCGTAGATTGCTCAAGCGCAGCACTCACCACTTGCATCATACGTCGCGGGGATTTTGGGTAGCTACTAATTGTTTTATCCAGCTCTACGGCAACTTTTAAATCATTTGCGCCTATTGGCGTCACTGGGAAATTTTTAGCGACCTCATCATAACGATGTTGTTGTATCACTGTATCTTGCATTGCTTGGTCATACGCCGATTTATTGTCTAATCCCAGCTTAAACATCCACGCGGCCGCTATTAATCCAATCACACCTACCGCCAAAGTAGCGATACGAATAGCCTGTTTGAGCCTGCTGAATTGAAAGGTTTTGGTCAGCCCTTCCGGGGCCAGGTTATCTACTGAATGCCCACTGGCAAGCAGCTGCATGTGCAGCAACTCCGGCATTTTCTGAATTAAACTCGCAGACAAGCCCAAGCTTTTTGCTAGTTCAGACAAATTGATATCTGAACACTCTAAACCTTGCTCCTGGTTAATTGCCTGGCAAATCTGCCGTGTTGAATCATCTACGCTAACGAGTGCCAGATTTAAATGCGTTTCTCGTGCAATAAAACGCTGGCTCACTAAATAAAGCCGCGTTTTTTCAGTTTCTACCAGATAAAAATAACCTAATTGGCCAGCATCACTTGGCACATTAGGTACCAGACGGCTCATGCGTAAACTTCCATTGTGGAAGTAGCTTTGCCGTAACCCCGAAGATAACTTTTCGCATAACAAAATATTTGGCGCTGATAACTTAAGCTTTTGTATCAATATTTTGCTGAGCATTGGCAACAGGTAAATACCTACGAGTTGTGCTTCTGCTGATTGAATGACGGCCACCCAATCTTGAATGAAGTCATCTTTTCTTAGTGCAACAAACAAAAAATTATCGTCTTTGCGTTTATCTTTATCGCGATTGATAAAGTGCGCGGTACGGTAATCCATGCCTCGATAAAACTGATTTAATTTACGCTCAATAAGCTCGCGCTTGGCTCCACCTGAAGTGTGCGGCAAACTCTCAAGCCTGTAGTCTTCTTCAACTGCATCTGCAATCAAATATACCGGCGTAGATTGGTATTCTTGTAAAAACCTGGCAAAAGCCTGATGCCCTGCTTCGTTATTGGCAAAAGTCTGGCTTCCCTGCATTTTGCCTGCGCGCCATAACCCAGCCAGTAAACTATTGGCTGTGGCGCAAAGTACTAATTTATTTAAGTTGCCTTTTATCATTTTTAAAATCAGCAGTTAAATTTTAAGCTTACTAAATGAATCATACACAGGCCCTAATACCGAGAACATGATGAAAGCAAGTATGGCACCTAATATTACAGTAAGCGCAGGTTCAATCATCTTTAGCATTTTTTGCATGGAATCATTTACATCGCGGTCATAAAAATAGCTGATATTGAGCAATGACTTATCCAGCCCCCCTGTATTTTCGCCAACCTTAATCATGCGCACTACCAATTGCGGAAATAACCCTGCATTGCGGAAACTCTCACTCATGGAGTCTCCGGCATTGATTTGTGCATGGACACGAGTCAATGCATCGGCTACTACGCGGTTACCTACAATGTTTTCGCAAATTTTAATCGCATCTAAAATTGGAATGCCGGTTTGATACATTAACGCAAAATAACGGGCAAACCGCGCCATGATAATTTTATGCAAAATCGGCCCTGTGACCGGCAAATGCAGCTTAAACATATCAAAACGGTAACGCGCTCTTGGATTAGACTGAATAATGGCGGCCAAACCAATCACAATTAAAATTGGCAGGCCAATAATCAGCCACCAGTAATCCACAAATGCATTTGACATGGCAATGAGTATTTTGGTGTTTAACGGCAGCTCCTGCCCCATGTTACGCAAAAATGACACCATCTGCGGCACGAGATAGGTCATTAAAAATACCACTGCAAACATTACCACAACCGCTACAAAGGCCGGGTAAGCCAGCAATTTTTTGGTTTGTGACATTAACTCGTCTTGCCAGCGGATCGTGTTAAACAGATTATTCAATACGGCAGGCAACTGCCCGGTGTGCTCACCCGCTTCAATCAAACTAACAAATACATCGCTAAATACGCCAGGATGCTGCGCAAGCGCCTGTGAAAGCATTTTTCCGCCCTCAACTTCGGCACTTACTGCCCCTAAAACTTTTTGAAAATAGGAGTTATTGCTACTTTCACGTAAATCATTCAAACATTCCAGCAGCGGCACGCCCGCGCTGGATAACTGTTCAAGCTGAAAGCAAAACATCACCAAATCCTGATTGCTGACCTTGTTATTATTAAACAGGCTTGTGGATTTTGTGGCTGGGCGAAAGGTGATTAAGTCCAAACCCATGCGTTCCATGCGAATTTCTAAATCCACCTCATTAATTGCGTCAACCTGCCCCATGGCAAGGCGACCCAACTTATCAACGGCTTTGTAGCTAAATGAAGGCATTTTTAACGTGATTCTCTATAAATTAAGTGCTTATACGACTCGTTAAATCAATCACCCGCATCACTTCAGACACACTGGTATATCCTTCTAAAATACGGCGTACGCCATCTTCAGCCAGTGTTACGAAACCTTTGTCAAAAGCCATTTTTTGCAACTCATCCAGGTGTGCACGACGTGAAATCAAAGCATCCATATCACTGTCTATCCGCAGCAATTCGATAATCGCCATGCGCCCACGGAAACCGTTTTGATTGCAGCGCTTGCATCCTTTTGCTTTATAGATCTGCGGCTTATCGCTTGGTTTAAGCCGTAAAATCTTGCGTTCAAGTTCATCTGGCGCATAAGACACCTTGCAATGCGGACAGAGCACCCGCACCAAGCGCTGCGCTACCACACCAATAATATTACCTGCCATAATATCCGGCAGAATGCCGATATCTGTTAAGCGTGGAAAAGCACCTAAAGCTGAATTGGTATGCAATGTACTAAACACCTGATGTCCTGTCATCGCTGCGCGGAACGCCATAGTAGCGGTATCTGTGTCGCGAATCTCACCTACCAGAATAATGTCAGGGTCTTGCCGCATGATTGAGCGTATGCCATTGGCAAAATCAACCTTATTCACTTCAGCCACTGAAGTTTGCCGCATCATCGTCACCGGGTATTCCACCGGATCTTCCAGTGTCATGATGTTGACCGCCTCGGTATTCTGATTGGACAGCAGTGAGTAAAGCGTTGTTGTTTTACCGCTACCGGTAGGTCCTGTAACAATAAGAATACCCTCTGGGCGCGTCATCATGAGCCGTAACTCATCTAAAGTTTCAGTACGTAGCCCCATGCGCTCCATTGGGATAATGGACTTTTCGCGATCCAGCACACGCATTACAATGTTTTCACCGTGGATTGTAGGATGTGTTGATACCCGAAAATCAATTGGACGCCCACACAAGTTCATGTTCAATCGGCCATCCTGCGGTGCACGTATTTCTGCAATATCCAGCCCGCTCACGACTTTAAGCCTAACGGCTACGCCACCCCAATAACTCTTATGTAAGCTACGAATTTGCTGCAATACGCCGTCAATTCTATAGCGTATGCGCAAAAATGCTTGTTCTGGTTCAAAGTGAATGTCCGAAGCACCGCGTTTAACAGCATCCATCAACAGCGCACCAACCAGGCGAACCACAGGTTGTGTGTACTCATTACCATCTGCACTCAAACTTTGGTAATCAATTTCCCCTGTTTCAATTTCACGCAGAATGCCGTCAACTGAAAGCTCATATCCATAGAATTGGTCTATGAATTCCTCAAGCTGCGCTTCTGCCGCAAGCAGCGGTTTAAGCTGAATTTGCCCACCCAACATGGCGCGTAACTGATCCAGCGCCACCACGTTAAACAAGTCTGCCATGGCCACCACCATGGACTTAGTGGCTTCTTCATACGCAACCGGCAACAAATGGTAACGACGCGAAAAGTCTTGCGGCACCATCTGCAACGCTTCGATATCTGCGACCACAGTGGATAAATCGATACTCTCGGTACCAATAGTGTGTGCAACCGTATCACGCACCATCGCCTCGGTAACAAAGCCCAAACGCACAAGCTGACGCCCTAAAGGCAGGTTATTGTGCTCTTGTTCTATAAGCGCAATGCGAAGCTGATCCTGGCTAACCAATCCTTGCTGTACCATTAACTCGCCTAAGCGAAGTTTACGACGCTGTTCAGCCATTGAATTCAACCTGGTTCAACAAATTTATCTCAGTAATTATTTGTTTTATTTTTGTCATTTTATAAAATCCGCATCTATTTTGATGCTTCAAGTGCCTGAATTCTTGCTTCCAACTGTGCTCTATCAGGGCTGGCAGCTCCAGAGTTATTTAACAAATCCAAAGCATGCCGGTATTGTGCCAACGCGAGGCTGGGCTTTCCTAACTGATCTAAACTTACCGCTAAATTAAAAACATAATCCGCATTATTCGGCGCGAAACGGCTTGCATTAAAATATGCCTCTTGTGCAGATGCCCACTGATTTTGCGCCGCAAATAAATTACCCAATGCCGCATGTAAATTTGCAGCTTCAGGCTGCTGGACCAACATATTTTTAATGCGGCTTTCGGCACCTACTAAATCAGTAGCAGCTAGATTTGAACTGGCTGCGTTCATTTGTACGCTAGTTATTGCGGACTGCGCAATGGTATTCCTAGGTTCAATCTCCAGGACTTTTTGATACCACCCTGTTGCGTCAGCATCACGCCCCTGACGCTGTGCAATCGCCGCCATACCCAGTAGAGCGTCAACATTACGCACATCACCCTGCAATACTTGTCGATATTGCTGTTGCGCAGCGGCATCGTCACCGCGGCTAAAAGCTTGATAAGCAGCGAGCAAGGTTGGGTCAACACCCGCAGATGGCGTCCTGCTAACCAACTTTAACGGTGGGTTCTGCGCCGTGCTTTTCGGATTTTGATATTGCACATCGCCATACTCCATTCCTGCATCACGACTGTTTTTTAGCTGTTTTTTCGATGACTTTTTGGTCGCGTCACCCTCTACGGCAAATGCACTATCATTAGCTAAAAATGATGTCTCAGCTACACTGGATTTAGTTGCTTTAGCATCTTCTATTTTTGAAGTTTCTTCAGCATTTCTTGCTTGAACTTCAGTTGTAGCGATTGCAGCAATTTGATTGGCGCTCACAACCTGTTCACCAGGTTGCAAAACCGTTGGTTCCGGTATGTTTGCAGCCGCAGTATTATCTATAATTTGCGGCGCTGGCAGTGCTGGCTTAACAATCACCACTTCAGGCGCGGTTAACTTTTGAATGTACTGATAGCCCTGTAGCCCAAGCCATATCATTAAAGCACCTGCAACACCCAATAATATCAATGCGGATTTTGAACTTGAATTTTTAACCGGCTGGTTCGCAACGAACACATTAGCAGCAACTTTTTGGCTAGTGTCTTTTGCTAACTCAGACTGTAATTTTACATTCGCAACACTGGCCACGGCAGCAGCTTTAAAAGTATCCGCCTTGTTTTTGGATATTGTCTCTTCAGCTTTGCTTGTTACATTGCCGGCCGGCTTATTGCCTACTGGGTTAGATTTTACATATTTACCCGAATCAGGTTGTGGTATAGCCAAACCGGATTCTTCCAGCAATGACGAATCTTCATTGTTGGATTCATCTGCCGCCAAACTTAGTTCAGATTTTTCCGCTGCCGATGCAGGAGCCGTTTCACCTGGCACCCCTGCGCCCTTTGCCGATATGGGTTCTAGCGCTAATGGCGAAGCAACATCAGTGGCTGACTCAATCGCTTGCTTCTTTTTGAGCTCAGCTTGTTTATCTTTTTCAGCTGTCGCCAATGCTTTAATCAGTAAGCTCATCTTACCGCCTACCTCTCACCGTTATCGTCTGGTGTAGTTTCCAACTGCCGGGAAGGTAAAAATTGCTTGTAATTTGCCAACTCGTCACTTTCCAAACTAGCATTAGCAATTACCGTAGGCCTCAGAAAAATCACCAATTCTGTTTTACGATTAGCGTCATTCTGACCGGTGAATATTTTTCCTATACCCGGCACTTTTGATAATCCCGGTACTTTGTCAGTATTGGTTACAATGT
>JBAQME010000270.1:0-7448 GCA_049302535.1 Methylotenera sp.
TGGCGATATGCGTTAAATAATCAATCTCGCCCAGATGGTTCATGCCCATTTCAGCCACCACATATTGATGGCTTGGTTTTATCTTGAGCAGAGTGAGCGGCAAACCAATATCGTTATTCAGGTTGCCATAGGTGGCATGTACTTTTTTCGCATCCCCGGTTGCTGCACTCAAAATTGCCGTAAGCATTTCTTTGGTAGTGGTTTTACCGTTGCTGCCGGTGATCGCTATCACCGGTGCGCTGAATTTGCTGCGCCAATATTTGGCCAGCTCACCCAGTGCCAATCGTGTGTCACCTACTACCAAAGCCGGGCGCGCATCTGTTGATGCATCGGATACCATTACCGCTGCTGCGCCTTTATCAACGGCTTCAGCTGCAAAGGTATTGCCATCAAAATTTGCACCTTTAAGCGCAACAAATAATTGCCCGGCCTGGATATTGCGGCTATCACTGCCTACGCTATCAAAGCGTGTATCAGCGCCAATAAGTTTTGCGTTAAGGGCTGTGGCTGCTTCTGACAAATACATCATTGCGCCGCCTCCTTTCCGCCGGAAGCCTGATAATCTTTGAGCGCAGCGATCGCTACTTCCGCATCGCTGAATGGCGTTTTCACGCCAGCAATCTCCTGGTAATCTTCATGCCCCTTGCCTGCCACCAGCACGATGTCACCCTTGTGTGCTGATTGCACGGCCTGCCTGATAGCAAGCGCACGATCCGGCTCAGTTGAATATGCCTTATCCATGCCGCTCACGACTTGTTTGATAATGCTGGCTGGATCCTCGCTGCGCGGATTATCTGATGTCACGATGACGGCATCAGCCAATCTGGCGGCAACGGCACCCATCAATGGACGCTTACCAGCATCACGATCGCCACCGCAACCAAACACGCAGATCAGCTTGCCTGATGTCTGTTCGCGCAAAGTTGCCAGTACTTTTTCCAGGGCGTCAGGCGTATGTGCATAATCCACCACAACCAACGGCTTATCATTGCTGCCAAATTGCTGCATGCGCCCCGGCACCGGCTTAATTTTTGCAATGGCACTGACCGCATCCTGCAAACCCACCTTAAGTGCCAGCAATGTAGCCAGCACTGCCAGTACGTTATAAGCATTAAACCGCCCCAGCACAGGCGCATTAATAACAGCATCACCCTGCGGGGTACTTACTTGCATGGTTAATCCGTGCTGGTGCAGCTGCAAATTCGAGCCGCGTACATCACCTTGCACTAAACCATAGCTCAGCAATGGCTTGCCCTGAGCTTTTAGTGAACTCGCGATGCTTTGCCCGAACGCGTCATCCGCATTCAGCACCTCCATGGCCAAGCCTTGCCAGGAGAACAGTTGCTGCTTCGCGGCCGCATACTCTTCCATGGTTTCGTGGTAATCCAGGTGATCGCGGCTTAAATTGGTCAATACTGCAACATCAAATGCCACGCCATTGACCCGGCCCTGGTGCAAACCGTGTGAAGAAACCTCCATGGCCACTGCATCTGCACCGTGCTGTGCGAAATCTGCCAGCATTGCCTGCAAATGAATGGCGTCCGGCGTGGTGTTGCTTGCCTCATACTGCGCATCAACAAAACCATTACCTATTGTGCCTATCACTGCAGTTTTTCGGCCGAGAATAGTCAATGCCTGTGCAATCCATTGGCTAACTGAAGTTTTACCATTGGTTCCCGTCACGCCCACCATGTCGAGTTTTTGTGATGGATACTGATAATATTCCGCCGCAATTTCACCTGCCTGGCTCTTTAAATCATTCACTGCCACATTGCTTACCTGCCATGCAGCGTTCCATGCAAAGCCCTTGCTCTCCCAAGCCACCGCCAAGGCACCGGCCTGAATAGCCTGCGCAATATAATTACGCCCATCGCTATGCGTACCCGGGTAAGCCAGAAATAACGATCCCGCCTGCACTTTACGGCTGTCGGATGTAATAGAAGTGAACGGTTTACTTAATGTCCGGTTAAATGATGAGAGCAAGGTCATATACTCTCCTTCACGTCTTCAACATCACCTGGAATTACAACATTATTGTTGGGTGCATCCTGCGGTACAGCCAGCATACGCAGCGCATCTGCCATCACCGCACTAAACACCGGGGCAGCAACAGTACCGCCGTAATATTCGCCGCTGCTGGGGTCGTCAATCATCACAGCCATAATCAGCCGCGGATTAGACGCTGGCGCCATGCCGACAAACGAACCCACATATTTGTCTTTTTCATAGCCGTGATCACCCAGTTTCACTGTTGTACCGGTTTTACCTGCCACGCGGTAACCCAGCACCTGTGCTTTTAATGCAGTACCACCGGGCAGCACAACGAGCTCCAGCATGTCTTTAACATCATGTGCAGTTTTTGCCGTAAATACTTGCGTACCTACCGGCGCATCTTTCAACTTAAGCAATGACACCGGCTTTAGCTCACCGTCATTGGCAAACACGGTATAGGCCCGTGCCATCTGCAGCAACGTTACGCTGATACCATGGCCATAAGACATGGTTGCCTGTTCAATCGGACGCCATGTTTTGTAATCACGCAGCCGGCCTGCAGACTCTCCGGGAAAACCTATACGTGTTTTTGTACCAAATCCAATTTGATTAAACACACCCCACAGATATTGACGATCAAGTGACAGCGCCATCTTGGCCGCTCCCACGTTGGATGATTTCTGTATCACCTCAGCCACTGTCAACACGCCATGGGGATGGGCGTCATGAATCGTGGCGGGACCTATGCTCATATAACCCGGCGCTGTCTGTATTTTTGTATCCGGCTGATACTTGCCGGTTTCTAAAGCCGCAGCCGCAGTCACCGGCTTCATGGTTGAACCGGGCTCAAACACATCGGTAATGGCACGATTGCGTGACTTACCCTGGATATTCACAGGATTATTAGGGTTATAAGTTGGCACATTCACCATGGCGAGCACCTCGCCGGTTTTTGCGTCCAACACAACGGCGGCACCTGCTTTAGCCTTATAGGTTTCTACAGCCTTAGTCAGCTCACGATGTGCCAGATACTGAATCCTGCGGTCGATGGAGAGCACCACATCATGGCCGTCCTGCGGCACTTTTACCGCTTCCAGATCCTCGATAATATGACCGGCCCTGTCTTTGATCACGCGACGGCTTCCACTTTTACCTGAAAGCGTTTTGTTCATCGTAAGTTCAAATCCCTCCTGGCCCTGGTCATCTATACCAGTAAAGCCAACCAGGTGCGCAGTGACTTCACCTGCAGGGTAGTAGCGCTTATATTCACGTTGTAAATAAATACCGGGAACGTCCAGTTTCATTACCTCAGCAGCCAGCTCCGGTGATACGCGGCGCTTCAGGTACACAAATTCACGCTCACTATTGGCAAGTTTTTTATCCACCACTGCAGCTTTCAAACCTAACAAGGCAGCTATTTTTTTTGTCTGGCTGGCATTAATTTCCACATCTGACGGGTTTGCCCAAACCGACTCTACAGGCGAACTGATTGCGAGCAACTCGCCGTATCTATCGGTTATTTTGCCACGCTGCGAAGGCAACACCAGTGTACGGTTATAACGTTCGTCACCTTTTTCCTGTAAAAAGCGCTTATGAAAACTTTGCAGATACACACTGCGCCCCAGCAATGCGGCAAAGCCGAACAGCACCAGCACCAATAAAAGGCGGCGGCGCCATGCCGGCAATTTCACAATCACGAGTGATGTAGGCATGGCCATTATTGCGCCACCTCACCTTTCGTTTTAGGTTGTGCATCCAATTTCATTGATGGCTGTTCTTTAAAAATTCGCTGGACTGGAGAAGCCTGCTGAGCTAGCGCTTTACCAAGGCTTACTATTTGAATCCTTTTTGCATCAGGCACTTGCATTTGCAATTGATGCGCTGCGATTTGCTCAATACGCGAATGCATCGCCCAAGTGCTTTGCTCCAGCTGCAACTGGCCATACTCCTGGTTATACTGTTTTTCTGCCTGATTCAATTGCTCAAGTTCAATATACAATTTGCGTGCCTTATGCTGCGCGTTCACCAAACCCAACGCGGAGAACATCAGTGCAAAAAACAAAATAAGATTCAGGCGCGTCATACTACTGACGTCCTTTCTGCCACACGCAACACTGCACTGCGTGAACGCGGATTAACCTTCACCTCTTGCGCACCAGGCTTAATCGCTTTGCCCACACTTATTAATTTAGGCTGGGGCAAATCAGCAGCACGCACCGGAAAGTTGGATGGCAAATCATCACGATTCTCCTGATCGCGGATAAACTGCTTCACGATACGGTCTTCAAGGGAATGAAAACTGATGACTGCCAAGCGCCCTTGCGGCTTCAGCAACGCCAGGCACTGCGGCAGGGTTAACGACAGTTCCTCAAGCTCCTGATTGATGAAAATCCGTAAAGCCTGAAATGTCCGCGTTGCGGGATTTTGCCCTGGCTCAAACCGCGTGACTGCACCTGCCACGACCTGGGCAAGTTGCCCAGTAGTGGTGATGGCGCGCCCGTCATTGCGCTCCTTAATAATCGCCCTTGCAATCGACTTAGCAAACCGTTCTTCACCATAATTTTTTATAACCTCCGCTAACTGCTGCTCTGTTGTATTGGCGAGGAATTCCGCCGCTGTTTGCCCACCACTTTGATCCATGCGCATGTCCAACGGCGCATCGTATCTAAAACTAAACCCGCGTTCCGCATCATCAATTTGCGGCGACGAAATACCTAAATCGAGCAGAATACCGTCCACTTTGGATACACCAATATCAGCCAGTCTTGCCTGCATTGAAGCAAAATGGCTATGTATTAAGCTGAAACGTGGATCATTGATTGCCTTGCCGGATTCAATCGCCGTTAAATCGCGATCAAATGCGATCAGGCGCCCATCAACCCCTAATCGAGACAGGATTTTTTTGGAATGGCCGCCACGGCCAAACGTGCCGTCAACATAGATACCATCGGATTTAACGGACAGAGCATGGACGGCCTCATCCAGCAACACCGTAATATGCGGGTTTGCTGATGACAATGTTTCCTGATTTGAATTTGATACTGACACTTCTAAGGGATACTTTTCTAACTTATTTGCATCTGCCAAAGCTACTGCTTTTGAAGACACTTTTTTTGAAGGCACTTGTTTTAAAGACAATGGTGCTTTAGTGGGCGCGCTTTTCACGCCCTTAGTCACAGCGAAAATCCCTCTAATTCCGCAGGCATGGTAAAACCATCACCCTGCATTACTTGTTCCAATTGCGCACGCCAGGCTTCCATGCTCCACAATTCAAAGTGGCTGCCTTGCCCTACCAGCATGATTTCTTTATTCAAGCCGGCAAAATCACGCAAGGCTGATGAAACCAGCACACGGCCAGCACTATCCAGCGTGACATCTTCAGCAAAACCCACCAACAGACGCTGCAAGGCACTTGATTGCTTATCAAATGACGACAGCGCCATCAGCTTGGTCTGAATCGGCTCCCATGCTGGTTGTGGATACAATAACAGGCAACGATGCGGATGCGCGGTCAGCACCAGGTTACCGGCGCACTCAAGCTGCAGCGCCTCCCTGTGCTTTGTAGGCACAGCGAGCCTGCTTTTAGCATCCAAACTTAATGATGTAGCACCGCGAAACATATGCCTGTTATTTTCCTTAAAGCCCCAAAGCCTCAATCAAACATCTTTAAAATAAAAAACGGGGAACCGCCTGGTAGTACTTTCAATGCTCTATTCAACAAACCCTTAGTAGTTGTTAAACATTCAGCAAACTATTCACCTTGGATAACCCTATGGGCAATTCCCCACAAAACCCCACTTTTCCCCACTAATCTGCACTATAGATAAAAAAAAAGCGCAATGCAAGCCCTTTTTTAGTATTTTTTCTTTATATGTCAATGACTTAGCGCATTTTTATGATAAAAATAAAATCGTTATAAATTAAGCACATACAAAATTATGTGAATGTAGATTATTAGAATAGCTACGAAAGCATTTGAATTGTAATTACAGGAGAAAATCGATGCGATTCTTAAAAGTCAATTTGAGGCTTGATACAAAGCCCGTAAAGGGCTTCCCCTATTTACTACCCATAAAGGGCATCACCACCAATCTAAGCAGCTAAAGCTACAAGATTGGTGCGATAAGCCACTAAGACCGCAGGGGTCTTCTCCGCAGAATATACCAGCTAAAGCTGGTATATTCGTGCGCGAAAGTGGCAAGTAAAGAGTGAGAGTGAAGCTGGCCGATAAGCCGGGTTCTGTCATGCATTGCTGCACGTAACAGTCATTCATCTAGGCGCACAATTACTCATGCGCTCAAGCAACCTACCCGCTGGCAGCGCGAGCCACGCCATTACCAGCCTATTTGGTCTTGCTGCAGATGGAGGTTACCGCGTTTCACCGTAACTTAATACGCTCGTCTCTGTGGCCCTATTCCTCGCCTCACGGCGGACGGCCGTTAACCGTCATCCCGCTCTTTGCAGCCCGGACTTTCCTCCCCCTATTGCTAGGCGGCGACTGTCTAGCCAGCTTCAAGCGTATTTTAACACGTCAACTCAATTAACCACGTGAGTTTATTGTGCCCCAATCCCCTGCTACCGCGCCTAAGTTGCTGTAAAAAATTGGGGGATTTCAGCGAGGACTGTTTGAGCGAAGCGAGTTCCGCAGCTGCCCAATATTTTGCAGTAACTTAGGAATCAAGCGGGAGGGGGTAGCTTTTTCTTTGGTTTCTTTCTTTTGGCTAAGCAAAAGAAAGAAACTCGCCAGTCGCGCGAGAGCGACTAATGTTGCTACGTTATGCCCGTAATTAAATTTTCAAACATACAATCAACATCAATTGCAATACATGCCACCTGCATAATCTGGTTTGCAATGCAATGTACCATTACCGTTACGTTCTGCAGCAGCAGCGGCCCTTTCAGCCGCCTCAGTCTGCCTCCTTAATAACTGCTCCTTGTATTTTTCTTGCGCCTCTTTACGCCTTTCCAATTCAACGGCTTTTTTATCTAGGTCATACTTCATTTTTGCTTCATTCCGCTGCTGCCGCTCCAATTCCCTAGTAGCTTCTTTCTGGCGATTCGCTTCAACAATATTGCTGACTCTTTCCTGAGCTCGCATCTGTTCTTCAATTGGAATATCGGGAGCCTTCTTTATCGTACCAACCGCACCTGCTGTACAGATTGTTGCCTGATAGACTATCGTCCCATTTTCATTTTTACACTTATATATTTCCGCATGCGCTTGAAAAGCTATAAATAAAGTCGACAAAACAAACCACCACCTCATACCCACCTCCAAACCATATAAATGTTACGAGTAAGCTACTTACATACGCGCATCCTAAATCAACTTCCAATGCACCATCTGCTCCGCCCTCAACGGCACCAACACATCCCCTTCATACGGCAAACTTCCCGGCACCTTCCAGCTTTCCTTAACCAGAGTGATCCGCTCACTATTACGCGGCAACCCATAA
>JBAQME010000271.1:0-22017 GCA_049302535.1 Methylotenera sp.
GCAATGCTTCCATGCAGGCTGCAAGCATGGGCTCACAACTCTTTTTTGCGCTGCCTAATAGCCGCGAGCAGGAAAGAGAAGCAGACAAAATCGGGTTGGAACTTGCAGCGCGCGCTGCTTACAACCCAGATGCAGCTGTGACCTTATGGCAAAAAATGGAAGCACAGGGCGGCGCCAAACCACCGGAATTCTTGAGCACCCACCCAGCCAGTGAAAATCGCATTGCTGAATTGCGCGCCCTTGCTCCTAAAGTAAGACCGTTATATGAGGCAGCAAAAGCAGGCAGGTAAAGAGAGCCTATTCAAAACCTGCATTTCTTAAAGCGCATTGCGTGATTGCCATGCGCTTTATTTTTTGGGCTATGACACTGTTTGGGTTAAAATGGCACATTGTTCAATTAACTAACTTAACCAACTAGAGACTTTTATGGATCCACGTCAAAGCATTATCGAAGCAGCGTTTGAAGACCGCGCGAATATTAACCCTGGCAATGCATCAGCTGAAATCAAATCAACTGTCGCCTCAGTGCTGGCAGATTTAGATAGCGGCAAACTCCGTGTCGCCAGCCGCGTGGGCGATACCCAACAATGGGAAACGCATCAGTGGCTTAAAAAGGCAGTGTTATTGTCATTCCGCCTGGAAGACAACGTGCTATTGGATGATGGCGTGACCAAATACTATGACAAAGTGCCGCCAAAATTCGCTAACTACACAGAAGAAGACTTCAAAGCAGGCGGTTTCCGTGTGGTGCCTAATGCAATCGTGCGCCGTGGGTCATTCATCGCTAAGAATACAGTATTGATGCCTTCGTACGTAAACATCGGCGCCTACGTTGGCGAAGGCAGCATGGTAGACACCTGGGCAACAGTAGGCTCATGCGCACAAATCGGCAAAAACGTACACTTGAGCGGCGGCGTAGGTATCGGCGGCGTATTGGAACCTGTTCAAGCAGGTCCAACCATCATCGGCGACAACTGCTTTATCGGCGCACGTTCAGAAGTGGTTGAAGGCGTTGTAGTTGAAGACAACTGCGTGATCTCAATGGGTGTTTATATCGGTCAATCTACCAAAATCTACGACCGCGAAACTGGCGAAGTGTTCTACGGTCGCGTACCGACAGGTTCAGTAGTGGTTTCCGGCAACCTGCCTTCTAAAGACGGCAGCTACAGCCTGTATTGTGCTGTAATCGTTAAAAAAGTTGATGCCAAAACATTAGGCAAAGTTGGCATTAACGAGTTATTGCGCGGCATTTAAGCGACAGAAAAATGTTAACTGTATACGGCATCCCCAATTGCAACACGGTAAAAAAGGCCCGCGATTGGCTGGATGCCAATAAGGTTGACTATGTTTTTCATGATTTCAAGAAACAAGGCATAGACGAAGCAGCCATTAACAACTGGCTGACTCAATACCCTTGGGAAAAACTCATCAACCGCGCTGGACTTACCTGGCGCGGCTTGGATGACACTGTGAAGTCCGGCATTACTGACAACGCTTCAGCCAATAAACTGATGCAAGCAAAAACCTCGGTGATTAAACGGCCAATCTTAGTCAAAGACAGCAAAGTTTTGTGCCTGGGCTTTGATGAAAACTTATACAAAGAAACCTTCAAACCATGAGCCAAACCCCAGAAAATAAAACACTGGCATTAGCGATTGATCTTCTTAAGCGCCAGTCCAATACACCTGAAGACGCTGGCTGCCAGGAGCTGATGATTTCGCGCCTTGAGCCGCTTGGTTTCAAAATTGAGCGCATGCGGTTTGGCAATGTTGATAATTTTTACGCGCGGCGTGGCACTGCCGGACCACTGCTGGTATTTGCAGGCCATACCGACGTTGTGCCTACCGGCCCACTGGATAAGTGGCACACCCCGCCGTTCGAGCCAACCATTAAAGACGGCATGCTGTACGCTCGCGGGGCAGCGGACATGAAAACATCGCTCGCGGCGTTTATTACCAGCATTGAGGAGTTCATTGCTGAAAACCCAAACCATGAAGGTTCAATCGGCCTGCTTATTACATCGGATGAAGAAGGCGTTGCAGTAGACGGCACCGTAAAAGTGGTGGAAGCATTAAAAGCGCGCGGCGAGTTAATTGACTACTGTATCGTCGGTGAACCGACCAGCAACAAAGTAGTTGGCGACATGATTAAAAATGGCCGTCGCGGCTCACTCTCTGGTAAGCTGATTGTAAAGGGTGTACAGGGCCATATTGCCTATCCGCACCTGGTCAAAAACCCGATCCACATGGTGGCTCCTGCCATTAAAGACATGGTAGAAACCGTTTGGGATAACGGTAATGAATACTTCCCGCCCACTTCATGGCAAATATCCAACATCAATGGCGGCACAGGTGCCACCAACGTGGTGCCAGGCGAAGTGGAAATTCTATTCAACTTCAGATTCTGTACCGCAAGTACGGAACAGGACCTGAAAGAACGCGTGTATACCATTTTAGATAAGCACAATCTGGAATACTCACTGGACTGGGAATACTCACCACCCTATATCACGCCGCGCGGCAATCTGGTTGCAGCGATTTCAGACGCAATTGAGCAGGCCTACGGCGTCACACCTGAGCTATCAACCACTGGCGGCACATCTGACGGGCGTTTTATCGCTAACATCTGCAAACAAGTAATTGAATTTGGCCCGCTCAACGCAACCATCCACAAATTGAATGAATGTGTAGGCGTGGCGGATATTGAGCCACTAAAAGAAACTTACAAACTTACTTTAGAAAAACTTTTAAAACTGCCGATTGAGCCTGAGATTACGGACCCAGAAGACCACTTCTCTGTTTAATCGCTTTACTCACTCTGCATTTTTCGGCTCATTATGAATAACACCCAGATACAGCAAGAACTTTTTACCATCCGCGACTGGCTACGCTTTGCCGTGAGCCGATTTGAAGCCTCCGATATTTTTTATGGACACGGCACGGACAACGCCTACGATGAAGCCGTATGGCTCATTATGAGCGGGCTACACCTGCCGCACGATACGCTTAACAATTTCCTGGATGCAAGATTAACAATTGATGAACGCGTTAAACTCGCCGCTTTTATCGAGCAGCGCATCAGCAAACACACACCAACAGCTTATTTGCTAAAAGAAGCATGGCTGCAAGGCTACAAGTTTTATGTGGATGAACGCGTATTGATCCCGCGTTCATTTATTGCAGAGTTGTTAGTCAACGATGGTTTGCAGCCTTGGATTGAATATCCGGAACTGGTCACCAGCGCGGCTGACATCTGTACCGGCAGCGGTTGCCTGGGAGTTCTTCTGGCTGATGCATTCCCTGATGCAAGCATTGATGTGGTTGATATTTCGCCCGATGCGATTGATGTGTGCAATATCAACATTGCCAATTATGGCTTGCAAGACCGCATCACAGCAATCAAGTCTGACATGTTCAGCGCCCTCAAAGGCAAAAAATATGACTTGATTATCAGTAACCCGCCATATGTAGATGCACCTTCCATGGCTGAGTTACCCGCAGAATATCGCAATGAACCGCAGCTGGCACTTGGCAGCGGTGTCGCTGGTTTAGACCATACACACACCATTCTGCGTGAGGCTGCAAATTATCTGAACGAAGACGGCATACTCATTGTCGAAATCGGTCATAACCGCGATGCCTTACTCGAAGCTTACCCCGACCTGCCATTTACTTGGCTGGAAGTATCTTCAGGCGATGAATTTGTATTTTTACTGACCAAATCGCAACTATCACCTCAATAACAGCATTATTTTAATAGGCAACCCACACACTTTGAACAATACCTCTGGGAACGCCACCCAAACTACATCGCCAACAATCAGCTGGCTAGAAGCCGGCAAAAGCAAAACGGCTATCTGGCATTCTGAAAACGACACACCAGCCCCTAAGCGCGTACAGATCGCTGACGACACCATCAAAGCTGATGCCGCCTACAAACTCTGCTGTGAAGGCACCGCACTGCTCTGGCGCGGTGACTTTCAGAATGCCAGGCAGTTGATGCAGGCAATCAGCCGCCGGATTGACCGTCCGGGGAAAAAACCTAAAAAAGCACCGGCCAGCATGACGGAAGCATTCCATCTGCACCGCCAAGCACAGTCACAAAAAGCACGTATTTTAGGCATGCTGCTGATCGAAGTCAGCATTGGCTACCATATCAACCTACGCCGTGCGCCAGATGTAAAAGCGGCCTGCGAGCATGCCTACGGCAAAAGCACGCAATCATTCATCGTGTCATTACGTGAGTTGTTAGGCTTAATTGGCGCTTATGAATGGAGCAAAAATGGTGTGGAAATTCCTGCCATCAACAACAAGATTTACCCGAGCTACGGTGTATTTTCACCGATTCGCGGCGAGTACCTGAATCTGGTAGATACTGCACCATTACCGATACCATGTAACCTAGCCTTTGATATCGGCACTGGTACTGGTGTTTTAGCTGCAGTACTCGCGCATCGCGGCATCAAAAAAATCATCGCTACCGACAACTCGCAGCGCGCTCTGGATTGTGCACAAAAGAATATCAACCAGCTTGAGATGAAAAATACGGTTACTGTACTCAACGCTGATCTATACCCAAGTGAAGAATACGGCAAAGCGGATCTGATTGTCTGCAACCCGCCATGGCTGCCTGCACGTCCCAGCTCAGTACTGGAATCAGCGGTTTACGACGAGAACAGCAAAATGCTCAAAGGCTATTTGAATGACCTAAAAGCGCATTTAAACGATGCTGGCGAAGGTTGGCTGATACTGTCAGACTTTGCTGAACACTTAGGCCTGAGAACACGAGAAGAACTGCAAGATTGGATTGATGCAGCTAGCCTGAAAGTGATTGATAAGATCGACACTAAAGCCGCACATCAAAAAGTGCTGGATGCGAGCGACCCACTGCATGTAGCCAGAAAAGCAGAAGTTACATCGTTATGGCGTTTGGGTAAAGCTTAATAACAGGCGCCGCCACATAATAAAGTCTCAATTCTCGCAACTTTAATTCCCCTGCTACCGCGCCTGTGCTATTTCAAAAAGTTGGGAGATTTCAGCGAGGACTGTCTGAGGGCTTTAGCCCGAGTTCCGCAACTGCCCAGTTTTTTGAAATAGCATAGGAAGAAGCGGTAGGGGGTGTCGTTTACTTTGGTTACTTTCTTTTGGACAAGCAAAAGAAAGTAACTCGCCAGTCGCGCGAAAGCGACACCTCACAAATTACCCGCGCCCACGATTCCTATCACTTTTCTTCTGCATCTGAGGCGCATTCAAATCACTGGTCTGGCGTACACGCCGGTTAGCAGTTTTCCTAGGCGCAGGCTTCTTGGCAGCAGGGCTACGCGCTGTATCAGATTTGCCACGATGCGGCCTAGCTTCACCTCCATCGTCAGCGGTGCGCGGTGGCCTATCTAGAGCACTAATGCGTTGTTTACGTACCTTTGGTGTAAACACAGCTGTAGACTTTAGCTTCTCGCGCTGCGTGAGCTGCCTGAGTGGCGCACTTGGTACCGGCAAACCAGCCCATTCCAGCAAACCCACTACTTCTTTTTGTTCCAGTTTGAGCATTTTTCCGCGTTTAACGCGAGGCGGTAAATTGACGGGGCCAAAACGCACACGCATCAAGCGGCTTACAGGTAACTGAAATGCCTCAAACAGCCTGCGCACTTCACGGTTACGGCCTTCACGCAAGATTACCTGATACCAGTGATTGGCGCCTTCACCGCCTTGCGGTGTGATGCTGTCAAAGTTGGCGGGGCCGTCTTCCAGCTCGATACCCTCCTTCAATTGTGCCATCTGACCTTCGGTCAGTTCACCGAAAATACGCACTGCATATTCACGCTCAACTTCATAGCGTGGGTGCATAAAATGGTTAGCCAGCTCGCCTGAAGTCGTGAATATCAACAGGCCGCTGGTGTTCATATCCAAACGACCAATTGCGATCCATTTGCCATGTTTTACTTTTGGCAACTTATCAAACACGCTGGCACGGCCTTCCGGGTCATCCTGGCTGACGATCTCGCCTTCCGGCTTGTGGTAGATCAGCACTTGCGGCAACTCAGCTTCAAACGGCAAATGCAAAGGGCGGCTATCAAGGCGCACCACATCGTGTTCTGTAACGCCTTGCCCTACCGTGGCAACCTTACCATTAACGGTAACACGCCCGCTGGCGATAAGTTCTTCCATATCCCGGCGTGAGCCTAAGCCAGCTAACGCCAGTAGCTTGTGCAGCCGTTGTGTTGGCCCTGCAGGCGTGTCAGGATCAGCTTCCAACTTGGTGAAGTTAGTAGCGGGCCTGCGCACCGGGCGCTGTGGATCTCGTTGTTGCTTAAAAGGACGTGCCATATTGAATATACTTATTTGATTGAGAACGGATTTTACAGTAATTGTTGCGCATAAGCGCTATTTATAACACTCGCTTACAAAGTGCTAAATCGATATTTCCTGTTGTGTAAAATCTTCCATCGGCGGCAGCTCCGAAAGTGATTGCAGATTAAGGTCATCCAGAAAATGTTTAGTCGTGGCATAAAGTGATGGCCTGCCCGGCACTTCGCGCTGGCCAACTACATCAATCCAGTCACGCTCCTGCAACTGGCGTATCACGTTAGGATTGACGGCAACGCCGCGAATTTCTTCAATATCGCCACGCGTGACGGGCTGGCGATAAGCGATGATTGCCAATGTTTCCATTACCGCGCGTGAATATCTGGCCTGGCGTTCAGGATTGAGCCGCGCCAAAAAACCTGCATACTCTGCCCGCGCCTGAAAACGATAACCGGAAGCCACCTGCACCAGTTCCATGGTGCGATCAGCCCAATCCTGCTTCAACTCATCCAGCAGCATACGCAAGGTTGCGCGTTCCATGCGCTCCGCAAATAATCGCTGCATGTCATCTAAAGACAGCGGTTCATGTGAGGTCAATAATGCGGCCTCCAGTACATTTTTCAATTCAGCAATGTTGCCAATTTCACTCATGACCATGACTTAAATCTGAAGCTATCTGTACGTAAATAGGTGAAAACGCCTGCTGCTGCGTAATGCGCAGCAAACCCTCGCGGGCAAGTTCCAATATCGCTAAAAAACACACCACCAGCTTGGGAATGCCGTCTTTTGTTATATCAAATAATTGTGAAAACTCAACCAGCCTGTCACTTTTCAGGCGGCGTAAGATAATACTCATATGCTCCCGCACCGACAGCTCTGCATGCCCCACTTTATGATGCTTAAAATGGCTGGCGCGTTTTAGCACATTGCGCCATGCATCCGCCAAGTCATCCAGACTCACTTCAGGCGGTTTAATCTGGCTGATATGCTGGTAGTAGGCACTGGCTACACTGATACCATCACCTACTTTAGGCATTTCATCCAGTTGCTGCGCTGCGAGTTTGATCGCCTCGTATTCCATCAGTCGCCTTACCAATTCCGCACGCGGGTCGTTTTCTTCTGCGACTTCGACCGGTTTTGGCAGCAGCATGCGGGATTTGATTTCAATCAGCATGGCTGACATCAGCAGATAATCACCTGCCAACTCCAGCTTGATGGCACGCATTTTTTCTACATATTTCATGTATTGGCGCGTCAAATCCGCCATTGGAATATCCAGAATATCCAGGTTATGTTTTCGGATCAGGTAAAGCAATAAATCCAGCGGGCCTTCGAAGGTCTCTAAATATACCTCTAACGCATCGGGCGGAATATACAGGTCTTTTGGAAGCTCAGTAAAGTCCTCGCCCTTGATTTTTGCATTAAGAGGAGTTTCGATCACAATTAACTAAACTAACTGTAATTTAAACCCATTACATCGCGCACATCACGCATGGTCTCACGCGCAAGTTTACGGGCTTTTTCACAGCCTTCTGCAACGATGTTTTTGACTAAAGTCGGGTCTTCAGCATACTGCGCCGCACGTTCCTGAATCGGTTTCAATTCAGCCAACACCCCCTCAATCACAGGCGTCTTGCATTCAATGCAGCCAATACTCGCGCCTTTACAGCCTGTCTGCACCCATTCCCGGGTAGATTCATCTGAATAAATCTCGTGCAATTGCCATACCGGGCACTTGGCTGGATCGCCCGGGTCGGTGCGACGCACGCGCGCAGGGTCGGTTGGCATGGTTTTGATTTTCTTCGCAATTGAATCTGCATCTTCGCGCAGTGAAATCGTGTTGTTGTAAGACTTGGACATTTTCTGACCATCCAGGCCGGGCATTTTAGAAGCCGGGGTCAGCTTGTAGTCAGGCTCTACCAGAATGATCTTGCCGCCACCTTCCAGGTAACCCAGCAAGCGTTCTTTGTCACCCATACTCATACCCTGCTGCTCTTCAATCATGGCACGTGCGGTTTCCAGTGCTTCTTCATCACCGCTTTCCTGATAGGCCTTGCGCATTTCTTCATATAGCGCACCGCGTTTGCTGCCCAGCTTTTTAATGGCAGCCTCTGCTTTTTCTTCAAAACCTTTTTCTTTACCGTAAATGTGGTTAAAACGGCGTGCGATTTCACGGGTAAATTCAATGTGCGGAATTTGGTCTTCACCTACCGGCACCTGTGTAGCCTTGTACATCAGGATATCTGCGCTTTGCAGCAGCGGATATCCCAGGAAGCCATAGGTTGATAAGTCTTTACTAGCAAGTTTTTCCTGCTGGTCTTTATAGGTTGGCACGCGTTCCAGCCAGCTTAACGGTGTAATCATGGAAAGCAAGGTATGCAATTCTGCATGCTCAGGTACACGTGATTGTATGAAAATTGTTGCGCTGGCCGGATCAACACCAGCTGCCAGCCAGTCGATCACCATTTCCCACACACTTTCTTCAATGATTTCAGGCGTATCATAATGCGTTGTCAATGCATGCCAGTCGGCAACAAAAAAGAAGCACTCATGCTCATGCTGCAAGCGTATCCAGTTCTTAAGTACACCGTTGTAATGTCCTAAATGCAAGTTACCTGTTGGGCGCATGCCCGATAAAACGCGTTCTATTGCCATGTGAAGAAAAACCTTAAATTAAATATGTCATTATTATACTAACTAACTGCTCGAAATAACTGTTCGAAACCAGCCAAACGCTTTATTTCAACAACGCCCAAAACGAGGCGCGCTAACAAACAATCAAAAAATACTGGAAATCAAACTATAAACCAGCCCGATTAACGGATCTAAAACTCGGCCTAATACACCTGTGAATAACAGCACGATTAAAATGATAAAACCATAGCGCTCAATTTGTGCAAATGGTCGCGCCAAGTTGAGTGGTAACAAACTGACCGCTATGCGGCCACCATCCAGCGGCGGCAATGGCAGCAGATTCAATACCATCAGTACAATGTTGATTGAAACACCTGCTTTTGCCATCAGCGCTAATGGCAAAACAAATGCTTCTGGAGCACTTACTGAAAATTTCATCACCAGTGCCCAGAAAATAGCCATCACAAAATTTGACGCCGGCCCTGCCGCTGCAACCCACAGCATATCTTTTTTAGGGTTGCGTAAACGGCGAAAATCCACAGGTACAGGTTTCGCCCATCCGAATAAAACCCCCCCCAGCATGATCGTTAAAGCCGGCAGCAAAATCGTGCCGAACGGATCGATATGCTTAAGCGGGTTCAGGCTAATACGGCCCGCGTTAAATGCGGTCATATCCCCAAAGTATTTGGCCGCATAACCATGCGCCGCCTCATGCACGGTAATTGCAAAAATAACCGGCAGCGCAAAAACCACTATTTTTTGTATGATTGTTAATTCCATCAGGTACTCTTCTTATATAAAATTTGCCGGGCACTTTGCAAGCACCTCAGCTATAAACCGGACTCAAAGACCAAAAGGTGCCAGATCCCCAAGCCCTTCACGAATCAATTCAGGAATATCTCCTGTTAAATTAATCACAGTTGTAGCAGCGGAAGGGCAATGCTCAACATCAATCACTAAATCTACTATATGCTCCAATCGATCACGTATCTCCCAAGGCTCCATGGTTGCCATATCAGTATCAGGGAAACTCAGCGTCATACTCAGCAGCGGTGCATCTATCGCCTCCAGTATCGCCTGAACTACCATATGCTGGGAGACGCGAATACCAATGGTGCTGCGCTTGGGGTGCTGCAGCTTACGCGGCACTTCACGCGTGGCATTCAGAATAAAGGTATAAGCGCCCGGGGTATTGGCCTTCAGCAAACGGAACTGGCTGTTATTCACTATCGCATAATTGCCAAGCTCACTTAAATTACGGCACATCAAGGTAAACAAATGCTTATCATCCACTCCGCGAATCTGGCGAATACGGTTTTGTGCATCAGTGTCGCCCAGCATACACCCAAGTGCATAACCGGAATCAGTCGGATAAACAATCACGCCGCCTTTACGCAAAATATCAGCTGTTTGTGCAATCAGGCGCGGCTGTGGATTGTCCAGATGGATATTAAAAAATTGTGACATACATTAAATTATAGTTATTTTTAAGAAACAACAACGGCTTGAACTTCAGGCCAATCCTGCCAAACGCCAATCTTGCCAAACGGGAGTGCAATTACCCGGCATGTCAGGCAAACGTCCCATCCCCATAAAACTGATCCCTTTTCCGTGATAGTCTGACCCTTGTGAGGCTTTTAAACCGAACATTTGAGCATATTTGGCATATTCCACATACTGCGCTGCCGTATGGCTCCCCGTCACCACCTCAATTGCCATTCCACCCAAAGCCCTGAATTCTTCCAACAATAACAACATATTGGTGCGGCGTAAATCGTAGCGCCCGGGATGCGCCAGCACTGCCACCCCGCCGCTATTAATAATTAAATCAAGTGCCGACTCCAGGCTCATCCATTGATGATCCACAAAACCCGGTTTACCTTTGACAAGATATTTCTTAAATACGGATTTGGCATCTTTAGCATATTGGCGCTCAACCAGAAATCGCGCAAAGTGCATACGCGTTAAAATGCTTTGATTGGCATAAGATGAAGCGGCCTCAAAACTACCATGAATGCCAGCCTTTTCCAGCCCTAGCGCCATTTGTCTGGCACGCTCCAATCGACTTAACCGGACTGCCGCCAAGCCTGCTCTTAAGCTCTCATCGTCCGGATTGATATTGAGTCCTACAATGTGCAAGGTACGCTTTTTCCAAGTCACTGAAATTTCCACACCGTTCACCAACTGAATACCATGCTGAACTGCCGCTTGCCGCGCCTCTGCCAAACCGGCTATGTCATCATGGTCGGTCAATGCCAGCACGCGCACGCCATGGTTAGCAGCGTGCTCTACCAACTCGGCCGGAGAAAGTAGTCCATCAGAAATATTGGAATGTGAATGTAAATCAATCATTAAAGCATTTGTTGTCAACGAGTTGGGTCTGCATTGCGTCTAAGAAATTACAAAAAAGAGATTAAAAGTCCGTCCAAACGGTTGAAATTACGCCTTGCGGTACATAGCTAATCATAGCAAAATAGCGCATTAGGCTAAAGCATTGTTTTAGATTTGTTTTTGGCGTTTATTTAAGTAGTTACTTGTTAAAGAGTTGATATGAAGTTTTTGTTTGATTTGTTTCCAGTGATTTTGTTTTTCATCGCTTTCAAGTTTTTTGGTATTTTCACCGCCACTGCAGTCGCAATGATAGCTACTATCGGGCAAATTATTTACAGCAAGATTCGTCATGGGGCAGTGGATAAAATGCTCCTGATGAGTGGCGCTATTATCACGGTTTTTGGCAGCGCGACATTGCTGCTCAAAGATCCGCAGTTTATTCAATGGAAGCCAAGTATCTTATATTGGCTATTCACTGCAGGCCTTTTAGGTTCTCAGGTATTTTTTAAGAAAAACCCGATACGTAGCATGATGGAAAAGCAAGTCAGCCTGCCGGACGCAATCTGGTCCAGGCTGAACGTTGCCTGGGCACTGCTATTTTTTGCCTTGGGATTTCTAAATCTGTATGTTGCTTATAATTATTCGCAGGACATCTGGGTTGACTTCAAACTGTTTGGCATTACCGGCATTATGTTTTTATTTATCATTGTACAAACATTATTTATCAGCAAATACCTGCCTAAAGAAGACTCCAAAGGAGATTCCGAATAATGTGGTATGTAATTATTGCGGAAGATACGCCTGACAGCCTGGATAAACGCTTAAAAGCCAGACCGGAGCATTTGGGACGGCTGAAAGCTTTACAGGACGCTGGGCGCCTATTGCTTGCCGGCCCCTTTCCAGCAATTGATAGCACTGATCCAGGGCCTAATGGTTATACAGGGAGCCTGATTGTTGCAGAATTCAATAGCCTAGAAGACGCAAAAGAGTGGGCAAATAATGACCCATTTGTCACCGCTGGTGTTTATGATCAGGTAACAGTGAAACCTTTCAGGAAAACATTACCCTGATGTCTCTGATTGATGATATTACTGAACGACTGCAAGTGCTGGAACCAAGCACACTGGAAATTACCGATGAAAGTGCCCTGCATACAGGACACCAAGGTAACGGCGGTGGCGGTCATTTTATGCTCCGAATAACAAGCTCGCATTTTTGTGGAAAATCACTGATAATGCGTCATCGTCTTATTTATCAAACTTTAACTGACCTCATACCGCATAAAATACATGCACTTAGCATCCATGCTACCGCTACGGATGAGCGCTAAACCATGACAGATTTATTATCTTAATTTAATACTTAAGGATTTTTACATGAAATTCACCAAAACTCTAATCACAATTGCCATTTTATCGTTAGCACCATCTGCTTTCGCTGCTGAAGCAGTAGCTACTGTCAACGGCAAACAAATTAAGCAATCTGTATATGATTTAATTGTTAAAGACATTACCGCTAGTGGCCAAAAAATTGATGACAACACTAAAAATGCCATTATCAACGAACTCATTGGCTCAGAACTAGTGTATCAAGAAGCACAAAAGCTAGGTCTTGATAAACAGCCTGAGTACTTGGTACGTGAAGAATTAGCACGCCGCAAACTGCTTACAAGTGCATTTTTACAAGATTACGTGAAGAAAAATCCTATTACAGACGCCGATACCAAAGCTGCATATGAGCAATACAAAAAAGCTTATGGCGAAAAAGAATACAATGCGCGTCATATTTTAGTAAAAACCGAAGCTGAAGCAAAAGACATCATTGCACAACTTAACAAAGGTAGCGATTTCGCAAAAATTGCCAAGGAAAAATCACTGGATCCAGGCTCAAAAGAAAAAGGTGGTGATTTAGGTTGGTTCTCACCTGCAACCATGGTAAAACCATTTAGCGATGTAACTGCCAACCTGCAAAAGGGCGCTATTTCAGCTAGTCCGGTACAAACACAGTTTGGCTGGCATGTGATCAAACTCATTGATACACGCCCAGCACAACCACTCGCTTACGATAAAGTTAAAGATGGTTTACAAAAGAACCTGCAACAACGTAATTTAGAAAAATTAATGACAGATTTACGTGGCAAGGCAAAAATCGACGTAACCAAATAATTTTAAAATTTAACTGATCTACTAAAAGGCCCTGAACAGGGCCTTTTACTTTATGTAACCAGCTACAAGGCACTGCACTATTTGTGTCAAATATAGACCGCACATAATCAAAAAATTATGCGATAATAAGAATTGTTATCATTTATAAATATGCATTCACTTAAATATATGCAAATTTTATCTCAATTAAAAACTGGTCAGCATGCTGTAATTTCAGCCATTGAAGCTGAAGAGTCATTATTCCATAGATTATATGCATTAGGATTTCGTGTCGGAAAACCGTTAAGCATTATGCGTCGCGCAAATTTTAATGGCCCACTCCATGTACGCCTAGGAACAACTGATGTAATTCTACGCGCGAATGAAGCTGCACATATCCACATCAATACCATTTAAAGCCAGCTAACATGAAGCGTATCGCTCTATTAGGCATGCCCAACACTGGAAAATCCACCTTGTTCAACCGCATTAGCGGTGCATCGGCGCGTGTAGGGAATTGGCCGGGCATTACTGTCGACTTAATGAGCGCCAAGATTCTACTCGGTGGGCACATTGCAGAACTCATTGATTTACCTGGTATTTATGATTTGCACGGGTTCTCCGAGGATGAGCAGGTGGTTCGACATTTCTTAACGAACAACCCTATCGATTTGCTCATCGTACTGCTTAACAGCACACAAATTGACCGGCAACTCTCACTACTGCTGCAAATTAAAAAACTAGGCTTTCCGATTGTGCTCGTCTTGAACATGGCAGACGAAGCAAAACGCGCAGGGATTACTATTGATACCGAAAGCCTGGCAAATGCACTGGCATTGCCGGTCGTACAAATCAGCGCAAAATATGGCGAAGGTTTACCCAAGGCATTAGAGGCTGCAACACGCCTTATCAATCAGCAACAAGCCACTACAAATCCGCAAAGCATCAATTTGCTACTGCAGGAAGAAAATCAGATAGAACACGAGATGGAGGCTTTGATACAGCATCACGTGCAAATTCCTGCCACATTGAGTGATGACACCACGGATAAAATTGATAAAGTGTTGCTCCACAAATGGTTGGGCTTACCCTTGTTTTTCGTTGCCATGTTTCTGTTGTTTCAATTTATCTTTGCTGTGGGCGCGCCGCTGCAAGGCGGTCTTGCATGGGTGCTCAATCTGGTACGCAGCAGCCTGCTTGACCCGTTGTTTGCCAATAGCCCCGCTTGGCTAAGCGGTTTGATGCTGGATGGTGTTTATAACGGCATTGCAACCGTTGCGGCATTTGTTCCTATCATCATACTGTTCTTTTTAGTCATGTCGATGGTGGAGGACAGCGGCTACTTATCTCGCGCAGCCTTTCTCATGGATGCCATCATGGCAAAAATGGGCCTGGATGGACGCAGTTTTGTCATGATGCTGATGGGATTTGGTTGTAATGTGCCCGCCATTATGGGGACGCGCATCATGCGTTCACGCCCGATGCGCTTACTCACAATGCTGGTCATCCCCCTCTCGTTATGCTCGGCACGCTTGCAAGTATTTGTTTTTATCATAGCGGCTTTATTTAGCCCAAAACATGCGCCAATCGTGCTGTTCTCACTGTATGTGATGAGTTTCTTCACAATGTTTCTAACCGCAGTATTGTTCCAGAATCAATACAAGAATACCGAGCCTTTTATTCTGGAACTCCCGCCATACCGCTTCCCCACCCTTCGGCAAATCGTATTACGCGGCTGGCAAGAAGTTAAATACTTCCTGAACCGCGCCAGTAAATTCATTATTTTCGGTGTAGTCATGGTATGGCTGATGACACACTTTCCCAGCAACGTAGCGCCAGCCAGTGTTGGCACTTACGCAGGAAAAATCGGCGTATTCTTTGGCCCTTTATTGGATCCAATCGGCATTAACCACGAACTTGCAATTGCACTCATTTTTGGTTTTGTGGCTAAAGAAATTGTGGTGGGTGCACTAGCCGTGATTTATGGCTTGCAGGGTGATGCCCTCATGGCGCAAATGGCAACGCAAATAGATTGGGTACAAGCCATGAGCTTCATGCTATTTACGCTGATTTATACGCCATGCCTTTCCACCATTGCCACTATTAGAAACGAATCTAAAAGTACCGGTTTTATGTGGCTATCTATTGGCTGGTCGCTGGCTCTGGCTTGGGTGGTGAGTTTTGTGTTTTACCAAGGCGCCAGGGCGCTGGGATATTAAGCGTTTAGTACACAGTTAAGCTCTAAACATAAAATATACTGCGCCCATCAGGCAAAGACCTGCCCACAAAAAGTCGAGTTTTATTGGTTGCTGCATGTAAAACACAGCAAATGGCACAAACACTGACAGAGTAATCACTTCCTGCAGAATTTTAAGCTGCGCTACCGACATCACCGTAAAGCCGATCCGGTTAGCAGGCACCTGAAACAAGTATTCAAATAGCGCAATACCCCAGCTTGCCAGGGCTGCAATCATCCAGGGTTTGTTATTAAGGTTCTTGAGATGTGCATACCAGGCAAATGTCATGAAGACGTTTGATACAGTAAGCAGTAAGATGGTTTTTAAAATCACAGACATAGAAATTTTGGCAAAAGACTGCACTCATGAAATGAAGCGAGAACGCGGCGCCTTTAGCGAAGACAGTACGAATAGTACGGCGAGCTAAAGCAACAAAGTTATCGCTTCATCATTGCTATTAAACGGCAGATTCACCGGTTTCGCCGGTACGTATACGTACCACCTGCTCAACCGAGGTAACAAAAATCTTGCCATCACCAATCTTGCCGGTATGTGCTGCCTTGATAATTGCATCCACTGCAGAATCTACAATTGCATCTGCAACCACGAGCTCCAGTTTGATTTTCGGCAGGAAATCAACGACATACTCTGCGCCGCGATAAAGTTCCGTATGCCCTTTCTGGCGGCCAAAACCTTTCACTTCCGTCACCGTTAAACCGTTTACACCAATATCGGAAAGCGCCTCACGCACATCATCCAGTTTGAATGGTTTAATGATAGCCTCGATCTTTTTCATACTAGCAAACTCCTAAAAAACATTTGATTTAAATTGTTTGGTAAAACTTTCCAGCTAAATCCTTAAACTTATAACAACATGATTGTGAATGGCTAATTTAATCTGGTTTGCCAGAAATCGGCAAGTTTTGCGGTAATTGGGTAACGCCTGTCTTTACCGAAACCTTTGTGCGTAATACGCACGCCAACCGGTGACTGACGGCGTTTATATTCATTTCTATCTATCATGGTAATCACGCGGTTTACGTCGGATACCGAATAACCCAGTGCAATAATGTCTTCCCGACCAAGGTCGTCTTCAACATAAGCCTCAATAATACCATCCAGTATCACATAAGGCGGCAGGCTATCCTGGTCCAGCTGATTTGCACGCAGTTCAGCAGAGGGCGGCCGTGTAATGATACGTTCCGGAATCGTTTTTGATATGGCATTGCGGTAATTGGACAACCTATATACCAATGTTTTGGGGACATCTTTCAGTAAAGCAAATCCACCTGCCATATCCCCATAAAGTGTGCAGTACCCTACTGCCATTTCACTCTTGTTACCCGTAGTTACAACGATGCTGCCAAATTTGTTCGATATTGCCATGAGCAGCATACCGCGGATACGCGCTTGTAAATTCTCTTCGGTCGCATCAAATGCCAGATCACCGAATTGCGGCGCCAAAGCAGCCAGATACTCTTCATATAACGCATTAATGGCAATCTCGCTATATTCCACACCCAACATATCTGCCATCTCGCGTGCATCATTCACGCTCATATCCGCCGTAAATTCAGAAGGCATCATCACCGCATGCACCTTGTCCGCACCCAGCGCATCTACCGCTATGGCCAAGGTAAGGGCGGAATCTATTCCGCCTGACATCCCCAGCACCACACCGGGAAAGCCATTTTTATTAACGTAATCTGCTAACCCGAGTTTTAAGGCGCTATAGACCGAAGCTTCAACCGTTAAAGGTTTAGCCACAGCACCTAAAACCGGCGTTGCATGTTCAAAATTTATGATCTCCAACGCCGACTCAAATGCAGGCAATTCATGTGTCAGGTCACCATTAGCGTTCAATACAAATGATGCGCCATCAAACACCAGTTCATCTTGCCCTCCCACCATATTGGTATAGATAATCGGCAATCGGGTGTCTGTTACGCGCTGACGCAATTTTTCCATGCGCGTAAATTGTTTTTCCATATGAAATGGCGAGGCATTCAGGGCAATAAGTAACTCCGCACCGGCCGCTTTTGCCAACAAGGCTGGCGCTGATTCCCACACATCAGCGCAAATCAACACGCCTAGCTTGATGCCCTCATGCTCAAACACTAAAGCATCACTGCCTGCAGTAAAGTACCGCTTTTCATCAAAAACGGCATAATTCGGCAGTGCGTGCTTGTGATACGTGGCAAACACTTTTCCATCCTGTAATACGGACGCTGCATTAAAACATGCATCGTTCACTTGATGAGGATGACCTACAATCACGGTTATGCCGGATAGTTTTGCAGCCAGCGCATTTAATGCTTCATTACAGGCATCCAGAAAATCCGCGCGTAACAATAAATCCTCAGGTGGGTAACCACACAATGAAAGCTCAGGCGTTACCACTAAAGTGGCACCTTGCGCCTGTGCCTGCCCTACACTTGCAATGATTTTTTTTGCATTACCGGTGAGGTCTCCGACAATGCAATTGATTTGCGCGATTGCGATTTTCATTGATTAAATATTTTTTCTTGTAAAGTAGAAACTAAAATAAAGTGAATTTAATAACTACCGCCAGCGTCTTTAATCAACTTGATAATTTCAGTGTATTGTCCTTTAAGGGCATACACTAATGCGGTTAAGCCATATTGGTCTTTAACTTTAACTTTTGCATTATTTTCAAGCAGCAATTTAACCATTTCAGTATTGCCATTATCTACGGCAATATGCAGTAAAGGTGTACCCTCGGAGTCAAGATTATTGACATCGGCACCCGCTGCAATCAACACTTGCGCTACTTCCAATTGAGACTTCTTTACCGCCCAAGTCAAAGCCGTCCACTCGTAAAGATCTTTTTGATTGACACTGGCACCACGCTTCGCCAACAAATCCACTACAGGCGCATGCCCGGATCTAGCAGCAATCATCATGGCAGTAACGCCCAAACTATCTCGTGCTGAAAAATCCGCCTTATGGTCAAGCAGTGTAGTGACAGTAGCTACATCACCACTCTTCGCCGCGTGCATCAGTACGGTTTTTCCGTCATCACTTTTCGTGTTAGCGTCAGCGCCATGCTGAACCAACAAATCGACCACGGATGAAAAACCGGAAACGGCAGCCAGGCCAAATGCACTCCAGCCTGCGCCATCCCTTGCTTTAAAATCCGCGCCTTTTTCCAGCAACACTTTCACTGTGGCAATATTATTTTTCTTCGCGGCATGCATTAGAGCAGTCCAGGCGCCGTTATCTTTCGCATTAATATCTGCGCCTTTTTCAACCAGCATTGATACTACGTCTGCTTTATCTTTACGTGCAGCATACATCAAGGCGGTAATGCCATCTTCATCTTTGATATTTGGACTGGCACCGCTCGCAAGCATGGCTTGCACCGTGGCCACATCGCCCTTTGATGCGGCTGTTAGCAGATAAGGAATATCCTCTGCTGCCAAGGCAGGCGACACAGCAATAAATGCTGCCATGAATAAAGCAATAAAACCTTTAATTAGAATATGCATGCGATTCACTAAGACTTCCGCTCCCAAAGCATTACTTTTTGTTTTGAATTGCGGCAAGTACCGCTTCGCCCAAACCTGCCGGGGAACTGGCGACTACCGCTCCGGCTTTTTCCAGTGCGCGAATTTTATCTGCAGCTTTACCGCTACCGCCGGAAATAATCGCACCGGCATGACCCATACGTTTACCTGCCGGAGCAGTCTGCCCTGCAATGTATGCGGCAACCGGCTTTGTCACATGGCTTTTGATAAACTCAGCCGCAGCCTCTTCATCTGAACCGCCGATTTCACCCACCATGATAATCGCTTCAGTTTCATCGTCAGCCTCAAACATCTGCAAGCATTCAATAAAATTAAGGCCTTTAATCGGATCACCGCCAATACCCACACAAGTGCTTTGGCCTAAATTTAAAGCAGTAGTTTGGTGTACTGCCTCATAGGTAAGCGTACCGGAACGCGACACTACACCCACTTTACCACGCATGTGGATGCTACCGGGCATAATGCCGATTTTGCATTCATCCGGCGTAATGACGCCCGGGCAATTAGGCCCGATCAGTTTAGTGCCGTTCGCTTTCAATGCCGCTTTTACATTGAGCATATCCAACACCGGGATACCTTCAGTAATACAAATAATCAATTCGATGCCCGCATCGCTCGCTTCCAGAATTGAATCGGCAGCAAAAGCTGGCGGCACATAAATCACGCTCGCATTTGCGCCTGTAGTACTTACAGCCTCACGCATGGTATTAAATACCGGCAAATTAAGGTGCGTTTGGCCACCCTTGCCCGGCGTGACGCCACCCACCATTTTGGTGCCATATGCCAGCGCTTGCTCAGAGTGAAATGTACCTTGTTTACCAGTAAAGCCCTGGCATAACACTTTGGTATTTTTATTGACTAGAATACTCATGCCGCCACCGCCTTCACTGCTTGCTGCGCGGCATCCGTTAACCCATCAGCCGAAATAATGTTTAAACCACTTTCACGTAACATTTTTTTACCTAAATCCACATTAGTACCTTCTAAACGCACGATGACCGGAATTTGCATACCTACTTCCTTCACCGCAGTGATAATTCCTTCTGCAATAATGTCGCAACGCATAATGCCGCCAAAGATATTCACTAAAATAGCTTTTACATTACTGTCAGCCAGGATAATCTTAAATGCTTTCGCTACGGTTTCTGCTGTAGCACCGCCACCGACATCCAGGAAATTAGCCGGTGCACCGCCGTGCAGTTTGATTAAATCCATCGTTGCCATGGCAAGCCCAGCGCCATTGACCATACAGCCGATATTGCCGTTTAGCGCAATATAGTTGAGGCCGGCATGATGCGCAGTCGCCTCCTTGCTGTCTTCCTGGCTCCAATCCCGCTGTTCGGCCAACGCCTTCTGGCGATAAAGCGCGTTGTCATCTACACTCATTTTGCAATCCAGCGCAAACAACTTTCCGTCAGTTGTCACCACTAATGGATTGATTTCCAGCAGCGCTAAATCGTTCTCCTTGAACAAGCGATACAGACCTTTGAGCAACTTGGTAAATGCCCCGATCTGGTCGCCGCTTAAATCCAGCTTGAATGCCAGATTACGTGCCTGGAAATCCACCAAGCCATTTAACGGGTCACATACTTCCTGCAGGATTTTTTCCGGGCTGGTTTGGGCGATCTCTTCAATATCCATACCGCCGGCGACTGATGCCACTACCACAATGCGTTCCAGCGTCCGGTCTACCAGCATGGACAGATAAAGTTCGCGTGCAATCGGCAGCGTTTCTTCAATCAGCACCTGATTCACAGGTTGTCCATCGGGGGCATTCTGGTAGGTTACTAAAGTTTTGCCCAGCAACTCATTCGCTACGTTCTGCGCCTCAGTCGCAGACTTTACGACTTTAACACCACCTGCTTTACCACGGCCACCGGCGTGCACTTGCGCCTTGACCACCCAGGCATCATTAGTAATTTCGGTGGTAACCGCGATAGCTTCATTCGCCACCGCTACAACGCGGCCTCGCGGCACAGGAATGCCATATTTTTGCAACAAGGATTTGGCTTGGTATTCATGCAAATTCATAAAAAATAGCTCTAATTAAAGGTTATGCACATTTTCTCGCAATTCAGACAATTGCGCTAGTAAAGTAATGTTTAAGCTCAAGGTATAATTAAACTTTATTACAAAAGCTCCTCATTTATGCGTTTAGTTGTTCAAGGCCCAGCCATCACATTTTCACATCTAGCTCATATTCATCAGCTATGTGCCTCCAGCGTTCAATTTGTACAAATCGCACAACATGCTTATTACCTGGCAAACCAGACATCTGCACTGCCCTCTGTACAGCAGTTTTGCCTGGAACAGAATATTGATTGCGCCTACGTGCAGAACAATCAGCTCGTCCAGAACTTTGGCTTATGTGTAATGGACATGGATTCCACACTGATCAGCATCGAGTGTATTGATGAAATCGCCGACATGGTCGGCATCAAGCCTCAAGTTGCCGCTATCACCGAGCGTGCAATGCGGGGTGAACTCGACTTTGCGCAAAGCCTGCGCCAGCGCGTTGCCTTATTAAAGGGTTTGCAGGAATCTGATTTAATGCGCGTGCTCAACGAACGCCTCCAACTCAATCCAGGGGTGAAAGAGTGGATCGAAACCTGCAAGAAGAACAACATCACCACACTATTGGTTTCCGGCGGATTTACATTTTTTGCCGAACGCGTTAAAGCCATGCTAGGTCTGGATTTTGCGATTTCCAACAGCCTGGAAATTATTGATGGCAAACTCACCGGCCACATTTTAGGCGATATTGTGGATGCGCAAGTTAAAGCAGATGAAATGACCAAATTACGTGACCGTTTAGGGTTAA
>JBAQME010000272.1:0-3435 GCA_049302535.1 Methylotenera sp.
TATCGTTGATAGGTTGATACTGGTGTTTATTAGCGATTATTCCCAACAGGTCTACTATATCCCGAAAGCCTAAATTCACGCCCTGCCCTGCCATCGGATGAACGCGATGGGCGGCATCACCAGCCAACACCACAGAATTTGTGGCTAAGACCTCAGCTTTTTTTAACACCAGCGGGAATGCAGCCGGCTTGGTAATCATAGTCAACTTACCTAAAACGGAATTGCCTGCCTTCATCACTTGATTAGTAAATTCATCGGCATCTAATTGCAACAAAGCATCCGCATATTGTGCTGGTGCTGACCACACAATAGAAATTTTATTCTCTGGCAATGGTAGCCAGGCCAGAATACTGCAATGACTATCCCCCCCTTGCTTAAACCACTGCCTGGCAATATTGCCATGTGATTTTTCCGTCATAAAGTTTGCTACAACAGCAGTTTGATGATATTCCTTGACCTGTACCTCGATACCAAGCTGCTTTCGCACCCATGAGTTTACGCCATCTGCAGCAATTAACAGCTTGCTTTCAACAACTTGCTGATTATCCAAGCGAAGTGTTGCTTGATTAATATCTGCGTTCAACTTGATGCATTTGCGGCCAAACAAGGTACGAACACCATTGGCCTGCACCTGCTGCATGAGCGCATTTTTTAACGCACATTCTTCTACAATAAACCCAAGATCATCCGCATTCGCATCCTCAGCGGACAAATACAATGGGGCGTTTACTGCGTCGCCCCATATTTCCATGGCCTGCATTTCACCTATACGGCTTACATCCAGTAATTGCCAGGCACCTAAACTCGCCAGCCACTGCGCGTTTTTAGGACTGATGGCATAGATACGCTGATCCCAATCAGAGACCCCTTCTTGCGGTTGAGTAGTTACTTGCGGATACTCCTGGTCATCTACCAGCACTACCTCATAGCCGGCTTTACGCATGGCAACGGCGGCAGATAAACCGACCAAACCAGCGCCAACAATTGTCACATCTGCTTTCAGGGTACTAGTACTCATTTACCAAAACTCATTTTACTCACTAAATGCTGCTTAACAGGCTTTACCAAATCAAATATACCTAAACCCGCACTTCTTAAAGCAGACACACCCAAAATATCATTCGAAAAAATATTTACCAGAAAATCAGTAAACAGCAAGCCGTTCTTAGTGTCCGTTTTACGGTCAACTCGATACGCTGCAAGCATATCGCTACTGCCCAATTCAGTCGTTGCACCAATATATCGAGCCAGCACTTCGGCATCACGCAAGCCAACATTAAATCCCTGCCCGGCTACGGGGTGCATAGTTTGTGCCGCGTTGCCAATGACCACCAGATGCGGCGTATCACTTGCCTGCAGTTGCGATAATCTTAGTGGAAACGTCATGCGCTTTTCCACGCTTAAAAAGCGTCCGACCCTATCGCCAAACTGCTCATGAAATTGCGCTAAAAATTCAGCATCACTCAATGTCAGCAGTGGTTCAATAAGCGCTTTTTCACCTGTCCATACCAGGGAAAAATCGCGTTCCCCATTCGGCAGCAAAGCCATCGGGCCATTGGCGGTGAAACGTTCATAAGCGATATTATCGTGCGGCAATTCGGCACGCACCTTGGTGATGAGCGCATCATGCCCATATTCTTTGGTATCGCGTTTTAATCCTGCAACTTGTTCCAGGCTTCTGCCACCATCGGCCAATACAGCCAATGCTGCCTCAAAACAAGACACCTCGTTATGGCGGCTATACTGTACTTGAGCATGGTTTGCATCGTGGGTGATCGCCTCAACCTGTGCCTCATCGATTAAATGAATAATGGGGAATTTTGGTATTTCTGCACCCAATGCCGTGCATAACGCACCATAAGACAACACGTAGCCCAAGGCCTCCTGCTGGTAATCCTGCGCATGTAAAATACTACGCCCGATGCGGCCCTTCTGTGACACATGAATTGCGTTTATTGCAGTGGCATGTGGCGCTAAAGACTGCCAGACACCCAGCTTTTCAAGGATACGCCTAGTGCCGAAAGACAGCGCCAGTGCACGTGTATCCTGATTGGCTGCCCCCAGCTTGCGCGCTTCAAGTACAGTACTGGCGATATTCTGTTTTGCCAGCAGCAGGGATAGCACCATCCCGACCGGGCCGCCACCTACAATAACAATATCTTGAGCCTGAAGCATTACCGGGCCATCACACTTTCAATGTCTGTAACTGATTTAGGGGCATCAATCGTAATAATGTCGCAGCCGTTTGCCGTCACCAGCACGTCATCCTCGATGCGAATGCCGATATTCCAGAAATGCTCCGGCACATTGTCTGCAGGACGGATATAACAACCTGGCTCCACCGTCAGCATCATGCCTGCCTCCAGCGCACGCCAATTGCCTGCCTTGTCTTTGTACTCACCCGCATCATGCACATCCAGACCCAGCCAGTGCCCGGTGCGATGCATATAAAACTGGCGGTAAGCACCGGTTTCAAGCACAGCATCTTTACTGCCTTTGCACCAGCCAAAATCAATAAAACCTTGAACCAGTACATCAAGTGCAGCCTCATGCGGAGTGTTCCAGTGGCTTTGAGGGTTTACTTTCGCAATGGCAGCAGCCTGTGCCGACAGCACCAACTCATACACATCTTTTTGTGCCGCACTGAATTTCCCATTCACAGGGAATGTGCGTGTAATATCAGACGCATAACCATCCAATTCGCAACCCGCATCAATTAACACCAAATCGCCATCGTTTAACTTGGCATTATTGGCATTGTAATGCAGGGTACATGCATTAGGCCCACCCGCCACAATACTGGTATAGGCTGGAGATTGGGCGCCAAAGCGATAGAACTCGTGCAAAAATTCAGCCTCGATTTCGTATTCCATTTTACCGGCACGCACCTTTTGCATGGCACGCTTGTGCGCGCCGGCAGCGATACTGGCAGAACGACGCAATAGTGCCTGCTCGGCAGGCGATTTATATAACCGCATCTCATCCAGCAGTTTGCGCACATCCGCAACATCATCAGGTGCGCTCACACCGGTACGTGCCTGGGCTTTTACCTGATTCAGCCAGCCCGTTACCCTTGCATCCCAGGCGGGGTCGGTGCCCAGGCTATAAAACAACCTGGATTGATTTGCCAGTAATTTAGGGGCCATTTCATCGAGTTGAGAGATGGAATAAGCCTCATCTATGCCAAACTCAGCCACTGCTGCGGCTGGGCCAAAACGGAAACCATCCCATATCTCGCGTTCCATGTCTTTATCGCGGCAAAACAGGATGCTTTTGGGCGCCTGACCTTTAGCTGCATCTTGAGCTAGCAGAATCAGCACTGACTCAGGCTCTTTAAAGCCGGTGAGATAATAAAAGTAACTATCAAAACGGTATGGGTAATGACTGTCGCGGTTACGTATTGCCTCCGGCGCAGTAGGGATAATTGCGACCCCC
>JBAQME010000273.1:0-12256 GCA_049302535.1 Methylotenera sp.
CAGGATTTATCCAAGCCAAGCGCTTTTGTGATTGGCAACGAAGGTGCCGGTTTACGTCCGCAAACTATCGCTGCGGCAACCAAGGCGATTACTATTCCAATGTCCGATGCTTCAGTTGAATCGCTTAATGCGGGTGCGGCTGCGGCGGTTTGTTTGTTTGAACGCAGGCGTCAAGCTTCCTTATCGTAGAAACCTCATATCGTAGAAACCTCATATCGTAGAAATTCGGAGTTTTAATATGGCCTTTAACCTGAAACAATATCACTCTCAATTCAAGAAAAGTTTGCTTGGATTTACGGCCATGGAGATGATGGTCGTTGTAGCAATACTCGGTATTCTGGCGATGATTGCAATACCATCAAGCATGAGCCGCATCATTAAAGAGCAAATTGTGGCCGCCATACCATTGGCTGATATAGCAAAAACACCCATTGCTGCAAGCTGGACCTTATCCAAAACTTTGCCGGTAGATAATGCCGCGGCAGGCTTGCCAAGCCACGACAAGATTGTCAGCAATTTTGTGAGTGATGTTGAAGTGCAAAATGGCGTAATTCACATGACATTTGGCAATAAGGCGCATCCGCAAATTAAAGGGAAAATTCTTTCAATGCGCCCCGCAGTGATTGAAGAGTCACAAATCGTGCCGGTCGCATGGGTATGCGGCAATGCTAAAGCGCCCGAGAAAATGACATTGAAAGGCGAAAATAAAACCAATGTTCCGCCTGAATTTTTGCCTTATTTGTGTAGGTAGTTTTTTAATTCAATAGTTTTAGTGTATTTCTTTACTGCTCTGTGTGCCTAAATCACTTACCAGTAATTGCGCGGCATCAATTTTATCAAAGCGGTAATGCGTATTGCAAAAGTCGCAGTTCACATCAATTGCGCCCTGCTCCTCAAGAATGCTTTCAATTTCGTCGCTGCCTAGCATGCGCAACATGTTGGCTACACTCGCACGCGAGCAGCTGCAAAAGAACTTCGTATTGCTTGCTTCAAATAGGCGTACATCTTCTTCATGAAACAACCGCTTAAGTAAAGTTTCACTAGGTAAATTGAGTAACTCATCATCGGTAATTGTGCTTGCCAGATGACCTACGCGATTCCAGGTGTCAGTATCCTCATCAGCCAATTCCCGGTTTTTTGTGACTTGATTCATTGTTTCCGGCAGTTTTTGCAGCAGCATGCCTGCTGCCGAGTTGCCATCGCAGCATAACCATATTCTGGTATCAATCTGCTCCGAACGCAGCATGTAGTTTTCAAGGATGGTGCTGATGTTATCGCCTTCCAGCGGCACAATGCCCTGATAGGCTTGCCCACCGTCTTTCGGATCCAGGGTAATCATGAATTGGCCATGTTCAATCAGATCGAATAAATTTTGATCATCATCAACTTCACCGCTCCATTTGGCGGTGGCACGTATGCCAAAATCTGAGTTGCATTCCACAACCAATAGTTTTAATAGGCCCTTGCTTTGAATTTGCAAAACCAGTGAGCCATTCATTTTAAGGGTAGCTGTGAGCAGGGCGCTTGCAGCCATTAGTTCGCCCAGTGCGCGCTTTAAACCTGCAGGTAGATGCTGTTTGTTTAGAGCCAGCTGAAATGTATTGGTTAGATTTACCAGATTGCCACGAACAGGCGTGTTCTCGAATACAAAGCGTTGCAGTGTATCCGAGTCTATTGAGTTGTTTGGTGCTGAATTATTTTCCATGCGCGCATTTTATCATTTTGCGACAAATTTCTACGAATAAAAAAACTTGTTGCAATATCAAATGAGAATCATTATTATTTGCATTATGTAATTTTGATTAAGTAAATTTAGGAGAACAAATTGATGCGCAAGAATATTTTAGGATTGGCGGTAGTGGCAACATTAGTATCCGGCAACGCAATAGCAGCCACGAGTGTTGAAGATAAAATCGATATTCTGCAGCAGGAAATCGAGGCGTTAAAAGATCAAATGACTAAATCTGAGCCCAGTAACAAGGCCAGCGGCATTCAGTCATTTGCCGATAAAACTACTATAGGTGGCTATGGTGAATTGCATTACAACAACTTTATGGGTGATGTGCCCGCGGGCAGTACACGCAAACAGGATGAGGTTGATCTTCACCGTTTCGTATTGTTTTTTGGACATCGTTTCAACGACTGGATAAGTTTGAAATCTGAACTTGAGCTGGAACACTCCAACACGGAGACCGGTGGCGCTGTAGAATTAGAGCAGGCATACCTGGATTTTAATTTTAGTGAAAAAGTAAACGCCAAAGCAGGTGTCTTTTTGATACCGCTTGGTTTTTTGAATGAAACGCATGAACCGCCAACATTTTATGGTGTGGAGCGTAACAATATTGAAACACGCATTATCCCAACTACATGGTGGGAAGCCGGCGCAAGCCTTTACGGTGAAGTTGCTCCTGGCTGGAAATACCAGGCAGGTGTGACCTCCAGTTTGTCTGCCGAGAATTTTAGTAGTTTTACAACCAGGGGCGTGCGTGACGGACGTCGTAATGTATCAAATGCCCCGGCTGAAAATTTCGGCGTACATGGACGTCTGGATTACAGCGGGATACCTGGTGTGACGGTAGGCGCAAGTATGTTTACAGGTAACACTGGGCAAGACGATTCAAGGCTTAACGGTGCAGATGCAAGGCTAACATTATGGGATGTGCATGCGCGTTATAACGTGGATAAACTGGATGTGAAAGCGCTTTATGCACAAGGTCATTTGAACGACGCAGGGAAAATAAATGATGCATATGGTTATACTGATGTTGCCAGCCGTTTTTATGGATGGTACACAGAGGCTGCCTACCATGTATGGAAAAATGGCGACAATGATCTAGCCCCATTTGTGCGCTATGAAAAATGGGATACCCAGGCGGATTTACCAGGCAATGCAATTCGTAACACGCAAAGCAGTAATAATGTATGGACCGTGGGTGCCAATTACTGGCCGCATCCGCAAGTGGTGTTGAAGGCAGATTACCAAAAATTTGATAAGCCGGATGGCACCAGCGGCGACAAGCGCCTGAATGTGGGACTAGGCTACATGTTCTAAAATTTAATATGGTGAAGAAATAACTTGTAAAATATGGCTATAAGGCCATATTTTACGTAGCTATATTTTATGTCTGCCGTGTTTTACATTTACTAAAATAGTGCCTGCCAATGGGAATATTTGATATTTAATATGATAAAAAAGCGTGTAACGATAGGTTTGTTTCTGCTGGCGTCCATAATCGTCAGTAATGTACAGGCTGTAGAGCAATATTTAAAGCCTGAGCAATTTATAGCAGACGTTTTTGCTAATAATGTACCAAAGCCAGAGGTGCTATGGGTGACTAAGGATATTGCGAAACAGGCAGAAAAAATCCTGGGGCATGCACCCAGTCAGCTGCGCCAGCGCTACTGGAGCAGCAATGGTAAAAGTGTATGGATTCTTGATGAAATAGGCAAAGAAGAGCCGATTACGGCAGGATTTGTAGTTTCAGATGGCAAGATTGAACAGGTGCGTGTACTCACCTATCGCGAGAGCCGGGGAGGGGAAGTGCGTTATCCGGCTTTTCTTAAGCAATATCAAGGGGCGGAATTGCAGGTGGATCAACATTTAAACCGTAATATCGACGGTATTTCCGGTGCGACACTTTCTGTGAATGCCATGAACCGTATGGCCAGGTTGGCGCTGTATTTTGATCGCATGACTCATCCTGAAAAGATGGATTAAGTGATGAAGAGCTTACGCAGCAGAATAATGCATTTCATTCGACACTGGCATGCCAGAATTGGTGCGTTAGCCGCGGTGTTTTTTTTGTTTTTGTCCATTAGCGGCATTGCGCTTAATCATACCGATGCCTTGCATTTAGCCAAGACACCGGTTCAAGCCGGCTGGTTAATGCGCTGGTATGGGCTTAAGCCTGTTATTCCAACTCGCGGTTATGTATTTAAAGATGGATATTTTGCCGCATCAGATGAACGATGGGTGTTGAATGGGCATGAGCTTGTAGCCCAGGATTTGTCTGCAAATAAACAAACACTTGTTGGCGCCATTGCGTGGGGTGATATGCGTGCAATTGCCAGTGAAGATCAACTGTATCTGTATCTTGCTAATGGGCAGCAGGTAGACCATATCTCTGCTCCTACACTGCCTGCGACGCCGATTGAAAGGCTAGGCATTATCAATTCAGAGGCCATGCCACAATTAGTGTTAAAAACCGCTCGCGGTGATTTTGCCAGTGAAGATGGCTTGGCCTGGCAGCCGTTGAGTGAGAAAAAATCAAGTGTAACAAATGGGGTGGTCTGGGCGGGTGAGCAGGCACTGCCGAAATCTTTATCTGCCAGCCTGACTAAGTCATTTAGCCCGTCGCTGCCTCTGGAACGTATTGTTCTGGATATACATAGCGGGCGTTTTTTTGGCAGCTACGGCCCATTGTTGATGGATATAGCTGCGTTGCTGCTTATGATTCTGTCTTTATCCGGTGTTTGGATTTATCTTCGTAGTGTACGCAGGCGGCCTAAGCGTTAATCCTTCAAAAATCATGAGGTTGCACGGCGATTGCACGCTGTTTGGGTACTTTTTTAATATCCCAGTGGCTGGTTGCCCAGCGCCAGATTTCGCTTAATGAGGCATTTTTGAGGCTGGCATCAGGATGCTGACCTAAAAAATCCAAAGCATCAAGAATTAAGTGATTGGCATGGCTTTCAGTAATAGGCTTCGCCAACGTCTGTTTGCTTAGTTTTTCACCTGCTGCATTGCTGGCAACAGGCACATGGGCATATAGTGGAGTGCTGTAGCCCAGCAGTTGCTGCAGGTAAATCTGGCGGGGAGTGGAGTCGAGCAGATCAGCACCACGCACAATATGTGTTACGCCTTGCGCTGCATCATCTACCACTACCGCCAGCTGGTAAGCAAACAAGCCGTCAGCACGTTTTAAAATAAAATCACCTATATCTGTACTTAAATTCTGGCTGATTTCACCTTGAATCGCGTCATTAAAACTAATGTTGGCGTTATCTGTTTTAATGCGCCATGCAATGGGTGCCTTGGCTTTAATGGCATGCTGTAAGCAGGTTCCGGGATAAATCACACCATCTATACCGAACGCGCTGCTGGAATCGGCAATTTCTCTGCGGGTGCAAGTGCATGGGTAAATCAACTGTTTCTGTTTTAATGTTTCAAGTGCATCTGTATAAAAGTTACTGCGCTGGCTTTGATAGAGCACAGTATCATTCCACTCAAAACCAAACGCCTCAAGTTGATGCAATATTGTGTCTGCGGCGCCTTTGACTTCCCGCGGTTTATCCAGATCCTCCATACGCACCAGCCATTTGCCTTGATGTGTTTTAGCCTCGCAAAAACTAGCTACTGCGGCAATAAGCGAACCAAAGTGGAGCGGGCCGGTTGGGGAGGGAGCAAAGCGACCGATATACATGTGTAAAGTATTTTACTGTACAGGCTGCAAATAAGGCGGGATATGCCAGGAGCCCAGCTGATTGCCCAGCAGCATCAGGTGGCAGTGCAGGCGGTCATCACCGCTGGCACTGACATCAAATTCATATGTGCGTAAAAACTGTACATGGCCACGTCGATTTCTTCCCAGCCAGATTCGGCTACAGGAAACGGTTTCATCCAGTAACTGCAAATTAAGCCTTGAAGCGAGTTCGCTACCCAATAAGATAGCTCTCTCGCGTTTGTCCAGGCTATCTATCCAGAACCAGGCAAGTGCAAGCAGTATCAGTATTAATGCCATTTCCATAAATTGCTTTCGTTGTTTAACTTTAATTTTTTTGCAGGAGAAAAATTAGTGGTAATAAGTTTAAGTATGCCAGATAAAAAATGACATATAAAAAGTGCGTAATCTATAGTTTTTTTAAAAATCCCGCATACATTTAGATATACAATATGTACCGCGATTAAATGCGCTTATAAGTAGTAATCGATTAGCCAATAACATAAAAAAATGCTAATTAATATAATTTTTTTTTATACCAAATTGTAAGCTAAAGCCTCAATTTATCGGCTATAGTTTTGCAAAGTTATTTGAATCGAATATCAATAAATGAATAAGACGCGTGAAAAAGAAGCAATCAATGCCTATTTGAAACTATTGCAAACCAAAGGGGCAAACAGTTCTCTGCTACATAGGCGTTCGTTGTTTTTAGATAAGTTAAGCGTAGGTCTTGTCGATTTGGCATTTGATGGCAATGAATATCGTGTCGTGGTAGAAAATATCATGGAAGCGACTCCAGCCGATGATTGGCATGAGAGCCTGACAGCAGCACGTGAGTTTTACCCGTTCTGGGTGAAAGACATTAAAGCGATTGCTGCGCTCAATCTTAATCCTGGTTTTGAAATTCACCCACTGGAATGGAAACCGGATTATGCTTCATTGAAGTCGTTGACAGATAGTCTGGTAACCGAGAAGTTTGATACCTCGGAAAACTGGCCATTAAAAGCCTATACTCAGGCATTGCGTCACGAAGGTGCAGATCAGGCGCTGGTTGATACCCGGGTCAAGCTGGCAAAAATCATTCTAATCCGATTAAGAAGTGCGCCGGAAAAAAATCACAAGGCATATCGAACTGCTGTTGATCTCACACTGCCGCTATTTAATATCAAACAAAACAGAAAACTGTTTTTGGTGGTTGTGCGAGAGTTTTATCATTTCTGGTCCGGTAATCCTGATGCCGCGAGCATGGTGCTTAAAGATGGCTCAGGTAATATTTTGTTATAGCTATAACGGTTAACTAGTTTTATTTATACAAAACCCGGATTTATATAAAACCAAGTCCGAACAAATCTCAATTATGCACAAATAAGGTGCGTTGCACCATGTAGCGCACAATTTAAGTGCATCATCTAATTTCAATTCTTATTATTTTATATATAAAACATAAGGTTACCATTTGGCGCGTTATTTGCTTATATTTCTCGTCCTAAAATATTTAGAGGTGATATATAAATGGAAGCGTTAACCACAGCAAACGATGTGTTATTTGTGTTGTTGGGCGCCATTATGGTGCTTGCGATGCATGCTGGTTTTGCATTTTTAGAAGTCGGTACCGTGCGTAAAAAAAATCAAACTAACGCACTGGTAAAAATCATGGTGGATTTTTCAGTATCAACCATTGCCTACTTTTTTATTGGCTACAGTATTGCGCACGGCATTAATTTCTTTAGTGGTGCAGAGGTATTAGCGGCTAAAAATGGCGTTGAATTAGTCAAATTTTTCTTTTTACTGACTTTTGCAGCGGCTATCCCTGCAATTGTTTCAGGCGGTATTGCCGAACGTGCAAAATTTAACCCGCAAATGGCAGCAACTTTCATACTCGTCGGTCTTGTTTATCCGTTTTTTGAAGGGATTGCATGGAGCGGGCATTATGGTATTCAGAATTGGTTACAGACCACTTTTGGTGCGCCTTTTAGAGACTTTGCAGGCTCCGTTGTGGTGCATGCCATGGGTGGCTGGATTGCTCTTGCGGCTGTAATGCTACTTGGTGCACGCAGTGGCCGATATAGTAAAGATGGCCGTTTAAATGCCCATCCACCCTCTAATATTCCGTTTCTGGCATTAGGGGCCTGGATATTAACGGTAGGCTGGTTCGGTTTTAATGTGATGTCTGCGCAATCTATTCAGGGTATTTCGGGCCTGGTGGCCGTGAATTCATTGATGGCGCTAGTGGGCGGTACTTTAGCTGCCCTGGTAATGGGTAAGAACGACCCTGGTTTTGTACATAATGGACCACTGGCCGGCTTGGTTGCCGTATGTGCCGGTTCAGATATTATGCATCCATTGGGCGCCCTGGTGACAGGTGTTGTCGCTGGCGTATTGTTTGTGTGGGCATTTACACTGACACAGAATCGCTGGAAAATCGATGATGTACTTGGTGTGTGGCCACTGCATGGACTGTGTGGTGCATGGGGTGGTATTGCTGCCGGTATTTTTGGAGTTAAAGCTTTAGGTGGTTTAGGCGGTGTAAGTTTGATGTCGCAATTGATCGGTACCGGGTTGGGCATTGCGGTTGCACTGGCTGGTGGTTTTGTAGTCTACGGCATACTTAAAAAATTAGTAGGGATTCGCCTAGGCGCTGAAGAAGAGTATGAAGGTGCTGATTTGAGTATTCATAAAATTAATTCAACAGCTGATAATTGAGTGACTTCAGGTTCCAATTTTCCGGATTTTTCAATTTTCCGGACTTTCCAATTTTAAGGTGTGCCCAGCCTGAATGGATACCAAGTGCATGCGTAATCGTGTAGCCATTACTGAGTAACACACATAAAAAACCGCTCTTTATAGAGCGGTTTTTTTTCAGAGTATCAACGTGATTACTGTTCTGTACCGATTTGGTAGATTTCTTCTTCCGGGTCTTCAGCAAGTTTTCCGGTAACAGCATCAACTTCAACTGCCAAGCCATTCAAAGCAAATAATTTTAGACCGTTATATCGGTATTTTGAGAATCAAAAACATTATGGAGAATGGTATTTTGTTTATATGCCAACACCATCCACGACGTAATTTATTAATATCTAAAGATTGATTACATTTTCCTGGGCTGTTAATGTTATTCCTAAATGTATTTATAGCTCCGTGTTACGCTAACGGGAATATTTAAGTTAAAGATGTATTTTTCGATATTTACAATATTAAGAATGTATGAATTTTTCTATATTTAACAGATAGTTGGGTTGTTAATGAGTAAATGTATCCCTCAACATAATCCAGTTTATACACCTAAATCGGTGTCTACTTCACGTTAGGTGTCACTATGTCCATTCTCACATTTACCCTACATAAAAAAACGCTCACAGTTTCTGCGCGAGATGGTACGTTCACCGAGAAACTGTCATTTGAAGCCAGACTACCCAAACGAGACAGCTTGTCCACACATGAAGGAAAGCAAGTAAAAACTGGATATGTCGAATTAGTTTTTGAAAAGCCAGAATACGAAACTGAGAAAATTCATTTCATAGATGCATCAGAAGACATAGATACTGGAAGTATTTATCCACCAAGTGTTTCCTTCTACGCAAAAGTAACGCCAGATATTTTCGCGTTAATAAGAGACTCAAACCCGAATGCCTTACTGTCGTTGAGACTACAGACAGAAATGATGGGGCCTATTCAATTCAATGACCCAATGGGAGAAGCAAAGCTTTGGGATACATCACGCCAGAATCCCGTTGTAGTTGAATCATATGAAATTACTCTGTCACAGTCTGAATGATACCTAACCCATCCATCAAGCGGGACGCGCTAAAGCGCGCCCCTTATGTCAAACGTTAGAACTTTCATGGTTGATACGCAGCAGAGTGCATGGGGTCAAGTCGCGAGTGACGTGAATTTCACGTTGACGCCGGACATAGATCTGTTCGCAAGCCGAGTTCCTTATGACGGAACTGTTCTTGACTATGGCTGCGGCTATGGACGAATCTGCAATGACCTGCACGCTTATGGGTACAGAAACGTTCTTGGAATCGACACCTCCGCAGAAATGATTGCCCGTGGCCGACTTACGTATCCTAACATTTCCCTTTTGAACACCCCGGATTACCTGATCCCTTTTCAGGCCAATCATTTTGACGGAGTGATTGTTTGTGCAGTCCTCACTTGTATCGCGCGATACTCCCAGCGACGTGCCGTAATTGATGAAATAGCGCGAGTTCTCAAACCTGGCGGAACCGCCTACATTCTCGAATTCCATATTTCCGAATCCGTTGACTACGATGGCGAAGGTACTTTTCTCAGCACCCTGGGCGTCAGGATGAAGCATTTCTCGAAGCGAGAACTTGAAGACGAACTCTCATCTCTGAAACTGATTAATTCGGGCGTTATGCCTGCGGAAACGCTAACTGGTGCCAAAGCCCATGCAATTCATTGTCTTGTGTCAAAGTTATAATCGCTCATTCCGTCGGGCCTGCACGAAAAGTCGCAGATTACCGCCGCCCTTTAACTCAATGCGTTATGCATCTTTTTCAAACACTCTCATTAAAGGTTAGGTATGACATCATTTCCATACGAAAATGCAGTTGAACCGGCATCAGTCAATATGGACGCTCGCAGACTGGCGAGTGTTGTCGAGAAATTCAGGCAACAGCAGTCTGTAGGTGAATTTCCTGGTGGACAGCTTGTGGTTAGGCGAAATGGCAAATTGGTACTTAATGAAACTGTGGGAATAGCCCGCGGATATAGAAATGACGAGGCGGTGCCTTCGGTTCCGGTTGCACCGCACACACCTTTTCCATGCCATTCCTGCGGCAAGCCGCTCGCAGCGATTGTTATCGCAATGCTGGAAGATCGTGGCAAGCTCGATATCAACGCCCCCATTTCCGAAGTCTTTCCCGAGTTTGGGCGTAATGGTAAAGAAGCGATCACTACACTGGACGTGCTAACACATCGATCAGGAGTTCTGATGCCGCACTTGGCCAACAAACTGGAGTTATGGAACGACAAAGAGGCAATGCTGAAGGAGTTGGCAGGAATTGCACCTACCTACCCGCGAGGGACGCTGGCCTACGGACCAGGCGAATTTGGCTGGATTCTATCGGAGGTGGTACGGCGCGTGGACGGCAGGAGCTTGACTGAATATTTCACGGAAGAAATCGCTACGCCACTAGGTCTGCCCGCACTTGGATTTGGGCTCGCAGGACGCGACCTGAATTCGCTAGCCCACCAATATTGGCTAGGAAAGGACAAAGTCATGGTGGCTGGCTTTAATGCAGCGTACAAGTTTGAAGAGAAGACAAACGCGAAATTGTTTTTCGATTCACTCAACCCCGCCTTTACCTTGGTTACGGATGCGGCAAGCCTCGCGGCTTTTTATGATTTCATTCTCAATGGCGGCAGAACAGCATCGGGGAAACAGCTTATTTCTGAACAAATGCTGCGGCAATACACAACCCGTCATGTGTTCAGTTTTGACAAGAGTGTCAAAACATTCCTGGCAGTAGGCCGGGGATTTTTACTGGGGACACTGACACCTTCTTTTTATGGATGGTGGAACACCAAACAGTGTTTCGGTCATGCAGGTGTGTTCTCTTGCCTCGCGTTTGGCGATTACCAAACAAATGTGTCAGTGGCCATTTTTACCAATGGGAATAGAGGTATCGGCGATTTCATGAAGCGATTCTTGCCTCTGAACCATGGGATCAGGAAGGCATGCCTTTAAGCAGGACAAGTGGTAACTAAAGGCGTCATTTGAATATTTAAGCAATCTTAAGATTGCGTTAAGGAACTAAACTTATTATTTGCTCCACACCCTTACTAAAGGAGCAAATAATGGAAACTCTCACATATCGCAGGCAAAAGGTTTATGACCCGGCGCTTCGCCTGATTCACCTCTGGAATGGCTTGGCCATTCTGTTTCTCATGACTACCATCTGGCTCTCTGACCTGTTTGAAAAAGGTGTCGGAGAAGATACTTTGTGGCAGTTACATATCTATATTGGCTATGCGCTTGTAGTAGGGATTGTTGCGCGGTTGGCATGGGGTATTGTCGGACCACGCCACGCAAGATTTTCCGATATGTGGCATCCGGCCGCCTGGTGGGATGCAGTCCGTCATTTCAATTTGCAAGCCAAGCCGCGCTTCGGCCACAACACCCTTGCCAGCGGTGTTTATCTGCTGGTTTATTTATTGCTGGTAGTGATGGCAGTTACGGGCCTGGGGCTTGCAGCGGTTGAGCACAGCACGGGTCCTTTCAATGCCTGGATTGGAGATATGCCATGGCTGAAAGAAGTGTTTGAAGAACCGCACGAGCTTATCTATAACCTGTTGCTAGGGTTTGTTGTGATTCATATTGCCGCACTGATCTGGCATGAACATAAAGACAAAACGCCGTTGGCCCAAGCCATGGTGACAGGCTATCAGTATGAGGTTGAAACAACCGATACCAATAAAACTCAAGGAGACAATCATGCGTAAATCATTAATTTTATTATGGTTGCTGTACAGCATCAATGGTTTTGCCGCTACACCACAGGAATTGCTTAAACAGTATGAAGGTCAGGCAAAACAGGAGAATCTGGCTTTTTCAGGCTTTTCAGCGGATCGCGGTGCCAGTTTCTTTCGCACCGAGCGTACGCACAGCGATGGTAAAAAAGTGAGCTGTTCAACTTGCCACACGGCTGACCCACGCAACCAAGGCAAAACACGCGCTAACAAGGTGATTGAGCCGATGGCGCCAATTGTGAACCCGCAAAGATTCACTGATGCAGCCAAGGTGGAAAAGTGGTTTGGCCGCAACTGTAAAGACGTGCTGGAACGCG
>JBAQME010000274.1:0-2774 GCA_049302535.1 Methylotenera sp.
AGAAGCGGATTCATGTGCTGTTGGCGAGGACTCAGGAACTGGCTCAGGTACAGGAGCTAGCTCAGATATAGGTGCAACAAATTCAGCTTCAGAAATGACTGGTGTCTGCGCCACCAGCATAGGCGCAGGCTTGGGCCGCTCAACAGGTTTTGGTTTTTCCAACACAACCTTTTTAGGTGATGTCGGCTTAGGTGGCTCTGGTAAAGCTTCTTCTTTTTTCGGCGGCGGATTAATTAAATTAACAAACAAAGTCGCCGCTTCTTTCGGCGGCGGAATCAGTTGATAACTCCATGCGCCATAAAGCAAACCGGCATGCAATGCTAGAACCAATGACAGGCCAGCTAGTTTTTCCGGGCGAATAGCGTTATGCATATGAGGCTACACTTTCACACAACATGCAAAAACGAACTGAACCATGATTGCCACCAAAGGATTGCCCCAAAGATTGCCTCAAAAGCTGAAACAGGTGCTGGCCCCTTGAAAATCATGCTCATCAAAAAGCCAGCATTAAACGGCGCAAACCTAACAGCACCAGTACAATAGCCGCCCCCCAGCGAATCCAGCGCGTGATCCAATCACGGTTTTCGCGTAAATTCGACCCTAACAAACTAATCATCGGTAATAAAATAAGCAGCGGGGTAAGCGCAGCACCTAAACCGAAAGCCATACCATTCACAGCGCCTAACTGGACACTGCCTGCTGCGGCACACACCGCAAGCAGTGAAGCCAGCGGCGCACATGGCGTAAGGCTAAGGGAAAAGCCCAGCATTAAAGGTGGGGTACTCCCCGCGCCCCGCGCCACACCACAGGGTGAATGTGCTTTGCCAGAGCGGAACAACCACAACCCTGCCACAATTGATGACAACCCAATCACGGCATTGCCGGTTCCGCCACGCAATGCCTGTGACAACCACACCCCGGCACCACCCGCAATTGCCCCCAGCAAACTGTAAGCAAGGATACGGCCCGATACAAACAAAGCCGTATCACGCAAGGCCTGAACCTGTGAACCGCCACGGCCCAATATCCAGGTACCCATAAAGGGCAGGCACGTAGCCGTGCATGCCGTCAGACCTAAAGACACACCGAGCAGCCAGATGGCAAAAAACGTGGTTTCTTTAGGCAATAGCTCCGGATTTAGAAACTCACCCATTTTTATCAGCTTTAATTGGCTTAAGCCAAATTACCCTGTTTTTAGGAAAGCCTTCCGGACTCTCCTGCTTGACACGTTTTTTATAGTATTCTCGTCCGGAACCAAACAATTTGATGCCAAAAAACTTGATTTGAATCACATCATCATCCGGGCAGTACTCAGCGCAGCGTCCGCATAAAGTGCAGTCCTCATGGAATGCTTTTTTGCCGTGTTCCCTGCCAATTTCATGAATATCCATCGGGCACGCAATCTGGCAAATACCGCATTTCTCACACTTTTCATGTTGACGCTTCACCAAGCGCATCGGTGACAGTTTCTGAAACAACGCATTCCACGACAATAGCGGGCAAATACGGCAGAATGGCTGACGTGCTGCCAATGCAGCGATGATGACAAAACCAAAGAGCGCATTCGCAGTGGCATTAAGAAAAAATCCTATACCGCTGGAAGTTTGTACGGCAATCTGTTCCGCATCCAATGTTAAAAGTGTGGTGGCCAATCGCGATGGGCAAACCTGGCAATACGGCGCACCAAGACCGTCAGCAGCTAATCCCATGCCTGCCAGCAATGGTAGCCCCAACACAAACACCAGCAGCATTAACCATTTTGCCGGACGCACTTTATGCACATTCCCTGGCTCAAACCGGCTCAGCGGCCGGCCTAACCTTCTGCCGATACGGTAGATCAATTCCTGAACTGTCCCCATTGGGCAAACCCAGCCACAAAACGCTTTGTTCAGAAAAAAGAAAAATGCGAAAAACGTCCCCACTGAAATCAGGGTGGGAATAAACACGTTGATTGCAATATGCCTTGCATTAACTAATGCCGCACCAATGCGGTGATGCAACTGATGCTGCGTCACGATTAAAATACATTGGTCCCCGGTCATCTTGTCATAGGCACAGGATAAAGACGGCAACGCCTGTGAGATACGGTCAACAGCATAGGTGCCTAACAATGCCCCCCCGTATACGGTGACGAACAGCATGATAATTTGAACAGTGAATCGAAACCGGCCCAGTGTAGGGAAAATTTTATTTGCCATATTAAATCTCCTTCTTGCCAATTTCAGCAGCTTTTTTAGCCACCCTGCGGTTTCGCAGCAGTGGGGCTGCTCCCATCATTCCCAGCAACATAAAACCGAGCCCGGCGGCAAGGCTGCGCTGATCAAATGCATCAGGGCCGTAGCTATTATTAAAGCCAGTTAAATAGGTTTTGCCAGCATCTGCATACTCCGTAGCCAATACGAACTCAGAGGTTCGTCTGCCATGATTATGGCCGCCAGTCTGCTTTTGCTCGCCATTTTGTCCACCCATGGCTTTAAAATCATCAGGTAGATGCACGGTAACAATGCCTTGCGCATCGCTTAGCAATTCAATTCTTGAACCATTTTGCGTCACCATGTTGACCTTTTGTTGGGCAAGCGGCTGGCTGTTAAACCGCACCAGAAACTTCCAGTCTTCATTGGCACGGTAGCGTGAATGCTCCCTTGGGAAAGGCTGCGGAATAATTTCCAAAGCATTCTTTTGCTGCATAAACATCGCGGTTGGATTCTTGCTGCCACGCTCGCTCATGTAATAAACAGTTGAAGCTACAGTCACCTTATCCACTTGGTCTTCGC
>JBAQME010000275.1:0-16959 GCA_049302535.1 Methylotenera sp.
ATGAGGGAGATGGCATTCGCCACCGTGACGCCGTCACGACTCACAATTGGAGGCAACCCGTGCGTTCGGTGCTCGATCATCACCGAGGGACCCGCAGGTCCAAGTGTAAGCCGCACAGCGTGCGCCAGCAGGTCTAGCCCATGAATCATCCGTTGCCGGGCCTCATTACTGTATATCACCTCTGTCGCCATCTCGTTTCCCCTTGGTTATTGTTATAGCGCCTTACAGGTACCACCGCCGTACGTGACTCACTACAGCATGCAGCACAAATCGGTGTTCATACTAATCATGCCTGGTATTCGTTTGCATACACAGTCGGCCAAGCGTAGCGCGCTGGATACGTACGTGCCGCAAACGCGCAACTACAGAAATCCACTCAATATCACGACTATCCAGCCAGCGCTCGAACTCGGTGATGACTTGTCCTGCCGAACCATCCAGTATCTCCACAAAATACTCCTCCAGTTCGCAGACACGTTCCGCGCCTATTGCCGCAGCAAGCAAAGACTCCTGTTCGACGAGCATGCGAATCGCGGCATCCAATTCTCGTGCCATGTCATCAGCAAAGCTATCATCGTCAACCATGCTTCTTGTCCCTTGGATACGCGCAGCACCCAATCACCAGCTGCGGCTCGGCTTTTTTATCCCGTGCTTGGATATCTTTTGGTAGAGTGTGCTGCGCGTAATGTTGAGTGTCTTTGCGGCTAAGGAAACATTCCAATTACTTGTCTGCAATGCGGACAAAACAGCTTGCTCTTCCCAATCGGCCAGGGCACTAGGGGAATTGGGCGCCATATGCGGTTCGCTGACGGGTTCCGCTATCCATGACGATTCATTCTCTTTGAAAGCACTCTTCACAGGATAGCTTTCCGCCAGAAAATCCGGTGGTAAATCATCTACAGTAATGACTGAACCCTGACTCATGAATGCTGCCGCCTTCAATAAATTACGAAGCTGGCGGATGTTTCCCGGCCACGGATGCTTAAGGAATATCTCGGTAACCTCGTCGCTCAGCACCTTGCCAACGCTGGAGAAGCCGCTCGACTGCTGCTCCTGTTTGAAGATGTTGTTGATGAGCTGAATCTTGTCCGGACGCTCGCGTAAGGATGGTATCCAGATTTGCGCGCCGTTCAGGCGGTAATAAAGATCGCGCCGGAACGTCCCCCGCTCAACCGCTTCGCGAAGACTGACATTGGTCGCCGCTATGACCTGTACATCTACCTTGACCGGCTTGACCCCGCCGACAGGCACGAATTCGGACGACTCAAGCACGCGCAGCAGCGTTGATTGGAGCGCGAACTGCATGTCGCCAATTTCATCCAGGAAAATAGTACCGCCAGACGCAAGCTGGAACTTGCCGAGCCGGCCCTCCTTGGCAGCACCGGTGAAACTGCCAGGCACGTATCCAAACAGTTCACTTTCAATCAAATCGCGCGGAATCGCGGCACAATTGATGGCGATAAACGGGCCATCACGGCGCAGGCCGGCCCGGTGGGAAAGCTGTACCAGATATTCCTTCCCTACTCCCGATTCGCCAATAACCAGAATGGGAATCTTTTGTTCCTGCAAGCTCACCATTTTTTTCAGAAGTGAATCGACGATGGCATCATGCCCACCAGTCGCATTTTTACGCGGCACCCGCGTCATGACAGACGGCCGTTGCGAATAAACACCCTGCTCTACATTTGGCTTATCGCCGTCCGAACGATTGGCACGTGGAACCATTGCCGGGTCTCCAGCCGCCGTCTCCACTTCCACCAGCAGGCGCGTACCGCATACCGCCACCACTTCTACCGGCCCCCTGCCATTCGCCTTACCCTTCACCTGGGCCAACAGCAGGCTGCCTAGCCCGATATCCAGGGAATGCTCGAGAGATTCGCCCACGATATGCGAATAGTCATCGACACCCAGTAAAGACATTGCGGTTGTATTGAGCGCCAGGATGCGTTCATCACTGCCCATCACAATCAGTCCATCAATCGCATTCTGCTGTGCACTTAGACCCTCGCGCGCATCCACCGAGCGCAAACGAATCAGCCGGCCCGCAGGTCGATGGCGATTAAAGACATCTGCCTCAACGAGGGTACCGGCCATGCGAAGAAAAGCCAGCAGGGGCTTGAGCGAGTCCCGCTGCATGCTTACCAATCCCAGCAATGCCAAAATGTTGCCGTCAGGTCCCTTTATCGGGTAGCCCGCAGTGGCACAGGGGTGCAGCTTGGAAAAAAAATGTTCTTTTCCAATGAATGCCATCGGCGCACCCAGTAAAGCGGCGGTTCCTATGCCATTGTTACCAACTGCCGACTCATGCCAGCTGGAACCCAACTGCAGCATATTGGTTTCAGCGAGGAAATGATGCGGGTCTGCGCCCACGACGTGCATCAGCGTACCGTGATGATCGGTAAGCAGCACCGTCATATCGACGTCCTGCACAAAGGAATGGATGTTATACGTTTGAACGGAAAGTGTGGTCTGCAACTCGCGTGACCACGGCGCTTGCGCCGATCGCTTCGCATTGCCCACTGAATCTTTCACTTGTGAAAAATCGAGTCTGGGATGGAGCCTGTGATCTTCCAGGCAGCGCATCCAGGACTCGGCAACTTCCGGACGCACCCAGTCGTAACTCGATGGCGCTTCGGCCGTCTGTTGCATCCAATCCCACGCCTGTCCAGGTCGATCAACACCTGGCGGTAACAAGGTCTCGTCCATAGCGCCACTTAACCCTAAGTTAATTGTGGATACTAACACCGGAACGCCTTCTCGATCAACAACTTAGGAATGGACCTAATTCGGCATCGAAATGCTGACACTCCGGGCGCAGGTACATACTGAAACCACTACCCGGATAAGCATCATCGAGCCAATTTGGCATCTTCCTACTCTTATTCATTTGCAGACCCGCTCGGTAGAAACTTCTCCGTGCATATATTGCTCTTTGGGATATCCAGATCTACGCACATCTTGTAGGTAGCATCAATCATGCCGGAGGGACCGCACAAATACAGATCCGGCTTCGCACCGCTTACCTCAAGGTCACTACGCAGCATATCCACTACGTTGCCCCGCTCACCATTCCAATCCGGCCCTGGATGCGAAACGCAGATACGTACCGTCAAATTCGGCATCACTTCAGCCAACGCTTTAAGTTCCTGTACGTAAAAGACCTCTTCCTGCTTGCTTACGCCGAAATAAAGCCGCGTCTCCTGCGGATCGCCTTGGTCGAACATTTTTCTTACCATGGATAGGACTGGTGATAAACCAGTGCCGCCAGCTAAAAAGTATCGTGCCTGCAGGCCGTTATCATGAAGATAGAAAGAGCCGGATGAGCCTCTTAGCTTTAACACCTGGCCAACCTTTGCGTCATTGCGCAAAAAATTCGAGAACTTGCCATCCGGGAGAATGCGGATAAGAAACTCCAAGTCCCCCTCTTTATTAGGCAAGTTGAATGGAGAAAATGAACGCCAGAGTTCCGTTCCAGGAATCTGAATGTCAAAAAACTGGCCTGGTTCAAAAATGACGCCAACGCCATTGCCAGAATTTTCATCAGCAAGTCTGCGCATCGTCACCTCGACCGTATTGCTGGCTACCGGTGTGATATTTACCAGCTCTGCAAGAAAATCCCGCTGAACTTCAGACGCGGAGGTTGAAATACGATCTGAAGTATACGGCACTTCGACTCTCATATCAGTCTTTGGGAAGGTGCGGCAAAGCAGCACATGGCCTTCTTCCTCTTCTTCCGGCGGAAGCGCTTGCACTGTACATTTCACCAAGTCGTAATCTCCATCGGTGCACATCCCCTTGCACGTAGCACAACCACCTTCCCTGCAGGAAGACATCAATATGATGTCTTGTCGTAACCCTGCTGTGATAACGTCTTCGGTAGAAGCACATTCAAAGCGCAATAACTCGCCATCTTGCGTAACAATTTCTATTTCGTGTAATTTCATCATTTAATCTCAACATTTATTCAGTTTGACGTGCTGTGAAACGGTACCTGTGTGCATTAATCAGTTACTTAAGCAAGGTTGTCGCCTGTTCCACAAATTGTGTTTTGATCCCGTGCGGAAAAAAAAGCCAGCACGTGATTCACCGCTTCTGTAGCAGAAGTCAGACTAATTGATCCACCGTCTTGTACTAATTGATCCTGCTCCATATAAATTTCCCAGCGCCACAAATACCCAAGATCTACGGCATAAGCGGTGTAACGTCCTTGCACCTTAATAAACAAATGTTCGTCAGATGGCCTTACGTCCAGCCCGGTATCATTGAATGCGGAACTTAGCTCTTCCATATTTTTCTCTCTTCTCAGTAGATGCAGACCGGTTTGTTTTCGACCACACACCATTTAATGCAAATGTGGTGAAAATTAACTGGGCTACTTCCAAAATTAAGGTGTGGTGCAGACAACTCGCCAGCACCACACCCTATTGAGCCAATTAATGAATATGCTCGTTTGCCACAATCACCTTCACGCCACGTTTCTTACGTAACTCTGTAAGAGGTAAGTCGTAATAACCGGTATTGCGCAATTCCATCAGCTTGCTACCCAGTATGCGGTCAGCATCCATGAAATAGTTGGTCGGCATAATAGGCGGCTTGAAGTCGATCCTGAAATTGATATGAATCTTCTCGGCCTCCATTTTGTCGGTGCAAGCTTCCATTTTTGCTTGCGCTGCGGCGGCGGCACTTGCTGCAGACTGACCTGTCGCACATTTGTGAAGCAGGTCCTGATTGCTCGTAAATGCACGTTCTTTCAGTGTTGCGACCTTCTCTTCTATCTTCGTTTCAATCCACGAATGATCGAGCTGTAGATCGTAGCTCTGTCTTAGTGGCGTTGTGTACTGCTTGCGAAAGTGCACCAAAAAAGCTGTTGCCTTATCTAGTGAGTCCAGGGCATGGATCTTCTCCATCCACTCATCTCGCGTGGCGTTGTCATGCACCTTGTTAATTTTTTTACCTGTCATTTCAATCTCCTTAAGCAGCAATATCCTGCAGTTTGCGATCAAGACCCATCAACTCGCTGGTGATGGTGAAAATGTTACCTAAAGTGTAGGCACGACCTACCGTGGACGTAACATCCACCAACAAGTCGTAAACTGAATATGGTTTGCCTAGAAGTTCCGTGGCAATATCACAGTCAATTTCGATCGAGTTATCGGCCTTGCACCACCAGTAACCGCCTCTGTCCTGGATGATTAATGTCGGATTCTTCTTTTTGAATACCTTCAGTAACATCTCTTCAACGACGTAATCCATCTCATCGGACTTTTTAAGTACCAATACGACGGTATTACTCTCGTGTACTACCTGGTTTTCTTCCTTGAAATACTCATCGGCAAAAGCTTTTCCGTCGAGCGACATGATGCCTGCGTCGTAGGAATTGTGGGTTGTAGTCATGTGTAGCTCCTATTTGAGACCGGCTAGAATGGCGTCAACCATCTTGCTCTGATCCACTTTGTAATCAATCTTATCGGCATAATCGGCAATCCAGTCTTCTACTACGCGGTTAACGCCGGCAGCAATAGATGCGTTGTCTGTAAGGCCATCCCTTTTCGGCAATGAAGCATAGACACTCATAAACTCAGCCATCGCTGCCACTATGCGAGGCAGCCATTTTTCAGTCCATACATGCATCCAACGACGGTTGTATCCACCATATTTTTGATCATTAGCCAGGCAATTGTAAAAAATGTCTGCCATGGCTTCCTTGGTGGTATGAAAGTAGGTCTGCATTCCACTAAGTACAAATGGTGTCAGCGAATCGCCAAATGCCGGAGCTAGACGCTGGAAGAATTCGCGACGCACAAGTTGACCAAATAACGGGTCATAAATACTATGCACTGCAAACATGGATTCATTCCAGTCATAGGTCTCCTGCCATATACTTTCGACACTTTCACGTGCGCTCTTGTAAGCACTGCCCTTAGTCCACTCCAGCTTTCCAGGCGCAGTAGAATCCGAGTATCCCGGTACGAGCTTCGCGATAAAAGTACGCACAAGTTGTGTCATTTGAGAGTTATCAACCTTGTCATACGCAGCAAATGCAAACGTGCTACGCAGGGTATCTCCAGTGCAATCGCGAATCACTGACGAATGCGCATTGAATAGACCGTACTCACTGTAACCGAGCGCGCCTAGATGCGCCGGCAGGACAGTATCGCGCCAGTATGGATCCATCGTGCGCAGCGAACCTTCTGCCGAAAAGCTTTCCATAAAGCGCTGCAGTACGAGCCAGTCTTCACTTTTAGCTTTAACATACACCGGATGCCAACGTGCTGCGGGATCACGATGTTGATGCCAATCACTGGATAGCAATTCAGTAGTTTCATTGCCCCAGGATGGACGGCCGCCATGAAACTTCTGCGTCCAATCACCCCAATCAAGCCCGCCATTAATCCAGTCAGGAGTTGGCTGCGAGTAGCAGTTCATTATTTCGTATTCAGTAAGGCGCCTTCCGCGTGGTTCCACGAAATAGCACATCTTACGTTGGGTATCCAGCGGTTGGTCTGGAATTTCGGCCATAATCTGTGCGGCCATAGCGGGGTCCGTCAGACCGCGCTTTCTTTCTTCTAATAAAGACATATCATTTATCCTTCATTTTTCAGTTAATGTGTTAGGAATACCTGGCTGTTGAGCGGGGCGTAATTGCCCCGCCTCAATTACGCCAATGGATCCCTGAAAACACAGTTAGCACGCTTAATATCATCCAATGTCCACAATTTTCCATCCTTGGTGACATGCGGTTGGCCTATCAATGTTTTACCATCGCTGCGCACGCCCCATAGTTCGGCAATCACTTCAGATAGTTCACGTCCGGCATACTGTTCGAGCACGTTTTGGCACTCATAACGCTCAGGCTCACTCAGCCACATGCGCTCACCCCATTCATCACTGAAGGCGTGTTTTTTGCCGTTGTACTCATGGATACGCAATGAACTTGCACCCTTGGTCAAGGTTGGACAGAATGGCACTTGGGATACACGGTCAATGTAGATTTCATGGTTGTTCTCGATGAACCATTGCAGCGGAATGAATCCGCTTGATGGGTCTTCGCAACCGCGAGCACGCCATTCTTCGTAGATTTTGCCGTAATGATCGTACCAACCTGGATAGTTTGCCTCGAACCACTCGCCATCTTCCTTGGTAGGTAATGATAGGCGGAAGAAGCCGGTAGGCCACATGGCATAGGCAAGCAGGAACAAGTCATGGTGAGCCCAATAAGCATCTTTCTTCGCATCTTTCAGGCTTGCTGGCGATTGCACGCCATATTTGCCTAAACGACCAATCCAGATACCGCCCCAATCTTCATATACCCAGCGGTTCCATGTTTTAACCCATGGCTCAACCTTGAATTTACTGCCGTACTCAAACAACATACCCAGAACAGGCGTGAAATACTTTTGCTGTGTCCAGAAAGCATTGTTAAGATCGGTATTCAGGTATTTCGATGCAGCTGGATCATGGGCAATTGACACGACGGTTTGATAGCCGTTTGCCATATGACGTAACTCATCCGTTTCAATAGAAAGAAACACGGTTGGTGTAATTTCATCGCCATTGGCAGAAGCCCATTCGGTCACTGCAACGATTAGCGGGTTAGTGAAGCAAGCTTCACCGACCAACTGCAGGTTGATCGAACATTCCACCGCGTCACCGGAAATAAAGCCATCTGAAAATACGCGTTTCATGCCTTTCCACAGCGGTCCTAACGTCCTGACCCGGCGCGCATCGGTATGTCCTGCTGGATCGTGAAAGTATTTAGAGAAATAGTAATTTACGTAACCGCACTGATGTGTGTGCCGGATTTCGTCCATCACCTGGCCTAAGTAACCGTTCTTCTGTTCAGGTGAACTGGCGCAATCCCACAGCATTGCAGACCCTGCAATAGCGTTGTACTCGCCAACCTCAAGGAAGTTTGATACCACTTTCATGGTTTCGCCCCACTTAGGCGCCACTCGGTTACCTGCGTTCATGCGGGTTAACGCATCCTGCAAGCTGCCGAACTGACGTTCATCCTTAACTGATTCCATCCGTGCATATTCTTTGGCGATCAGTTTGAACTGCTCTTTTGTATCGTTCGCCATAAGGTACTTGGTTGGATACTTGGTACGATTGTTTTTAAAGTCCCAGTTAAAGTCATGCATCCACTTGTGGACTTCCTGTGCACCGACACTGGTCGGCGCTCTATTGAGCGCCAAAGCATCCGTCGCCGCTTTGGTAGCTAAGCTAATTGCCATTGTTATGTCTCCTCAAAATATAAATCTAATTATAGTTATCAGTCGAAAGGTGCCGAGTGGCTTTCAATATGACAATCGGCGAGATCCCACTGCTAGTTGGTGCTACTTTGGAAATATTAGTAGTACGAAGGGCATAATGCACAGTACGTGCCAACACCTAACATTGAAGACATTTATCAATGATAATATTTTATTAGTCGATATTAATCATATAGTTATGATTAAAGCCTGATGATTTTAAAAAAAATTTGATATGTCATATTAATTTCACATTAAGTGTATAAATATCAGACACTGTATTGTGGATGCTCATTACAGTGTCTAATTTTTAGACGTATAAAATATGATTTTTCAATTTTTGAATACAATTAATTAGATACTTCTATTTAACTAACTTTATTAGCAATTTATAGGTATTGCATAGCAATAGAAGATAGGACACGTAGAAGCGACTAAATCCGCAATGATTAAATCAAGTCAAACAAGATCATGCGATTTAGAATTGTTTGTTTGAATGAGTAGCCCGCAGCCACCAGTAATTTCTTTAGCTTATGTTCGCTAGCAAACATACTGCCACACAAAAAAAGGAGACTATGTAACTTTCTCACTCAATAAGGATAGATCATGAAAATCAAACTTGCGACAACCTGTTTCCTGCTAGGCACCTTACTTGTGCCTATTGCTGGCTATAGCGCCGACTCGGATTTGGATCGCTCACATCCAAAGGCCTTCGTTAAGGACTCTATCATAACAACCAAAATCAAGGCCAAGCTTGCCGAAGAAAAGATAGGCAGTCTGGTGCATATTAAAGTCGATACGGACAGCAACGGCATTGTCTGGTTGAGCGGCACAGCCAAGACCCAGGAGCAAATTGATAAAGCCGTTTCAATTGCGCATGACACCGAAGGTGTAACTTCGGTTAATAACGACATTAAAATTAAGAAAGAGCAATAATTTGTTAGGTTGCACCATGCCTTTATGTACCGTGCCTTTATATATTGATAGGGTCATATAAATACAATTTTGCAGCGATTTACCAAAGTAATCTCACAAGGTAGCTGTTACTTTTTTAGCTACCCCTGTATGGTAAATCCCGTGAGTTGACCGCTGATATTTAAATAATGAGCCTTATTGAATCCATGATAGCGCCTAAGATATTCAACTGTTATGAAAACATTTTTGCTGCTCGTAATGCTCACTTTACCTATACTGCTTAGCGGTTGCTACACACCGTTGATCGAAGGTGCGCAGCAGGGTTATGACGCCTCTCAGCGCGGATCACTCAAAACAGAAGCATCTTCCAATATTCCTGTTGACGAGTACAACCTTGGTAACAACTACTGTTGCCAGGGAGGTGGTCCGATGGATGACATGACTGTCTATGACAATAACAAGGCGACCCACTGGTATTGTAAGGCTGCGCGGCATGGATACGGGCCGGCACAGTTGCAGCTTGCGCGCCTCTATTCCGGACATGCCATACGTGGTCTTCATGTCGCCTTGCGGGCCAGCGCGCTTATGGACAATGCTGAAACTAACCTCAGTGTTGCTCTTATGTGGGCGAGTCTTGCGGCCAAGAACAAAGGCAAAGGTGACATCGACGACGCTGCAGAATTGCGCAATAAGATTACACAAAAAGCGACGAGCAAAGAACGTGCAAGAGCAACTACCCTTATAAGAAACTGGCGAACCGCCCCATGTGAGTGGGCAGAAGTAATTCCTCAAAGCAAGAACAAGGACAAATAAGCTCATCCTTGCCGGTAAATTACCGTCGCCTTGCAAATTACAATGTCATTGGGGCATACCACACATCCTGAAAAATAATTTCCTGGAGTGGAATTTCAAACAGTCGCCATATGGCAAGCTGTGCTGCGGCGACAATCACGCCAGATAGTCAGTAAACGATATTCAGCCATGATAATTCCAATGAGAAGTGATTGTGCATCAGTCTGCCCCGGAAATTAGTCATTTATCATAGCTGCCTCACGCTCAGATACTAGCCTGGACTCAAGCTTTCTTAACCCACAAGATACACCAGCCATCGGGGCTGATTTGACCATCAACCAGATTACAGGTGTTCGTGTCGGCGACAAAGTGCATACATCCGCTACACTTTTGCTCACCCTTAGGCTGAGTCTGGTATTGCACGCTGGCCTGAGTGACTTTACCCGTTGGCGCAGGGGCGGCAGAACTTGTACTGCTGGCTGCAGAGTTAGCAGGAGGAGTGGCTGAAGGGCTTTCTGGACCAGAACTGGTTGAGTCCGCACCTTTCCTTGAATCACAACCTGAAAATATAGTCGGCAGCAACAGACCACAGCCAACCGCCAATGCTCCACGCAACACAAGCCGACGTGGAAGGACTCTTTCTTCCATCATGCACTCTTCTTTTGATGAGGCTTCATGAGTTTTGCCCTTAAGCTGTCTCCAGCTACCTTCAATGATATTCCAATTCATTTTCATTCCTTTCATTCGATGGTTACATAAGCATCACAAATACATACGTAAGCAACAACGTTGCTCAGTTCCAGCCTGAGACGCTGCTTATCGAGAAACCAGAAAGAGCGAAACAGACCGCCGCATATCGTTTAACTTTAAGGAGGCTCCTATTAGTTGTCTGTTTGGTAGCGCACATAGCCTCTACGTCATCCGTACGGCGGCACACAGACACAGGCTATGTTGGATTAACTTATCTCATTAAACGGCTTTAGACAGCAAATATCTAGAAGAAATATCACTAATTGTTCACGACTTTAATGTCAAAGAATAATACGTAACAAATAGTGAAACTTTTACCCACTAGCACTCTCCAATTATGAGTGCTAGAATGAGCCAATCGGAGGATATAAATCAATGACCAATGCTTTGACAGTTCCTGTATTAACTGCGGCTGACAGCCTTGAGCAATACGCTCGTGCAATTAAAGCTTACCCTATTCTCTCTGCTGAAGAAGAGTATTCTCTTGCCGTAAAATTTAAAAAAGAAAATGATCTGGAAGCTGCCCGGAAACTGATTGTTTCACACTTGCGTTTGGTTTCGAGCATTGCACGCGGATATACGGGTTATGGTTTACCGCAAGCTGACCTTATCCAGGAAGGCAACATTGGTTTGATGAAGGCAGTCAAACGCTTTGACCCGGAACGCGGTGTGCGCTTGGTTTCTTTTGCCATGCACTGGATTAAAGCTGAAATTCACGAATATATTGTGCGTAACTGGCGCTTGGTAAAAATTGCTACGACTAAAGCGCAGCGTAAACTATTCTTTAATTTACGTAGCATGAAAACCGGCATTAATACGATGCAGCCTGATGAAGTTGCCCACATAGCGCGTGAGCTAAACGTAAAACCTGAAGAAGTGCTGGAGATGGAATCACGTTTAAACGGGCATGAAATTTCACTCGAAGCTAACATTGATGATGACAGTGAAGAACATTACAGCCCCATTGCCTACTTACAGGATGAAAGCCTGACGCCATCAGAAGCCTTGGAAGCCAAACAGTTTGAAATGGCTGAAACTACAGGACTGGCGCACGCACTTGAAAATCTGGATGACAGAAGCCGCCGTGTAGTTGAAGCGCGTTGGTTACAAGAAAACGACAGTAAAACATTGCATGAACTTGCGGATGAGTTTGGCGTATCAGCTGAGCGTATTCGTCAAATTGAGCAAAAAGCCATGCAAAAAATGAAAACGCTAATGCTGGCTAGCCGCTAATACTTTCATTATTATTCGTTAGATTCTAACCAATAAAAAAGGCTGCAATGCAGCCTTTTTTTACTTTCAACCTGCAATTAAGCAGCAATCACTTCATCAGTCGGCTCAAACATTAATGCGTTTTTCATGTGCATACGCAAAACATTCAAATCATCTAACTGAGCTTGTATACTCTTCTCAATCGCCTCCAGCTCAGAAATGCGGTCTTCCAGAGTATCCGTGGCTTTATAAATGCGCTTGATACTTTCCAAGCGGCGGCGCAACTGCAATTGATGCTCACGTACTTGAGATTCCATTGGTGCAATAACCGCTTTAAGCCAATTTTCAATATCACGATTAGCTACTTCAAACACATGTATCACTCGACTCGCCAGAGTTTCAAAAAACTTGGTTGTGAGCGTCATTTTCTCGTTAGCAATCATATTGAACGCTGTGTTGAATTGCTCCTTATAAGCACGCTCCAGCTTAGCCAATTCTTTTTGATAGCGTAATGTTGAAAATACCGGTGGCTCGGACTTACGTAAGCCATGTTCTTTAGAGAACTTCTCGTACATCACATCCATCATTTTTTTAATTTCATCAATTTGTGCATCTGACGAAACCAGACGATCTTTTAATTCACTGAAAAAGTTATCCATCGCTTCACGAATTGTTTTCGTAAAACTTGCCTTGATCATCGTCTCACGTGTTGTATGTACATGTGATTTGAGAGACTCCATACCCAACAGCGTGAACAAACGGTTAGTGTGCTGGGAATATATGCTGCGCAATGCCTGAAAACGCTGCAGACCTTTTTCAAAGTTCTCCTTGTCAACTTTGACCTTGTTCATCATGTGCTCAACAACGTCTTCGTTTTTACCGCGCAGGCCACGCAATTCAACCAGCTGGTCATTAATGCCTGAAAAACGCGCGTCTAAAATAACATGCGAATTAGCAATTAAGTCTTCAATTTCATTCTGCGTATTATCGCGAACGATTTCTTTTTTAGATGGAATCAATTCATCAGATAAGGCCTTCTCCAACTCGAGTACGCGACTCTTGGCGAGCAGGGCCTCATCTTTATTGACTTTTGCCAACAAGCCTTTTTGCGCGGAAACGGGGAATATCTGATTTGTCTCCAAGCCAAGCAACTCTGCGCTGGTCTTGATTTGCTTGGTAAGTTCTTTTTGAATTTCCTTTTCGTCTTTTAGCTCATCCCAAAGACCATCAATTTTATTCAAAACGGCAAGACGTCCCTTTTGCTTCCAACGTGTGCCGCTAATATATTGGCGCCACACATCAATTTCAGACTTGGTTACACCGGTATCCGCAGCCAGAATAAATAGCACTGCATGTGCATTAGGCAGCATGTTAAGCGTAAGTTCAGGCTCAGTACCAATTGCGTTTAGCCCAGGGGTATCTAATATAACTAAACCTTGTTCCAGCAGTGGATGCGGGAAGTTAATCATCGCATAACGCCAGCATGGCACATCAATGGTGCCGTCTTTATTTAAATGAAGTGCGTCATCAGCGCTGTTAGGGTCAAACAATCCGTACTTTTCGGCCTCTTGCACAGAAACCGCTTTAGTAGCGCTTACTTCTTTAAAAGCACTGACCATGCTTTCATTGGAATCAACATCAAATGTAACGGTGTTCCATTCTTCCGGATAACGCTTGTACTCTGAGGTTGTGGCATCCGTAAGCCGCGTTTCAATCGGCAACATCATGATAGAGGTAGGTTTTGATTTGTCGTACAGCAACTCGGTCGGACACATGGTGGTACGACCTGCACTGGAAGGCAGCAAGCGCGTGCCATAACCTGCAAAGAATATTGCATTAATAAGCTCAGACTTACCGCGCGAGAATTCAGCCACAAAGGCAACGTTAAGTTTATCTTCACGCAATCTATCCAGCAATTGCTGGATACGCTGATCGATCTGTGCGTCATTCAGCTCCTGCTCGTTCAACCAGCTGCGGTAATCACAAATGGTATCTTCCAGCGCCTTGCGCCACTCCGAATATACTGCAAATTGTTGTGCTAATTTGTTATCTGCCATGGTGGTCCCAATAAACCGCTTTTTAGGTACCGTAACTTTAGCATTGTTAATTGAATATGCAAATAAAATCAAATAACTATTATCCCTATTTCAAATAAAATTCAGATGGGCGGTTAATTTTTTATTATAAGCGGTTACATGGTGGAATATCAGCAAGCCATGCCATTCTGTTATTATCTTATTTTTATAAAAATTGATACATTATGAGTGGTTTAACACCCAGTTCACCTCGTCCGCTTGATATTAAACTTCATCAAGCTTCACGTTTGCTGGAAATAAAGTTTGATAACAATACCGAGTGTATGCTGTCGTGCGAATTTCTGCGTGTATATTCACCCTCAGCTGAAGTACGCGGCCATGGACCAGGCCAGGAAGTTTTACAAACTGACAAAGAGGATGTGAATATTACCGCAATAGAACCTATTGGAAATTATGCCGTTAAGCTTGTATTTTCCGATGGTCATGACACCGGTTTATACTCATGGGACTATTTATATGATTTGGCTCGTGACTACGAAGCGCTTTGGCTGGAATATTTAGGTAAATTAAGCGCTGCTGGACACAAAAGAAAAAATAAAGTTTAAGAAAAGAACAAAATGACCACTGAACACAATACGCATTTTGGCTTTAAAACTGTAGCAGAGACTGAAAAAGCAAAAAAAGTCGCTGATGTTTTTCATTCCGTGGCGAGCAAGTATGACCTGATGAACGATGTAATGTCGGCAGGACTGCATCGTGGCTGGAAACGTTTTGCTGTCAGCGTCAGCGGTGTGGGCAGTGGCGACAAAGTACTGGATATTGCCGGCGGCAGTGGCGACCTGTCTAAGTTATTTGCGCAAAAAGTAGGTGCCAGCGGCCAGGTGATACTCACTGACATCAATGCTTCCATGTTGGGCGTCGGGCGTGACCGTATGCTGGATGCAGGCCTGAACGTGCCTGCCTTACAATGTGATGCAGAAAAACTGCCATTCCCTGACCAGTATTTTGACTGCGTCATCGTGGCTTTCGGCCTGCGCAACATGACACATAAAGACCGCGCACTGGCTGAAATGCAGCGCGTACTCAAGGTCGGCGGCAGGCTGCTGGTACTGGAGTTTTCAAAAGTATGGCAGCCGTTATCCAAAGTATATGATGCCTATTCATTCAAGCTATTGCCGCTGATGGGTAAATTGCTTGCCAAGGATGCGGAAAGCTACCAATACCTTGCCGAATCGATTCGTATGCACCCGGACCAGGAAACACTCAAACAAATGATGATAGATGCCGGCTTGAGCAAAGTGGATTACTACAATCTTGCTGCCGGTGTGGTTGCATTGCATAAAGGCTATAAAACCTGATGTTAAAAGGTTTATCCACGCAATTGCTTCAGCATCTGGTTGCGCAAAATGTTTGGGCAGCGCCGCTGCTACAGCCTTTTGCCCGCAAATCCGTGCGGCTAAATGTCGCGCTTGTCAGCACATCCCTGGTCATTCTGGAAAACGGCAGTTTAGCCATTGCAGGTGAAACCAATATTCCGGATGCCACCATTACCATTTCACCCAGCTTGCTATTACGTTTAATGGCAAAAGACGAATCTGCCAAATTGCAGATCAGAATTGACGGCGATACGCATCTGGCAACCGAACTGGCTAAAGTATTTTCACATATGCGCTGGGATTTTGAGGATGACTTAAGTAAGCTGATGGGTGATGTGCCCGCCAATAAAATTGGTACATTCAGTCGCCATGCCGTCACTACCGTGAAAGAGACTACTGCCAATCTTGCAGGCATGCTCAGTGAATACTGGCAGGAAGAAAAACCCATGCTGGCTAAAAAACGGCATGTTGAACAATTCAATGCAGAAGTCGACACCCTGCGCACAGATGTAGAGCGCCTGGAAAAAAGGCTTAACAAACTTGCAAAGTTAAACACCGCAAATCCACCCAACCCAGATAACAGATAGCGTTCAATAAAGTTATGCGCATTTTTAGGCTTTTTTACATTATTTTTATTGCTTTACGCTTCGGCCTGGATGAATTCATTCTAAGCCATACAAAATTAAAGCCGTTGCAATATGTAATCAATACATTGTTTTTCTGGCGTAACAAGCAAACCCCGCGCGGGGAGAGGTTAAGATTGGCGCTTGAAGCACTGGGTCCTATTTTTGTCAAATTCGGGCAGATGCTCTCAACACGACGGGATTTGATACCGTCAGACATTGCTGATGAACTAGCAAAGCTGCAAGACCGCGTGCCACCCTTCCCTTTTGCTGAAGTTGAAAAAGTCATAAGCGCCGCTTTTAATCAGCCGTTAACACAACTGTTCTCCCAATTTGATGAAGTTCCGGTCGCCAGCGCCTCGGTTGCACAAGTGCATTTTGCACACTTGCCTCATGGCGAACCAGTCGCAGTAAAAGTACTGCGTCCCAATATCGAAAAAACCATTGCACATGACTTGCGACTGATGGATACCTTTGCATGGTTGTTGCAAAGCATTTCATCTGAAGTAAAAAGGCTCAAACCGCGTGAAATCGTTGCCGAATTTGCACGGCACACACAGAGCGAACTGGATTTAACGCTGGAAGCTGCCAATTGCAGCCTGTTGGGACGTAACTTTGCGGATAAGTCCATGCTCATCGTACCGGAAGTGCATTGGGATTGGTGCCGCAAGGAAGTCATGGTGATGCAGCGCATGCATGGCACCCCGATCAGCCAGCGTGATGTATTAGCCGCCAAAGGTGTTGATATTCCCAGGCTTGCGATTTCTGGCGTGGAGATATTTTTCACACAGGTATTTCGAGACGGGTTCTTCCATGCGGATATGCACCCGGGCAATATTCAAGTAGCAGACGATGGCAAATATATTGCGCTGGATTTCGGCATCATGGGGACCTTAAGCGATACCGATAAATACTATCTGGCGCGGAATTTTCTTGCATTCTTTAACCGTGATTATCGCGATGTTGCACAAGCACATATTGATTCAGGCTGGGTTCCGGCAGA
>JBAQME010000276.1:0-10689 GCA_049302535.1 Methylotenera sp.
TGCCGTGGGTCATCATTTAAAAAACCGACAATCACTTCATCATCAATCTCCGGACGGAAAAAAGTACCGCGTTCCTTACCAGCATCCAACGTAGAAAGCCGTGCCCAGACGCCCTCTTCCGTGGTGCTTACCATCGGCAATTTAACCTTGATACGGTCCTCCCCGGCAGGGTCACTTTCCAGCGCCGTTACAATGCCAATCTGCAAGCCACTCACGGCAGGGATTAATCCCGCGGCAGGCTGAGCGTGCACAGGATACGTATCGGAAAATAATTCGGAACTTAATCCAAACTGCACGTCGGTTTCCCAATTACCGTTAGCTACGCTATGCCGTACTCCAGACACATAAATTTCACCTTCAAAGCGCTCGCCTACACCTGTTATTTTGATCATGTTGCCTGGCATGATTTTGTCAAACCCCTGAAACTTGGCTCGCCCGCGTACCTTTGATAAACGCTCTCTCAACAAACGTCCATCTGCCCACGCCTGTAATTCATCATTCAACAAACCACCGCCATGCTTAATTTCAGTTGACTCGCCGCCAACAACACCGGCTAAATCACTGGCTTGCAGGTTCCCTCCCGTTTTAAGTTGGGGTTCATGGGCATCTACTGACAACACTTCCTGATCTGCCGCATGCCAACTGCTGGCTTGAATAGCCTTGCTTTGCCAGCGGGCATCAATTTCCGCATCGAATTCGAGCAAAGTAGCACCGTAGCGTACTTCCAGTGCCGGGCTTGCCGACGTGGTCGGCTTGGCGACATTAATTTTGCCATCCTCAACGGTGATCACCTGACCATTAGCCTCTGCCCTGCACACAAGAAAATCCCAATCACTCACTTGGTACTGCACCACCTCTTTCAACTCGGGCTGGGTTGATTCCACCGATTTCGATAAACCGCTATATTGCGTGATGAGCTCCTCCATAATCACGCTGTCTTTCTTTTCAAGAAAATATTTGCTTTTAGTACCGCTGGTCATTTTTACCGCTGCATCACGACACTCCAGTATTAACTGGCTTGCTGATTTACGCATTTTGATACTGTGTTTAATGATTACACCCTTAAATACTTTGGTATTCCGGGAGCGATAACCTAATTGAATCTCGACTTCTTGGCCTGGCACAAAAAGCGCAGTGTTACTGGCAGGGAAAGTGGATTTTGACGCTTCTCCATCCTGCAAAATGATATTCGCGTAAGGAATACGGTTCACCTCATGCTGCACCAGGACAGATAACACATGGTATTGCCCAGGAATTTCTTCACCACCCAACAATAAAGTTGTTGTGCACACGTCTGGCGTGGCAGCTGTTGGAATAGTTGATTCACTGGTCATTGAATTAATCCCATTTCCGCTGCCTCAATATGCAGCTATTTTCTCAATAGGTGGGAAAACAATATCCATACCTGGTGTTAAGGTACGAAAGTTATTCAAATGATTCGCCGCGGCAACTGAAAGGTAATATTTAGGGTCTCCATAAATCTCGTAGCACATCAGTGGCAAAGTGTCCCCTGCTTTGATCTTACGTATATGCGTCAAATCCGGTGATTTTTTATCTTCTTTGGCAGCCCGCTTCAGCTCTTCTATGCTGCTTTTAAACTTAACTTTAGCCACTGCACGAATCGGTGTGCCATCAGGTTTAAACAGCTTATAAGTCAAGCTTACTTCAGTAGCCCGGCCTTTGAAAATCGAGTTCTCACCCCATACCAATGCTAAATGTGGCGGCTCATGGGAATCACCCTTATATTCCAATAAAACCTGCTTGAATTTTTTTATATCCTCCACAACGGAGTCGCGTGGCTTGCCATCTATAATCCCAGTATTATCAAATAGAAATTCAAAAGTCATTTCCTCAGGCTCGGTATATTCATACTTAAGCTGCTTACCGCTGCTGCCCTGGCCTTGACCCTCTTTTGAAAATTTAAGCTTATAATCCAGCGTATAGGTTTCAGGATTAATCAGCGCCTCAAAACTAGCATAAGCCTTATCTTTTGAAGGCATTTCAGCTTTTTTTGAATCCGTAAATGCCAAAATCAGCATTTTTTCGACTTCACCTTTTTTAGTTGTCCCTAAATCCGCCATCACCGTCCCATCATCGTTCCGATTTATGTTTGAGAATATCCAACACCTGCTCAACACACTCAGCCACAATTGCATTTACATCCCCACTGCCTTCAGATGGTGTATTAGGGGCACCGCCTGAAGGAGCCTCCGAAGGTGGGGTATTTACTGTCACCTTGATATGTAGCTCTTTGATTTCTATTGGCATGAATTAATCATCACTCACTGCACAGTAAAATATTGATAACTTAACTCTAAAGTCTCTATCACAATTGCATTATCAGTGGCATTTAAGTCACTGACACTCCACTTTTTAGGAATGGCATGTGCTATTTTCCATGTTCTCAAAGGGTCACCTTTTTCATTCATCAAAATAACGTTAATACTCGTTGGCTTAAACTCCCTGTCGCGAAATGCCCTTAGAAACCAATCAATTACGCTGGAATCAGTCAACATGCCGCGTTTTAACACTAAATCAGTATATTTGGTACGAACAGGTAATTTATGCTCAAAACGATTTTCGCCACCTTCTTTAAAGCTCTCAAAATCGTACTCAACAGTTAAACCGGAAACTGTTTGGAAACGAATATCGTTTTTATCTTTACTAACATCAATAAATTCGACTTTGTAATAAAACGCCCAAGGTGGGTAATAATCAACCATGTCGTTCAGCGCCCTTTAAATTCAACATGTTAACCACCTAAACTTTCATCAGCTTCAATCCTTCATGCGCAATTTCTATACTCTCTACAGCGATTTCATTGGCATCTGATTTCAAATCTGGTGCAGTGACTTTTACAGGAAAACAACGTGCTGCCGACCAAGCCGCAACCGGGGCGTGTTTTTCATTGAGCAAACGAATCACGATATCTCGTCTATTACCCACACGGTCATTTGCAATCGCCTCCAACCACGTGTTGTAATCAAAATCGCCTTCAAACTTACCGCGTTTTAATGTGATATTGCTATTCTTTACCATGCCCGGCATGCTGATCTTATTAAAATCCTTGCTGTCACTATGCCGGTATTCAATTTTTTCCCGCTCCATTACTAAACCAGTAACTTCGGTAAAACTGATCTTTGCGCCGCCCCAATCAACTTGAAAGTGAAATCGTGGAATTGGATATTCTTGTGCCATGATGTTAGTCCTTTATTTAGATTAAATGCTTACACCTATCCTTACTAAAACAGATCTCTATGACTCAACCATTTTGTGTGAAAATTTCAATATAATAAATTCGGCCGGGCGCACTGCTGCCATGCCAATTTCAACAATCAAACGCCCTTCTAAAATATCAAGCGGCGTCATGGTTTTACCCAAGCCAACTGCCACATAAAAAGCGTGTTCAGGTTTAACACCTTGTAACGCACCCTGCCGCCATAATGTAGTAAGGAAATTCTCAGCCATCGCCTGTAGCCTTACCCAAGTATTGGCATCATTCGGCTCAAATACAAACTGCTCAGTCGCTTTCTTGACGGACTCTTCAACAAAGTTAAATAATCGGCGCACGTTAATATATCGCCACTCATTATCATTGCCAGCCAAAGTTCGTGCACCCCAAACCAAGGTGCCTTTACCAAGGAAGGTACGAATAATATTGATGGATTTACCCGCATTAACATCCACGTTATAAGCAGCTTGCTGTTCGTGAGTGACTTTTACCGCTGGTGAGATTACCGCATTTAAACTAACATTCGCCGGCGCTTTCCACACCCCTCTATCCCTATCAACCGCCGCATATACTCCCGCTATTGCGCCGCTAGGCGGAATCAAATTCAACGCATCAGCCCCTTTAGTCACCAGCTCCTTAATCTTACCAAAAACGGTGAGCAAAGTTTCGTTAAGACTTTTCTCAAACGCTGTAATACTGTTTTGTATGGAGTTAAACATAGTGATTGCATTTAATGCAGCTGAATATGCAGCATTACGGGCAATGTCAGCACGCAGCTTGTGGTCAGAGGCACCTTCTGCACCGGCATATACGCTAGCATCTAAAGCAGGCGCGGCAGCAAGCAATGCTGCACCATCGGCATACCCTAACATTACAGCTGTCGTGCCAAAATCGGCACTCGCTGTATCTATCGTATTAATATTTGGAGATTTAATGAGAACTTTTTTATGATGTGCTGCCAAAGACAAAATGGAATCTTTTAAAGCTGGATTCAATAAATAATCACTAATGCTCTTCTTAACCTTGAACTCAGTTTCAGCAGGATATACGACCACATTCACATCTTGAATGGCTTTCAATACGGCAAAAGTCAACTTGGTAAATTTTTGCAGTGCGGCTTCTAGCTGGGGTTGTGTGCTAGCTGAAGTAGTTGCCCTATAGCCATCCAAAGCCTTCTGCAGCTCATCGTTCAGCGTTTTATTTGCACCGGCTATTGTCGTAACACTGGCTTTAACCGTAGCATCTGTAGTTTCTGACAACTTAATATCACGGATTAAATTCAAAATTTTGGTATCCGTGGTCAAGCTTTCCAAAGTAATGTCGGTATTAACGCCATCTCTTTTTAGCTTGAGATTTTTGCGCAAAATTGCGCGCGGCAAATTTGCATTTATCCAAGGTCCATACGCAGCGCCATACTTGAGCGAGTTGATACCAATATCATTGCGGAAACGAGAAACTTCAGTATCAAAATCCGTATAATCGCTAGCTTTAACCAAATCACACAGAGCGACTCTATCCATCAAGGTTTTGCATTGCATCAGCGCGGCCTGCTGCACTGAGCTTAAATTAGCCGTAGTCATAGACACCGCGTCTGGCATCACGATAATTGTAGGTTCATCTTCCTTAGCTAACTCATTCAGCCCGTCGGTAATGTCCGTAGCAAGAATGCCCGCATTAGTCGCAGGATAAAGTCCTACAGATACGACATAGCATTTACCGCCGCCATTTGCATAAAACATGCGTAAGCTGTCGTACATATACAGTGCGCTCACTGCAGATGATTTAACAAAATTATTATTATTGTCGAGATACACTTCGACATCTTGCGAGGGAGCACCGCCAAACAACTCCTCATATTCCGCAATTGACTCAATTGCGACTGGCGTTGTTATGAGCGTTTCGCCATTGCGAGTGGCTTTTTCCGTATATCCGATAAACGCTGGGATTGCTGTTTCTACTGCTGCTATAGAAGGGGGGAATTTTGGAATTTCTTCCACGTAAACACCGGGGGTTTTATACTGTGCCATGTCATTACCCTTTACAATTTAGTTAAAAATTACAAAATAAGTTACAACCAAAGCCATTACATTTAAGCTAAACAACAACTAAAAAATACTAAATAAAAATTTCAGATACGATCCTGCTCACTTTACTGCCACTCATTTCTATTTTCGGGGGGGTATTTTCCGGCTTTTGCTTAACCCCGGCATTGCCATAAAAAGTCAAAGGCGTTGCATTAGGTTCTACAGCATCAACCAAACCTGTTTGCTTCTTAATATATTTTCGCGTTGTAGCACGGCTTTTCAATCGCACTTGATAAGCGGGGCACGACGTTTTTGGCAGTCCGGCACCATCCACAAAACTAAAGTCCATATCGAGATTATTCACGGCAGAAAGCTGAATTAAAGCAAAAACATCGTCATTGATGTCATTAGTAAGCGCTATTCCACGGGCAGGTACACCACTCAAGCCGGCAGGAGGCAAAAGTACGGGGATATCTATTTGATGAGCGAATACAGGAGAAATTGCAATATTTGCATTAAGTTGTAGGGGATTGGCATCGGGCTGATCACTGTTCAACTGCATCAGGGCTGAACCATTTTTATAAAGCGACTCAACCTTGTCCAGGACCGCTAACGTGGTAAATTCCTTGGATAAATAAAGCGTTTTATTTACACCGGTACCGCGCGTTGCACCCGTAAGATTGGAAAACACTGCAACATTTTCTTTATAACGATAAATTTTATTATCTGCCGAGTTAAAAATTTCATAAATTTTTTGTGGCGCTAAAGTAAGCGCTGTGTAATTTAAGAACATGGGATTTTTAACGCTCACCACAAACTCGAATTTCAAATTCAATGGCAATACTGCACCTTGTGGGGCACTGACAAAGCAGCCTAGAGATGTGTTTTTATAAAGGCATTTAGATTGTTTAAGTGCTTTTGCAGTTGATGCCGTGGGCGCAATCGTCAGGAATCGTTCTACATCGTATTCGAGAAGTCGCTGTTTTTTTACGGTGTCCGACAAAGTGTCAAAAATATGACTTCCTTCATCCAGCCAATAATGATGGAGCAATCTTAATTCAAACAAACGCACGTATTTATTTACATTGCGTTCGGCCATGCTTACATCCCGACCGCAGGTTTGTGGTACAACTCGGTAACCACTTCAGAAATGAGTGCGCCTTCCCTGGGCGCAGCCATAAATTTCAAATCCAGCATCCGCATGGTGTACAACACAAAGGGATATTGTTTACCGCCAAGCGTACCCCACATATGGTTCGATTCTTCCAGGGTGGGCGAATACAGGTCAAAAATAATCTTAAAGGCTTTCAATTGATCGATTGCATTTCCAGGTGCATTCTTCGTCAATGAGCCAGGGCTTACCTGGTCTTGCGTAAAAGCATTCTTATATTGAAAAAAACGGATCACGCGAGACAACATCAACAAAGCATCAGAATATGACTTGTGTGTTGCGGTTACTAAAATCTGGAAATTGAGGAAAACAGGTGGGTTTTCATATAAGGCAGTCATGCTGACATCATTGCGCGTGACATTGGGTATATTTTTTAGCGACTTTTCTTCCTTAATGTTCACCACAGAAAGGTTAATGCATTCTTGCGTTTTTGAGTCAGCCCCGCTATTGGCTGCAACAGGTTCTTGTGACAAATTACGTAAACCAACCCGCGCACCGGCAGCATCCACACCATACACATCATCTAAGTGCTGATTTAGTTCATTCACAATGATAATCAGTGCGTGGGATATCATATATCGGCTTAATTATTGTTATTAATCCTAATAAACCAGCTAAGCAAAATTTAATTCACCCGAATGGGTACTCTACTCCCTCGAAATTACAAAATCAATACTTTGAATTCAGTCCAACACACCCTTCAATTTGAACCCAAAGAATCAGGAAAACACTTAAAAGTGATTCCGGTGGAGACAGCGTACGGCATGAACCTAAAGTAAAATATCTAAATAGAGTTACTAACCTGGCAGGTTTAATTATTAATTCAAAACGTCAGCTTTACTATCCAAGTTGTTTTACAAAAAAATACTAATTACCTAACGCCCCAAATACCTTTTTCAATAAATTACTGGTTTGTCCGACCGGGTCTTTACGAATGGCAGCCTCCTCCTTTGCCATCATTAAATACACGCCATCTAGCGCTTTTTGCGTGACATACTGCTCAAGATTCACCTGTTCTTTTTTTACCAAGCCATACTTGCTGCCCGCTTCTGCAAATTTATTATATTGCTGGGCAAGCTGCACATTTTCAGTGGCTTTTTTAACAATAGGCAAAAACTTCTGCGCCATGGGAGCTGAGGTGGTTTTTTTAAAGTATTGCGTCGCAGCATCGTCGCCGCCAGTCAAAATGGCTTTAGCATCAGCTACTGTCATTTTCTTTACTGAATCTATTAGTAATGCTTTAGCCTCAGGTACTGCAGCCTCGGCAGCACGGTTCATTTTTAACACCAACGCGTCCGCCTGCTTACCCATACCAAACATACGCATGGTTTTTTCTGCTTTTTTTAAAGCATCCGGCAACGGAATTTTGACTTCATTATTACCAAAAAAACCGTCAACAGCGCTTAATTGGCCGACAGCTTTTTCAGCACCTTGAATCAAGGCAGCCTTAAGACCACCACTAGCTTCCGTGTTTGTTAAATCACTGACACCAAGCGCATTGGCATGTGAAGCAAAAAACGCAAAACTTAAAGCTGCAAATAAAAATCGCATCATGATATTCTCCTATCACTCAGTGTCATAGATTAGCGCAAATAATTGCTGTTACCACAAATATAACAATAATTTACGATTAAGCAGTAAATACCTTCCTAATGCATTATTTCTTTGCTTTAACTTTGGTATTCGGGCTAACGCGCCAAATATTTTTAGCATATTCAGCAATCGCACGGTCACTGGAGAATTTAGCCATATTTGCCACATTCATAATAGCCTGATGCACCCATTCATCCTGATTCTGATACAAATGACCAACTTTATCCTGCGTTTCTATGTAACTCGCATAGTCCGCAAGTAATAAATATTGATCATTATTGAGGAGATTATCCACGATATTCTGGTAACGCGTCGGTTCATCGACCGAGAAATAACCGCTGGCAATCATATCCAGAACTTGCTTCAGTTCCGGATTAATATGGTAGTAATCGCGCGGATTGTAGCCACTGGCTTTTACTTCCGCCACTTGCGGTGTAGTTAAGCCAAAAATAAAGATGTGCTCATCGCCTACTTCTTCTTTAATTTCAACGTTTGCACCATCCAAAGTACCAATGGTAAGCGCGCCATTCAAGGCCATTTTCATATTACCCGTTCCACTTGCCTCAGTACCGGCAGTGGAAATCTGTTCAGATAAATCGCTTCCCGGGAATAAAATTTCTGCGGCCGAAACCTCATAATTAGGGTAAAAAACCACCTTAAGCTGGTCACCTACCGCAATGTCCTCATTCACGATTGCTGCAACATCATTGATTAAGTGAATAATCTGTTTCGCCATCGCATACCCAGGAGCGGCTTTGCCGCCAAAAATCACGGTGCGCGGTGTGATGCCTTTTTCTCCGTTACGAATTCGGTTATATAAGGTAATGACATGCAACACATTCAACAACTGACGTTTATATTCATGAATACGCTTGATTTGCACATCAAACAAACTATCAGGGTTGAGCTTGATGCCTGTCGTTTTTTCAATTTTGGCAGCCAATCTAACTTTATTGGCAAGCTTCACTTGCGCAAATGCCTTTCTAAAGTCCGCATCATCAGCCAATGGCGTTATCTTTTTAATATGCGTTAAATCTTTTTTAAAATCGGGGCCAATCGCAGCTTCAATCAAATTGGTTAATGCCGGGTTAGCCTGATTTAGCCAGCGGCGAGGCGTGATGCCGTTAGTAACATTCGTCATTTTGCCTGGGTAAATTCGATTGAAATCAGCAAATAGCGTGTTTTTCAGTAACTCACTATGCAATGCAGCCACACCATTTACCGTATGACTGCCAACCACGGCAAGATGCGCCATGCGTATACGACGGCCATGATCCTCATCAATAATGGATACGCGTTTAAGTAATTCCACATCACCCGGGAAATGGTGATTTACCATGTGTAAAAATTCATGATTGATCTGGTAGATAATTTCCAAATGACGTGGCAACAAACGGCCAAATTTCTCAACCGACCAAGTTTCCAAAGCTTCCGGCATTAGCGTATGGTTAGTGTAGGCAAAAATCTTCACTACCAATTCCCAGGCAAAATCCCAAGGCAAACAATGCTCATCCACTAATTGATACATCATCTCGGCAATACCGATAGATGGATGCGTATCATTCAACTGAATTGCGATTTTATCCGGCAGGATTTTCCAATCCTCTTGTGACTTGATGTCATGCGAACTTAAAAAGCGTCGTAAAATGTCCTGAATTGAAGCAGACACAAAGAAATATTGCTGTTTTAAGCGTAACTCCTTACCCAGCACAGAAGTATCATTTGGGTACAATACTTTAGAAATATTCTCTGTTGCATTTCGCTCCTGCACTGATTTTTCATAATTACCGTCATTAAAATGGCGCAAATCAAACTCACGGGCGGCCTTGGCAGACCATAAGCGCAAATTATTGACGGTTTCAGTACCATAGCCAGGTACAGGAACATCATAAGCCATTGCCAGCACATGTTCAGAATCCACCCAGCGCTGTGCTTCGCAGCCATCGGTTGGGTATCTCACGACATGTCCATAGAACTTGATGTTATAAGTTGCTTCCGGACGCTGAAACTCCCAAATATTGCCATACCGTAACCAATTATCAGGATTTTCGATCTGCTGCCCATCTTCAATCGTCTGCCTGAACATGCCATACTCATAGCGAATACCATAGCCAACTGCCGGAATATCCATTGTTGCCATTGAATCCAGGAAACATGCGGCGAGCCTTCCCAAACCACCATTACCTAATGCGGCATCGCTTTCCAACTCCACTGTAGTTTCCAGATCACGGCCTAAAGACGCCAACCCTTGCTTCAACTCGTCATTAATGCCCAAATTCAGTGCAGCATTACTCAACATGCGCCCGATTAAAAATTCCAAGGATAGATAGTAGACGCGTTTCGGATCATCACGATAATAAGACGCTGCAGTTTTAATCCAGCGCTCAACCACATGGTCACGGATTGTGTAACTCGCGGCTTCATACCAATCTCTAGGCGTGGCAACGTCACTGGTCTTGAATGCAGAAAAAATTAAATGATTCTGCAATGCTTGTTTTACCGGGGTGAGTTTAACAGTTGCTCCCATTTTAGCTTTTGCAGCCTTCTTGGGTTTTACTTGGGTTTCGGCTGAAGTTTTCATTTTTTAATGGCCTTGTATTGAAGTGCTCACTGTCATTCTAGCAAAAAATGAACCAGCTTCATGACAGATAAATGAAAGTTACCATTCA
>JBAQME010000277.1:0-5010 GCA_049302535.1 Methylotenera sp.
ATTGAGCCGGTGACCTGGCAAGTGGTTGAAAAGATTATCGAAAAAGAACGCCCGGATGCGTTGTTGCCAACCATGGGTGGTCAGACCGCATTGAACTGTGCGCTGGATCTGGATAAACACGGTGTTCTGGAAAAATACAATGTTGAACTGATTGGCGCCTCAAAAGAGGCGATTGATAAAGCTGAAGATCGTCAAAAGTTTAAAGAAGCGATGACGAAAATCGGCTTGGGTTCTGCCAAGTCAGCCGTTGCGCACAGTATGGAAGAGGCATTGCAGGTGCAAGCCAGCATTGGCTATCCTGCGATTATCCGCCCTTCATTTACCATGGGTGGCAGTGGTGGTGGTATTGCTTACAACCGCGAGGAATTTATTGCAATCTGCGAGCGTGGCCTGGATGCTTCTCCTACCAGCGAGCTTTTGATTGAAGAATCTCTGCTGGGCTGGAAAGAGTATGAGATGGAAGTGGTGCGCGACTCCGCTGACAACTGCATCATTATCTGCTCGATTGAAAACCTGGATCCGATGGGCGTGCATACCGGTGACTCGATTACCGTAGCGCCTGCGCAAACCTTGACGGATAAAGAGTACCAGATCATGCGTAATGCCAGTTTGGCGGTGTTACGTGAAATCGGTGTGGATACTGGCGGTTCAAACGTCCAGTTTGCGATTAATCCTGACGATGGGCGTATGATCGTTATCGAGATGAATCCGCGCGTGTCACGATCATCTGCATTGGCATCAAAAGCGACCGGTTTCCCGATTGCAAAAGTGGCAGCGAAATTGGCGGTAGGATTTACGCTGGATGAATTACGCAATGAAATCACTGGCGGTGCAACTCCTGCGTCGTTTGAGCCAAGTATTGACTACGTTGTTACCAAAATACCTAGATTTGCTTTTGAAAAATTCCCGCAGGCAGATTCACGTTTAACTACACAGATGAAATCTGTTGGTGAGGTGATGGCAATCGGCCGTACTTTCCAGGAGTCATTCCAGAAAGCATTGCGCGGTCTAGAGGTTGGTGTTGATGGTCTGGATGAAAAAACTACAGACCTGGATACTATCACCAAAGAAATCGGCGTGCCTGGTCCCGAGCGTATCTGGTACGTAGGCGATGCATTCCGAATGGGTTTGAGTGTTGACGAAGTATTCAATATCTCCAAAATCGATACATGGTTCCTGGTGCAACTTAAAGACATCATTGACCGCGAGCAGGCATTAAAAGATAAAAATCTTGCTGACCTGGACAAAGCAGCTTTGCTGCAATTAAAACGTCGCGGCTTTTCTGATCGACGTCTGGCCAAGCTGCTGGATACTGACCAGCATGCGGTCCGTGCTTATCGCCAGGCATTGAGTGTGCGCCCGGTATATAAACGCGTGGATACCTGTGCGGCAGAGTTTGCTACCAATACCGCATATATGTACTCAACGTATGAAGAAGAATGCGAAGCGGAGCCAAGCAATAAAAAGAAAATCATGGTGCTGGGTGGAGGCCCGAACCGAATCGGCCAAGGTATTGAGTTTGATTACTGCTGTGTACACGCGGCTTTTGCCATGCGTGAAGACGGCTATGAAACCATTATGGTTAACTGTAATCCGGAGACTGTTTCTACCGATTACGATACTTCAGACCGCTTGTACTTTGAGCCTGTTACATTAGAAGATGTTTTGGAAATTGTCGCACTGGAAAAACCAGTGGGCGTGATTGTGCAGTACGGCGGTCAAACGCCGTTGAAATTAGCGCGTGACCTGGAGAAGGCCGGCGTGCCGATTATCGGTACTACACCAGATGCTATTGACAAGGCCGAGGACCGTGAACGCTTCCAGAAAATGTTGCAGGAGTTAGGTTTAAAACAACCACCAAATCGCACAGCGAGAACACCGGAAGATGCGATTCGTTTGGCCTTGGAAATTGGTTATCCATTAGTGGTACGTCCTAGCTATGTGTTAGGTGGCCGCGCCATGGAAATCGTGCAAGAGCAAAGCCAGCTGGAGCGCTACATGCGTGAAGCGGTCAAAGTGTCTAACGAATCGCCAGTACTGCTCGACCGATTCCTGAACGATGCGCTGGAAGTGGATGTGGATGCGCTGTGCGATAACACGGGTGATGTGATTATCGGCGGCATCATGGAACACGTGGAGCAGGCAGGTGTTCACTCCGGTGATTCAGCATGTTCATTGCCGCCTTATAGCTTATCAGCCAAGTTGCAGGATGAACTGCGCGTGCAAACCAAGCAGATGGCAAAAGCCTTGGGCGTGGTTGGCTTGATGAACGTACAGTTTGCGATTCAAGGTGAAACGGTTTATGTGCTGGAAGTAAATCCACGCGCTTCACGTACCGTGCCATTTGTATCGAAAGCCTGTGGTTTACAGTTGGCTAAGGTTGCCGCACGTTGCATGGTTGGTCAAACACTGGCATCGCAAAATGTGACGCATGAGATTATTCCGCCATTTTACTCAGTGAAAGAAGCGGTATTTCCGTTCATCAAGTTCCCCGGTGTAGATACGATTCTAGGCCCTGAAATGAAATCTACCGGTGAAGTCATGGGCGTTGGCAGTACTTTTGCCGAAGCGTTTTTGAAGTCACAATTAGGCGCTTCAACCAAGTTGCCTGAAGGCGGCCGTGCATTTATCAGTGTGCGTAAGGAAGATTATTTAAAAGTAGTTGAAATTGCGCAACAATTACACCAGTTAGGTTTTGAATTGGTGGCAACTAAGGGCACGGCAGCTGCATTGACTGAAAACGGTTTAACAGTACAAGCCGTGAATAAAGTCGCTGAAGGGCGCCCGCATATTGTGGATATGATTAAAAACGGCGATATCAGCTTTATTGTGAATGTGACCGAAGACAAGCGTGCTGTGGCTGACTCTTACGAGATCCGCCGTAGTGCCTTGCAAAATAAAGTGACTTATTACACCACTCTCGCAGGTGCAAAAGCCGCATGTATCGGTATGGCGCACATGCAGGAGATACAGGTAGAGTCATTACAAAACTTGCATAAACAGCTTAGCTAAAATAAACTTAGTCTAATTCGCAAAAATATAATTTTTTACTTTTGAAAACCACGCTCATGTGAGTGTGGTTTATTTTTTATACGAGGTAGCAGTATGGCAGTGAGTCAATTTCCAGTAACTATTCGTGGCGCAGAGCTGCTGAAAGAAGAGTTGCAGCGCTTGCGCGGCGTTGATAGGCCGAATATTATTCAGGCAATTGCAGAAGCACGCGCACAAGGTGATTTGTCAGAAAATGCAGAATATGAATCTGCAAAAGAGCGCCAAAGCTTTATTGAGGGACGCATCGCCGAGCTTGAGGCTAAGTTGTCCAATTTACAGATTATCGATCCCAAAACACTCAATGCCGAAGGCCGGGTGGTATTCGGGGCAACGGTTAATATTGAAGATATGGATTCCGGTGATAACAAAACCTATCAAATTGTAGGTGAAGATGAAGCCGATATTAAAAATGGTAAAATCTCTGTAAGCTCACCGATTGCTCGCGGTTTGATTGGCAAGTCTGTGGGAGATGTGGCAGAGATTTCAGCCCCGGGTGGCATTAAAGAGTATGAAGTGCTGGATGTTTTATATATTTAACCAAGGTTGCTGATTAATATGGCTAATAGACTATCACTAATTATTATTGCCCTGTGGGCTGGCGCACTCTGGATTACCGGCGTGAGCGCTTATGTATTATTTGATAGTCTGCAGGACAAGCAAATGGCTGGCATGCTGGCCGGCAAGTTGTTTACTGTGGTGAGCTACATTGGCTTGGCCAGTGCTTTTTATCTGCTTATTTATCGTTTGGTGCAATTTGGCACATCTGCATTGAAGCAGGCGTTCTTCTGGGCGGTTTTGCTGATGCTACTGCTGGTATTGGCTGGTCATTTTGGCATTCAGCCAATACTGGAAGGGCTTAAAGCACAAGCTTTCCCGGCGGATGTGATGCAGAGTGTTTTTGCGAACCGCTTTAGAAATTGGCATGGCGTTGCCAGCATGGCATATGTATTTGAATGCCTGCTGGCTTTGGTGGTAGTGCTTAAAGCACGATAGCAGTATCTTGAAAATTATTAAAGTTTTGGAATGATAACTTTAGCACTTTCCTTGATAGTGCTACTTGGGCGATAGAATACAAGCTGTTTACCAATGTGATGTACTGCGATTGCAGTAGTTTGCTTGCAGATTTCATCAAATATAGCTTTACGCGCATCACGGTCATCACCAGCCACTTGTACTTTAATGAGTTCATGTGCATTTAAGTTAAGTTCTATCTCTTTAATGACATTTTCGGTAAGCCCGTTATTACCAATCATAACAACAGGATTCAAGTTGTGCGCTAGGCCACGTAAGTGCGCGATTTGTTTAGTGCTTAATTTCATGATTTTCTTACAGGATTTAATAGTCGTTCATTTTAACATGATATTTAATGTTGCCTAAGTAGGTACGAAGTAAAGATAACCATGAAACCAACTCGAACCAGTAAAGCCTGGATGCTAGAGCATTTGAATGACCCTTACGTGAAGCTTGCGCAGAAGGAAGGGTATCGCGCGCGCGCCGCATACAAACTCATGGAAATTGACGACAAAGACAAGCTCATCAAACCGGGGATGACGGTGGTGGACTTGGGGTCAGCCCCCGGCAGCTGGTCGCAAGTGGCGGTGCAGCGCTTGAAAGGGCAAGGCAAAGTGATTGCACTGGATATACTGGATATGCAGCCCATAGCTGGTGTGACCTTCATTCAAGGTGATTTTCGTGAAGAATCAGTGTTAAGACTGCTGGAAGAAAAGTTAAATAAAACACAAGTTGACCTTGTAATTGCGGACATGGCCCCCAATATCAGTGGTGTTAAGGATGTTGATCAGGCTGGCGCAGCCTACTTAACAGAATTGGCGCTGGATTTTAGCAAAGAGTGGTTGAAACCAAGTGGTAATTTCTTGGTCAAGGTATTTATCGGCGCTGGATTTGAAGAAATCCTGCAAAATATGCGCCAGATGTTTGATAAAGTTGTGACGCGTAAGC
>JBAQME010000278.1:0-4860 GCA_049302535.1 Methylotenera sp.
TGAGTCTAAGGAGTGAAAAATTTCAGATCGCTTCCACCAGTTTGCAAAGTTAGAAGTAGAGGAAGCTCTACTTGAGCTGGATACTTCGCCGGAAGGGTTGCTGGAATCTGATGCCAGGAAAAGATTAAACAAGTACGGGCTCAATGTTATAGCGGTAGAAAAAAAGAGACATCCTTTTTTACGATTTTTAGGCTTATTTCTTAGCCCGTTACCTTTGCTGCTGCTTGGCCTGTCAGCGGTAGCTATCTTTACTGGTGAAATACGTGGTGCAGAAGTAATTGCACTGATGGTTTTCTTTTCCACTGCGCTAGCTTTTGCGCAGGAGTATCGCTCAAGCGTGGCTGCCGAAAGTCTGCGTTCTTTGGTCAGTACTACAGCCTCAGTGTCACGCAGAAATCCTCCTGATACTACTAATCACACATTGGAACTGGCTTTTAGCCAGCTGGTGCCTGGTGATATTGTGCACTTATCGGCAGGCGACATGATCCCTGCGGATTTAAGGGTGCTTTCCGCTAAAGACCTCTTCGTTAATCAGTCTTCGTTAACCGGCGAGTCTATGCCTGTTGAAAAGTATTCTGTTAAAAATCTATCAAGCAATATCAGCATCCCGGATTTATCTAATATCTGTTTTATGGGCACCAATGTGCTTTCTGGTGCGGCAACCGGGGTTGTTGTAGCAACCGGCGGACAGACTTTTTTTGGCTCCATTGCCTCAACCATGGTTGAGGCAAAAGAACTCACCAGTTTCGACCAGGGTATCCAGAAATTTATTTGGCTGATGATTCGCATGATGATGATCATGGTGCCGGCAGTTTTTTTGATTAACGGATTCGTTAAAGGTAACTGGATGGAGGCGCTAATGTTTGCTTCCGCTGTTGCCGTCGGATTAACCCCTGAGATGTTGCCGATGCTGGTGACGATTAATTTGGCCAAGGGCGGCATGGCGATGTCGCGTAAGAAGGTCATCGTTAAACGTTTGAACGCCATTCAGAACTTTGGCGCCATGGATATTCTGTGTGCCGATAAGACCGGCACGCTGACTCAGGACAGGGTAATCCTGGAGAAGTATATTGATATTGCCGGCAAGAGTGATGAGCGTGTTCTGGAGTTTGCCTACCTTAATAGCCATTATCAGTCCGGACTGACAAATCTGCTTGATATTGCAGTGCTGGAACATGCGGAAATTCACAAGAAACTGCATGAGGTAAGCGTCTACCAAAAGATTGATGAGATTCCATTTGATTTTCAGCGGCGGCGGATGTCCGTAATCGTTGAAAAAGATCAGTTGTCGCATTTGCTTATTTGCAAAGGCGCTGTTGAAGAGCTTCTCGGGATATGCGACCGCTTTCAGCAAGGGGACCAGATATTGCCGCTTGAGTCGTCCCATATGGAAGATGCCCGTAGAATCGTTAAGGAACTTAACGAGGATGGCTTCCGCGTGATAGCGGTAGCCTACAGGGAGGTCAGTCGTGAGCATGTGGTTTATGAACCAATAGATGAGTCCAATTTAATTTTGAGCGGCTATGTTGCATTTCTTGATCCGCCCAAGGAATCGGCTGGTCAGGCGATTGCCGCGCTGCGCAAATATGGCGTTGCCGTCAAGATTCTCACCGGGGACAATGAGGGCGTCAGCCGCAAGATTTGTCATGATGTTGGTCTCCCGGTTGAAACGGTTTTACTTGGCAGCCAGGTAGAACAGATGTCAGACATCGAGTTGGCAGCAGCCGTTGAGAATACAGTTGTTTTTGCAAAACTGTACCCCCAGCAAAAGGCGCGCATCATTAACGCGCTGCAGAAAAAAGGTCATGTTGTTGGCTTTATGGGGGATGGTATTAATGATGGTCCCGCCCTGAAAGCAGCAGATGTTGGAATTTCAGTCGATAATGCAGTCGATATCGCAAAAGAGTCGGCCGATATCATTCTGATGGAAAAGAATCTGATGGTGATCAAAGACGGCGTAATCGAGGGTAGAAAAGTTTTCGGCAATATCATTAAATATATCAGGATGAGCGCCAGCTCGAATTTCGGTAATATGTTCAGCGTCATTGGGGCGAGCGCTTTTTTGCCATTTTTGCCCATGGCGCCCGTGCAAATACTGTTTAATAACCTGATGTACGATTTCTCGCAGACTTCGGTAGCGACTGACCATGTCGACAGCGAATATATTTCTCAACCGCGTAAATGGGAGATTGCGAATATTGCCAGATATATACTGATGATCGGGCCAATCAGTTCCATTTTTGATTATGCGACCTTTGGATTGATGTGGTTTGTGTTTGACTGCACAACGCCGGAGCATGCCGGATTGTTTCAGACCGCCTGGTTTGTCGAGTCCTTGCTTTCACAAACTCTAATCGTGCATGTGATTCGGACAGGCAGAATTCCTTTTCTGCAAAGTAAGCCTAGCCTGCCTTTGTTAATCACGACTGTAGCCATCTGTATCGTAGGTGCATACCTGCCATATTCGGCTTTTGCCCCGGCATTGCAGATGACGCCCTTGCCCCCGGTTTTCTGGCCGTATCTGGCCGCTATTTTAGTCATGTACTTGGGGCTTACGCAGATAATCAAAGCTTATCTGATTGGGCGTTTTGGCTTTGATTAATGAGGTGTTAGATTGTGAGTAATCGTCAATATTTAACCTTGCTGCTTGTTTGCCTGGGTATGGTTTTCGTCTGGTCTGCAATACACCCGCAAGATTATTTCACCTGGTTTCTTGAAGTGTTTCCAGTGCTCATCGGATTGCCAATATTAATGTTGACCTATGCTAAATTCCCGCTGACCAATCTGGTATATGGGCTGGTTTTGCTGCATGCGATTATATTGTTGGTGGGCGGCCACTATACCTATGCCGAAATGCCGTTATTTAATTGGCTGCGTGATTATTATGGCTGGGACCGCAACTATTACGATCGCTTGGGCCATGTGGCGCAAGGTTTTATTCCGGCGATTATTACGCGTGAGATTTTATTGCGCAGGTCACCATTGCTGCCAGGTAAATGGCTGTTCTTTATAGTCGTTTGCATTTGTCTGGCAATGAGCGCCTTCTATGAGTTTATCGAGTGGTGGGTAGCGCTGGCTTCCGGCAGCGATGCGGTTGCTTTCCTGGCAACGCAAGGTGATGTATGGGATACGCAGTGGGACATGTTTCTGGCATTCCTGGGGGCTATTTCTGCACAATTATTGCTGGCAAAAGTGCATCATCGCCAGATGATGCGAATGCATGTTTACATTGATTAGTCGGTTTTTTTTCGCTATAATTCGTTAATTCTGAAACGGGAAGAGTAAACCTACTCCTCCCGTTTTGCATATCTGCCATCTGTTCATGATGGACAAAAGACTAGATAATTATTTAATGAAGTAAAACAAGGAGTTACTGTGTCACAAAACCTGCCCGCCATACTAGTACTTGCAGATGGAACCGTGTTTCGTGGCATGTCAATTGGAGCGTCTGGCCACGCAGTGGCCGAGGTTGTATTCAACACTTCGATGACTGGCTACCAAGAGATCCTCACTGACCCGTCTTACACTAAACAGATCGTTACACTTACTTATCCGCATATCGGCAATTACGGTGTAAATGCCGAGGACGTTGAGTCTGGCAAGTTATTTGCCAGCGGCCTGATTATTCGTGATTTGCCACTGGTGCATAGCAATTTCAGAAGCACACAGTCTTTGTCCGGGTATCTGGTCGCCAACAATGTGGTGGCGATTTCTGATATCGATACGCGCAAATTGACACGTATCCTGCGAGAAAAAGGCGCGCAAGCTGGCGCGATTATCGCCGGTGAAGCTGATGAAGCTAAAGCGCTGGCGTTGGCAAATAGCTTGATTGCTGGTTTCCCCGGCATGGCTGGGTTGGACTTGGCTAAAGTAGTGACTTGTGAAAAATCATACCAATTCACTGAAGGTGAATGGGCGTTGGGTCAAGGCTTCACTAAAGCCCCGGAAGAAAAATTCCATGTAGTTGCCTATGACTATGGCGTCAAGCGTAACATTCTGCGTATGCTGGTCTCACGCGGCTGCAAAGTGACAGTGTTGCCGGCACAGGCAGCGGCAGAAGAGGCGCTGGCGCTCAATCCGGATGGTGTGTTCCTTTCCAATGGCCCTGGTGACCCTGAGCCATGTGACTATGCGATTGCCGCAATTAAAACCATTGTTGATAAGGGCGTGCCTACATTCGGCATCTGCCTGGGTCATCAGTTGCTTGCCTTGGCTAGCGGCGCAAAAACCGTAAAAATGAAGTTCGGCCATCACGGTGCAAACCACCCTGTGCAGGATGTTGAAACCAAGCGTGTGTATATCACCAGCCAGAACCATGGTTTTGCTGCGGATGCTGCAACTTTGCCGGCTAATATCAAGGTGACGCATGTTTCTTTATTTGACGGCAGCCTGCAAGGTATCGCACGTACGGATAAACCCGCATTTAGTTTTCAGGGGCACCCGGAGGCAAGTCCTGGTCCAACTGAAATGAGTTATTTGTTTGATCGCTTCATTAGCATGATGCAAGCAAGAAATACAGAAGAAAGAAAGGCTGGCTAATGGCTAAGCGTACTGACATTAAATCCATTCTAATCATCGGCGCAGGTCCTATCGTTATTGGTCAGGCCTGTGAGTTTGACTATTCTGGTGCGCAAGCATGTAAAGCGCTGCGTGAAGAAGGTTACCGTGTCATTCTGGTGAACTCTAACCCGGCAACGATCATGACTGATCCGGAAATGGCTGATGCAACCTACATTGAGCCGGTGACCTGGCAAGTGGTTGAAAAGATTATCGAAAAAGAACGCCCGGATGCGTTGTTGCCAACCATGGGTGGTCAGACCGCATTGAACTGTGCGCTGGATCTGGATAAACACGGTGTTC
>JBAQME010000279.1:0-2702 GCA_049302535.1 Methylotenera sp.
CAAAGTCGCAAATAGTAAAATCAGTTTCATGCCCCACGCCGCTAACGGTGGGAATGGTGCACTGCGCAATGGCACGAGCCACAATTTCTTCGTTAAACTGCCACAAGTCTTCAATGCTGCCGCCGCCTCGGCAGATAATCAGCACATCACATTCTGCGCGATTGTTTGCTGTGTTAATTGCATTAGCAATCAGTTCTGCGGCACCTTTGCCCTGTACCGGTGTTGGATAGATAATGACCGGAATATTGGGCATGCGGCGTTTGAGCGTAGTTAAAACGTCTCTCAGGGCCGCTGCATCCGGAGAAGTGACGATGCCGATTTGTTTTGGGTGCTTCGGGATAGCCAGCTTGGCAGCTTCGTCAAACAGGCCTTCTAGCGCCAGTTTGTTTTTGAGTTTTTCAAACGCTTCAAATAAAGCGCCCAGGCCTGCACGCTGAATAAACTCTACCGTGAGCTGAAAGTCGCCACGGGCTTCATAGAGCGTAACGGTGCAACGCGCCTCGACTTTGTCACCTTCGCGCGGCATAAAATCTACGTAGCTATTGCGCCCTTTGAACATGACGCACCGCACTTGTGCGCCAACATCTTTCAGCGAAAAGTACCAATGACCGCTTGCAGCGCGCGTGAAGTTGGAAATCTCGCCGGAAACCCAAAACAGCGGGAAGCTTTGCTCCAGCACGTTCCGCGCTAAACGATTAAGTTCGCTTACCGTTAATACTTTTGTTGGCGTTAAATTTGCGTTGAAGTCTGTCAAAACTGGCTCGCCTAATAGATTATCTGGGTTAAAATGAGTTTTTTAAGATTATATCGTGTGAATATGATGCTAAATAAATTTCTTGCAGGCCGTACCGGTTATTTTCTGGGGTTTGTCTCGTGCTTTGGCTTGGTAGGCCTCGCTTTGTGGATACAAACGCGTTACAACCTTGAGCCATGTCCGCTGTGTATATCACAACGCATCGTGTTCATGTCATTGGGCATATTGTTTCTAATTGCGGAAATCGTTAATAAATTCCCGCGATTCTTCGCGGCGCTACAAGTGTTAACGGCTTTGGGTGGTGCTGGTGTGGCTATCCGCCATTGGTGGATACAGGCGCATCGTGAGAGCATGGTTGCGGATTGCGGCGTAGGTTTCGATTACATGTTTGAGAATTTTCCGATAAAGAAAGCGCTTACTTTGGTGTTCAGGGGCACCGGTGACTGTGCTGCCATTGATTGGACTTTGTTGGGGCTAACCATCCCGCAGCTGGCATTGATCGCTTTCATCGGGCTTGGGGTATATGCGTTGCATCTCGCTAAATTGAATAAAAAATAGAGAAATCATTTAAATGTATAAAACGATAGACAATTTTGTCGGCAATACGCCATTGGTTAAGCTGCAGCGGCTGGGTGGCGATACCAGCAACACTATTTTATTGAAGCTGGAAGGTAATAATCCGGCTGGTTCCGTGAAAGACAGGCCGGCGTACTCCATGATTACGCGCGCAGAGGCGCGAGGTGACATCAAGCCTGGCGATACGCTGATTGAGGCAACCAGCGGCAATACCGGCATTGCATTGGCGATGGTCGCGGCAATGCGCGGCTACAAAATGATACTGGTGATGCCCGACAATCAAAGTATAGAACGCCGCCAAAGCATGAAAGCATATGGCGCAGAGCTGGTACTTACCCCTAAAGAGGGCAGTATGGAACTGGCACGCGATGTGGCGATGAAACTGCAGGCAGAGGGCGAGGGCATTGTGCTGGATCAGTTTGGCAACATGGATAATCCATTGGCGCATTACGAAGGTACCGGTCCTGAAATTTGGCGCGATACCGGGGGGAAGGTCACCCATTTTGTGTCAAGCATGGGTACCACCGGGACGATTATGGGGACCTCGCGCTTTTTGAAAGAGCAGAACCCTGATATTCAAATCATTGGTGTCCAGCCTGAAGAAGGCTCGCAAATACCCGGTATTCGTAAGTGGCCTGCAGAATACCTGCCTAAAATCTATGATCCCAAACGTGTGGATGATCTGATTTATGTCAGTCAAAAGAACGCAGAAAATACTACACGCCAACTGGCAGCTAAAGAAGGTATTTTTGCTGGAATCTCATCGGGCGGGGCTTTATACGCAGCACTACAGTTATCAAAACGCCTTGAAAATGCGGTGATTGTGACTATCGTATGCGATAGAGGTGACCGCTATTTATCCACAGGTGTGTTTCCTTCCTGATGGAATGAGCATCCTATTAAAAACCTGTAGTTTTTTTTGCGCAGTTTTTTATAGCGTCAGTGCGCAGGCTGTTAGCGAGATTTCAATCAAAGCCGAGCGTATTGAGCATCCTCAAGGTGAGGCAAAACAGGTTGCAATCAAACTGAATCTCAAAAAGCCTGATATTCAGCTCAATTTAACATCTGTACTTAAACAAAAGGCAGGTAAAGATTGGATACAACTCAATCTTGGTTGTGAAGTACCGAAAAATATTAAAAAAACAAGCGTGCACTGTCCGCAAGGCTCACTTAAATCCGCGCATCTGGATCTCCCCTTCAGTATTGAATTCAACCGCTTATTTACGAATAACAAACCGGATATCAATGCAACAATACAGCTAAAGAATGCCGGTTTTAGTGATGAAGCAGGTTTGCATGCTGCGGAAAAACTGAATGGGGTAATGGCAATCGGGCTTAAGCAGTCCGGAGACGCATGGTTATGGCGGACGGA
>JBAQME010000280.1:0-2019 GCA_049302535.1 Methylotenera sp.
TACTTTACCCATACTAAAAAGCCTTTTCCCTTAAGAGTCTCTTTACTTGTTTCATATTAAAAGCGAGACTTACTAAAGCCACACTTATTAAACAACATTAGGCCGCTATCAGTGCCTTGTCTTCAGCCAACTCGATTAAGGCACGTTTATATTCATTCGGCATGACTTTAACGAACTTGCCGCGCGCATTGTCCCAATCGGCAAGAATCGCTTTGGCGCGTGCGCTATCGGTATATTCAGCGTGCTTGTTAATCAAGGCAAGCAACGTGACTTCATCAGGCTGATCAAGGTGATGCACTGCATCTTTTGCCACATTGGCCGCATGCTCGACTTTCTCCAAAGACACCATGCCCATGTTGCAACGTTTAGCGAACAGGCCATCTTCATCATATACATATGCCACGCCGCCGCTCATACCCGCCGCGAAGTTTTGACCGGTTAAGCCTAAAACAACGACGGTACCGCCGGTCATGTATTCACAGCCATGATTACCCACACCTTCAATCACTGCAGAAGCGCCTGAGTTACGCACACAGAAGCGTTCGCCAGCTACACCGCTAAAGTAACTTTCACCTGTGGTCGCACCGTACATCACGGTATTACCGACAATGATGTTTTCGTGTGCAAGACCGCGGAAAGCTTTAGGCGGCTTGATCACGATACGTCCGCCACACAGACCTTTACCTACATAATCGTTGCCTTCGCCGGTCAGTTCAAACGTAATGCCTTTGGCCAGGAATGCTGCAAAGCTTTGACCTGATGTGCCGGTGAAATTCACGTGAATAGTATCGTCTGGCAAACCTGTGTTGCCGTAACGGCTTGCAATTTCGTATGACAACATCGTGCCTACGGTACGGTTGGTATTGGAGATTGGTATATCCAATACGACTTTTTCACCTTTTTCCAAAGCTGGTTTGGCTAATGCCACCAGCTTGTTATCAAGTGCATTTACTAAACCATGGTCTTGCACGTCATTATTTTTACGTGAAACACTTGCTGGCATTTCAGGCAGATGGAACACTTTAGAGAAATCCAAGCCATTGATTTTCCAGTGATCAAGACCCGCTTGCATGTCCAGCAAATCTGCGCGGCCGATTAAATCCTCGAATTTGGCAATACCCATTGAAGCCATCAGTTCACGCACTTCTTCAGCCACAAAGAAGAAATAGTTCACCACATGCTCAGGCTGTCCTGTAAAGCGTTTACGTAATTCAGGGTCCTGTGTTGCAACGCCTACAGGGCAAGTGTTGAGGTGGCATTTACGCATCATGATACAACCTTCAACCACCAATGGTGCGGTTGCAAAGCCGAATTCATCTGCACCCAACAATGCGCCGATCAGCACATCCCGGCCCGTTTTAATTTGGCCATCTACCTGCACCACAACACGGCCACGCAGCTGGTTCAACACAAGGGTTTGCTGTGTTTCTGACAGACCCAGCTCCCATGGCGTACCTGCATGCTTGATAGATGAAATAGGTGATGCACCGGTACCGCCGTCATGACCGGCAATCACAATATGGTCAGACTTGGCTTTTGCCACGCCTGCGGCCACAGTACCCACGCCAGATTCTGATACCAATTTCACTGAAATTGATGCTTTTGGATTTGCATTTTTCAGGTCATGAATCAGCTGCGCCAGATCTTCAATCGAATAAATATCATGGTGCGGTGGTGGTGAGATCAAACCCACGCCAGGTACTGAGAAACGCAGCTTGGCAATATATTCCGAGACCTTGTGGCCTGGTAATTGACCGCCTTCACCCGGTTTTGCACCTTGTGCCATCTTGATTTGGATCTGGTCAGCGCTTGCAAGGTATTCCGCAGTAACGCCAAAACGACCTGAGGCCACTTGCTTGATGCGTGAGCGCATGGAATCGCCCGCTTTAAGTGCCACATCTTTTTCAATCAATTTACTGCCGATCACTGCGGCCATACTGGTGTCAGTTGCCACCGGGATAAAGCGTTTGGCATCTTCACCGCCTTCACCCGTGTTTGACTTACCGCCAATGCGGTTCA
>JBAQME010000281.1:0-1838 GCA_049302535.1 Methylotenera sp.
GCCCTGCGATGTGTGCGAACGCGGCCAGGATACTCAAAGTGACCGCGCTGAAATAACGTTTGGGCAAACGCATGGCAAGCCACAGAACCCCTAAGCTCAATAGTGCCCCACTTAAACTCAGTACGAATGTTGGTGACATAAATTGCCCCATTAACAAGCTGCTGGCAAACACGCGCAAAATACTGACCCATGCTGCGGTAGCAAAACCATATTGCAGCAAGACGTACAAGGTCACGATGTTGGCACTGCCCGGTTTCACCCCCGGCAGTGGGGATGGAATGACAGCCTCCACCATATGCAAGGCAATTGCAAAAGCTGCCAATTTTGCAATGCGATGATCGTCAATGGTGGTTTGAATGTGCATGATACGTCTTTGTGCAGTAGATGTTGATATTTATCGTTGCTTAAATCAATTCAGTAATTAAGTGAATCATAAGGTTTTTCTTCGCCAATGAGTTCCAAACTGATTTGGTTGGGCAGACAAATAGCAACTTGTCCGGTGTGTGTTAGCCAGCCTTGATGCACGCAGTATTGATTATGACAGGGTGATTTGGCAAAACGTGCTTTTCCCTGTGATATGTGAATCACGGCATCGCCAATCGGGCCGTGTACATGCACTTCTCGCTGCAGGTTCAGGTTATAGGTTGCGTAAATTTTATTCCCCAGCCTGATTTGCACTTTAGTCGCGTGCTGATGCGACCATAAGGTCTGGAATAAAAAAACGATAAGAACAATGCTGAAAATGACGGTCAGCCAATCACCAACCAGTACATGCCTGAACGTTGGCTTAAGGGAGCGTAACAAACTTAACATGGGTGTTTTTGTTGATGTCCGGATCAAGCCAGTCGAGTTTTTGTGCCATAGCTTTAGTGACAAAAATATTGGACTGCTGGTCAATGACCATGAAATATTGGATACCAAAAGCAGCAGCGGCTTTAGCTTTGTCGTTAGCCGCTGCTATAAAAATAGGTTTTGATGCTACATCAGATAGTACGCCGGCATTTGCCTGTGGTGGAATGAGCACGGTGACGGCCTGTGTGTGCTGCACTGGGTAACCGGTATTAGGGTCAATAATATGACAATAGCGTTTGCCGTTCAAGGTGAAGTAGCGCTGGTAATCGCCCGATGTGCCAATTGCCCAGCCGTCAGCCAAATCCAGCGTGGCAATTGCGGCAGGCTTGCGTGGGTGCTGTATGCCTACACGCCATGGTTTAGCTCCATGTTGTCCGATAGCGATGATATTGCCGCCAATATTGATCAGTGCGTTTTTGACTTGCTGCTTGCGCAAATAGTCTGCAGCCATATCCAGTGCATAGCCTTTGGCATAACCGCCTAAATCAAGCTTTACACCAGGGTTGTTGCTATAAGCCGTATTGTTCCGAATGACAATATCAGTCATGCGCGGGTTGGCTTTGACCAGGTTTTTTATTTTTTCGTCATCAATCTCCACTGCACTAAACTCATCGCGCTGAAAGCCCCAGGTGCCGATTAAATGGCCGATAGCCGGGTTGAACAAACCTTGCGATCGTACGGATAAACTTGTGGCATCAAGGAGCATATTGGCAAGCTGTGGGCTAATAGCGATGGGATGCTTCCCTTGCGCAAAAGCGTTATTGAGTGCACCAAGCTCGCTGGGTTCATTGTTGGAAACTGGCTTCCAGGCATGCAATTGATTATGCAAATGCTGGAAATCCTGCAAGACGTGATTGGCTAATAATTTAGCGCGTTCATCCGTTTCGCCGTAAATGCTAATGTCGACCAGTGTGCCGAATACATAACTTTGGCTATGGTAAAGCGGTTCCTGGGTGTATGTGCGAATACCGAATATGCCAATGGCC
>JBAQME010000282.1:0-2740 GCA_049302535.1 Methylotenera sp.
AGTTAGCCGGCGCAGTTTTAGCCGCAGCAGTCATTTACTTTATTGCCAGCGGTCAGGAGGGGTATACCATTGGCGGTTTTGCGGCAAATGGCTATGGGGCATTATCTCCGCATAAATACTCATTACAAGCCGCTTTTGTGTGTGAAGTCGTCATGACTGCAGTATTTTTATTTATCATCATGGGTTCAACAGACAAGCGTGCGCCAGCCGGCCTGGCACCACTCGCCATTGGTTTGACACTTGCACTGATCCACATGATCAGCATTCCTGTAACCAACACCTCTGTCAACCCGGCACGCAGCACCAGCCAGGCCTTGTTTGCCGGCGGTGCATATATCGACCAGCTTTGGCTGTTCTGGCTGGCACCGATTGCTGGCGGCATTATTGGCGCATTGCTTTATAACTTTGTAGCAGCAAAAGATTAGACTGCATAAGCGCAATTCTTTGCGCAAATAACTGACTAAAACGCCCACAACACGTGGGCGTTTTGCCTGATGCAGATATAATGCGCGTATGGCTAAAAAACTATCTATTGAACGCATTCTGCACAACCAGGGTTTTGGTTCACGCAAGCTTTGTCGCATTTTAATCATCAATGAAGAAGTCACCGTCAATGGCGAACTCTGCGATGACCCGGACGCCATATTTGATACCAAAAACTTAAGTTTCACGATCAAAGGCGAGGCTTGGGATTACCATGAAAAATCCTACCTGATGCTGCATAAGCCTGCCAATTACGAGTGCTCGCACAAAACCCAACACCACCCGACCATTTACACGCTGCTCCCGCACCCGCTGGTAGAGCGCGGCGTACAGTGCATCGGCCGGCTGGACGAAGACACTACCGGGTTAATCCTGATTTCCGATGACGGCCAGTTCATCCACAAAATGAGCTCGCCAAAATGGAAAGTGCCCAAGGTGTACGAAGTCACCTGCAAACACCCGGTGGATGATGCACAAATCGCACATATATTAAAAGGCGTGCAGCTGGTTGATGAAGATGCGCCGATTGCGGCATTGTCCTGTGAAAAAATCAGCGACCATGTAATCCACATGACGCTTGCTGAAGGCAAATATCACCAGGTAAAACGCATGGTGGCGGCAATCAGTAACCGCGTTGAAGGCTTGAAACGCATTCAGATTGGCGAGTTAAAACTGCCGGAAGATTTGAAAGTTGGTGAATGGCGCTGGTTAAGTCCGCAAGACATGATTGAATTAAAAAGCAAAGAGTAAAAATGCGCAGCTTATTGATTGCATTGGCAACAGCATTTCTAGCATCCTGTACGGGGGTACCAGACAATGTCAAAGTAATCGAAAGTTTCGATGCCAATCAATACTTAGGTACCTGGTATGAAATCGCTCGCCTTGATCACAGTTTTGAGCGCGGACTGGAAAACGTGACTGCAACTTATAGCTTGCGCGAAGATGACGGCATTAAAATCATTAATCGTGGCTTTAATAGTAAAACTAAAAAATGGAAAGAAGCCGAAGGTAAAGCTTACTTTATAGATCCGCGCAATGCTGATGGCACCTATACCGGCCGACTAAAAGTCTCCTTTTTTGGTCCGTTTTACGGTGCTTACAATATTATCGAACTGGATAAGCCCTACTATAACTATGTAATGCTGTGCGGCCCTGATAAATCCTATTTCTGGATATTATCGCGCACGCCGCAGCTTGCATACCCGATCAAGCAGCATTTGATTTCAAAAGCAAAAGAGCTTGGTTTTGCAACAGACCAATTGATTTATGTGCCGCAATCATCCGAAATCGTTGATTATGAAGCTGGCCGCCACGTACATAAATAAACCCTGTTTGCGGATTTGTTAAGGAATATACTGACGCGATGAAACTCGAAACTTGGGAATTACTCAGCTACATTGTTACGGTGTTTGGTTTTCCGCTGGCGATTTTTGCTTATATCATGGAGCAACGCAAGGAGCGTGAAAATGAAGATGAAGAGGTCTATCAGTTACTAACGGCTGATTACACCGATTTTCTAAAATTGGTCATGGCCAATCCTGACCTCAAGCTACGCTCGAATCAGAAAGTCACTAATCACACGGAAGAACAGCAGGAGCGTACGCTGGTCATATTTGAGATTCTAATCTCTTTGTTCGAACGCGCTTATTTGCTGAGCTACGATGAAAAAATGTCGAACAAGCAGCTTAGACGCTGGCTGTCATGGGAAGACTTCATGCGCGAATGGTGCGAACGTGAAGACTTTCGCAAGCTTCTGCCAAGACTGCTTCAGGGTGAAGATCCGGATTTTGCCACTTACATCAAGAAACTGGCTACCGAATACGCTGAAAAATAAACTGTTTAGCCTATCCGGCAAGCATCCTTCAATTTTAAAAAGTATCGTTTAAGAGTACTTACGTTTCTTATCTATCACGCGCCTTGGCCGGACAGTTCGTTCCAACTGCTCACCGCGCACAGTCGTTACTGGCTTGTTTGAAAGTGGCTGCCAGGCTGGAATCAAACACTGCTTACCGCTACCGATCAGGTCAGCACGCCCCATTTTCGTTAAAACCTCGCGCAGCATCGGCCAGTTATTCGGGTCATGGTAACGGATAAATGCCTTGTGCAATTTACGCACATTGCCAGCCTTGGGGATAGGCACATTCTCAGAATCCGCCGTGACTTTGCGCAATGGGTTTTTGCCCGAGTGATACATGGCAGTCGCCATCGCCATCGGTGTAGGCGTAAAGGTCTGCACCTGATCCAGCTTGAAGTCGTA
>JBAQME010000283.1:0-12517 GCA_049302535.1 Methylotenera sp.
TGATGTAAACGCGCGTGTTTTACCTCATTTGGTAGAGGGCGTGCGTCCTTTACTGCTTGCAGAAACAAATCTTCTACTTCGGCAGGCTCTATGCTTTTAGCTGCCGGTATAGCAGGCTCTGCCTTGATTTGAGGTTTGACTTGCTTGATCTGTTCGCGCAGCGTTTTCATCACGTCTAGTCTTTATGCTGTTCCAGGCGCTATGCGTCCGGAACAGCAGGTTTGATATTTATTTCAAATGATCTAAATAGCGCTCTGCATCCAGTGCGGCCATGCAGCCGGTGCCTGCGCTGGTAACGGCTTGACGGTAAATATGGTCCTGCACATCGCCGGCAGCAAAAACGCCGGGTACACTGGTTGCGGTTGCATTGCCGCCGCGGCCCATTTGCGTAACGATATAGCCGCCTTCCATTTTCAATTGACCTTCAAAAATGTCGGTATTGGGTTTGTGGCCAATGGCAATAAACACACCCTGTAATTTGATGTCTTTGGTGCTGTTGTCATTCACGTTTTTAATACGCATGCCAGTCACGCCAGTGTTATCACCTAACACTTCGTCCAGGGTAGAGAAAGTCTCCAGTACGATTTTGCCTTCCGCAACGCGTGCCATCAGCTTGTCCACCAAAATGGCTTCCGCCTTGAATTTGTCGCGGCGGTGTACCAGTGTTACTTTGCTGGCGATATTCGCCAGATATAAGGCTTCTTCAACGGCAGTGTTGCCGCCGCCAATCACGGCGACCTCTTGGTTGCGATAGAAAAATCCATCGCAGGTTGCGCATGCAGAAACGCCTTTGCCGGAGAAAGCTTCTTCTGATGGCAAGCCTAAGTATTTGGCAGATGCACCCGTTGCAATAATCAATGCATCGCAAGTGTATTCGCCGCTGTCACCTACCAAGCGAATTGGTTTTTCAGCTAAATGCGTGGTGTGAATATGGTCAAAAATCATTTCGGTATTGAAGCGCTCTGCGTGCTTTTGGAAGCGTGCCATCAAGTCCGGACCTTGTACACCATCGGCGTCGGCTGGCCAGTTATCCACTTCGGTGGTGGTCATGAGTTGGCCACCCTGTGCGATGCCGGTAATTAAAACCGGTTTAAGGTTTGCGCGTGCCGCATAAACGGCAGCTGAATATCCTGCGGGGCCAGAGCCTAAAATAAGTAACTTGGCGTGACGTGTTGCCATAATAAATTGCTTTCTAAATTAACGTTGATACTAAGAATCTGGGTTTTGTTCATTTACTTTTCAAGTAAGCTACGCAGCATCCAGGCAGTTTTTTGGCTTCGGCCGTGCCATAAATGGCACTTAACATCGCTTCGCGAGTTAGCCTGTACCGAAAAACTACCTACTACTTATTTTTCGAGTAAGCTACGCAGCATCCAGGCAGTTTTTTCATGCAGTTGCAAGCGCTGTGTAAGCAGGTCAGCGGTGGCTTCATCAGAAGCAGCATCTGCACTAGGGAATACACTGCGCGCAGTACGGCAAACTGCCTCATGCCCGGCTACCAGTTCGGCAATCATGTCCTGTGCTTTTGGTACAGAATCGCTTTCCTTGATTGATGTCAATTTTGCAAAATCACGGTAAGTACCGGGGGCGTAGACATCCAAGGCACGTATGCGTTCGGCAATCAAATCTACCGCGAGTGCAAGTTCGTTATATTGCGTTTCAAACATCAAATGCAGGGTGCTGAACATTGGTCCGGTAACGTTCCAATGAAAGTAATGCGTTTTGAGATAAAGCGTATAAGTGTCCGCCAAAAGATGAGACAAGCCTAGCGCGATGCTTTTTCTATCCTGTTCTTTTATGCCAATATCCATAATGACGCTCCATCAGATTACGGTTGAATTAGTATGATATTCTAATCTCTACGCAGTGACTTTGATACTGCTATAATTAAATCTGGCACTAAATACGTTAAGGTTTTTACTATCTTGTTTTTCAAAAAATCCAAATCAGTTAATGCACGGCGCGAGGCTGAAGTCAGCAAATCAAACGCTCTTGCCACTACCCTCATCAAAGAAGCCTGGTGGCTAGGTTTAGTGCTCGTTGGCCTTTATATTACGGTCATTCTGTTTACTTACCATCCTGATGATTCTTCATGGTCGCATATGGCGCCCGATAATGCCGTTATCCAGAATAGCGGCGGCAGCGTAGGTGCATGGGTATCTGATCTATTGCTGTATGTGTTTGGTTTTTCAGCCTGGTGGTGGGCGATATTGGCTTTTTATGCAATGTGGTTTGTGTATTTGAAATTAGAAGCCGTTAACCAAAGCGAGAAGCCATTTTTACTGTTTAATTTCATCGGCTTTGCCTTGTTGCTGATAGCATCAAGCACGTTGGAAGCCGGACATATCATTAGTTTGCCAACGGATTTACCCTTGGCCCCCGGCGGCATGTTGGGAGCTTCGGTAGACGCAGGGCTGCGTAGCTTATTCGGTTATACCGGTTCCAGCATGGTGCTGCTGGTAATGTTTGTAGTGGGCTTTAGCCTGTTTACCGGCTGGTCGTGGATCATGATTACCGAAAAATTCGGCGCTGGCCTGATTGCAGGTTACGAATTCATCAAGCTGAAATGGCATGATTGGCAAGACAGAAAAGCAGGTGAGGCGGTCAAGCTGGAGCGCACGGAATATGTTCAGAGTGAGCGCAAGCGTGTGGTTGACCGTGAGCCGGTACAAATTGAAGCGCCGGTGCTGGAAATTGTGCAAAGTGCGCGCGTGCAAAAAGAAAAACAAGTACCTTTGTTCGAAACACATCCGGATACGCCGTTGCCGCCATTACATTTGCTTGATGAACCTACCGGCAATATTGAGCTGCCTTCTGCCGAAACGCTGGATTTCACCTCACGTTTGATTGAACGTAAATTGATGGATTTCGGTATAGAGGTCAAGGTGCTGACTGCTCAGCCAGGCCCTGTGATTACGCGTTATGAGCTTGAGCCTGCGGCAGGTGTAAAAGGCAGCCAAGTCACTAATCTGGTGAAAGATTTAGCCCGTGCGTTATCCGTAGTGAGCGTACGCGTAGTAGAGACCATTCCGGGTAAAACCTGCATGGGTCTGGAGATTCCAAATCCAAAACGGCAAATTGTGCATCTGTCTGAAATCATGGGCAGCCAGGCTTATGCTGACGTGCACTCGCCGATTGCGATTTCTTTAGGTAAGGATATTTCCGGTAAACCGGCAGTGGCCGACCTTGCCAAAATGCCGCACGTATTGGTGGCAGGTACTACAGGCTCCGGTAAGTCTGTGGCTATTAATGCTTTGATTTTAAGCTTGCTCTATAAGTCAGATGCGAGCCAGGTGCGCATGATTTTAATTGACCCTAAAATGCTGGAGCTTTCAGTTTATGAAGGTATTCCGCATCTGCTGGCACCGGTGGTAACCGATATGCGGCAAGCTGCCAATGCGTTGAACTGGTGCGTGGCAGAAATGGAGCGCCGTTATAAACTGATGTCTATGCTGGGTGTGCGTAACCTTGCAGGCTATAACCAGAAGATTAAAGATGCTGAGAAAGCCGGCGAGAAGATCCCGCATCCATTCAGCCTGACACCGGATGACCCGGAGCCATTGGATGAAATGCCATTGATTGTGGTGGTCATTGACGAGTTGGCAGACCTGATGATGGTGGTTGGTAAGAAGGTGGAAGAGTTGATTGCGCGTCTGGCACAAAAGGCGCGTGCATCAGGCATTCATCTGGTGCTGGCAACACAGCGTCCATCGGTGGATGTCATCACCGGCCTGATCAAGGCGAACATCCCGACACGTATTGCGTTTCAGGTTTCAAGCAAAATTGACTCGCGCACGATATTAGACCAAATGGGCGCTGAAGCGTTATTAGGGCAGGGCGATATGTTATACATGCCGCCCGGAACCGGCTACCCGACGCGTATTCATGGTGCCTTCGTATCTGACCAGGAAGTGCATAAAGTCGTTAATTATCTGAAAGCACAGGGTGAACCGAATTACATCGAAGGCATTCTAACCAACGAAGCTGAAGAAGGCGGTGCAGATTTTGCCGGCGGCAGTGCCGGTGAAGGCGGGGCGGAGGTTGACCCGTTATACGATGAAGCCGTTGGCATCGTGCTTAAAACCCGCCGTGCCAGCATTTCATCGGTGCAGCGTCAGTTGCGCATAGGCTATAACCGTGCCGCACGTTTGATTGAAGATATGGAGCGGGCCGGGTTGGTATCAGCGATGCAGAGTAATGGCAACCGTGAAGTATTGGCGCCGCACCACGAAGCATAAGCTAACGATCAGCCAAAGTTTAGCCGGAATACCAAAGTTTAGCCGGAATAATTATTAGGAATTAAATGATACAAATTAAAAAAGTGATGCCGTGTTTGCTGCTTCCACTGCTGCTGACAGTGCAAACAGTCAAGGCAGACGGCATGTCGAGTGTGAAGGTTTTTTACGAACAAACCAAATCTGTTCGTGCTAATTTCCATCAGGTGGTCACGGATAAACAAGGCCGGAAAGTGCAGGAAGTGGATGGCGAAATGCAGCTCAAACGGCCGAATAAATTCAGGTGGGATTACCATAAGCCCTACGAACAGCAGATTATCAGCGATGGTAACCAGGTGTGGCTGTACGATACTGACTTGGCGCAAGTCACGGTGCGTGAATTAAGTAAATCTATAGGCTCCAGCCCCGCAGCTTTGCTGGCGGGCGGTGATGCTATTGATAAAAGTTTCAAGCTGGTTAACGCGGCCAGTAGTGATAACCTGGACTGGGTGAGTGCTAACCCAAAAGACAAAGAGTCCGGGTTTGAAAAAATACTGATGGGGTTTAAGGATAATAAACTTCAAGAGATGTCTTTGATTGATAGTTTTGGCCACACCACTAAAATTACCTTTAGTAAGGTTGAGGTTAATCCAGCGCTTGAAGAAAAAACTTTCTTATTTAAGCCGCCAAAAGGGGTAGACGTGGTGGGTGAGTAGAGGGCGCTTATTTTGAACAGTCTGTTTACCCCCAATACACCACAGGCACCGCTCGCTGAGCGTTTACGCCCGAAAACTTTAGACGAAGTAGTAGGGCAGTCACACCTTCTCGGTGCGGGCAAACCGTTACGTTTGGCGTTTCAATCCGGCAATCTGCCTTCCATGATTTTATGGGGACCGCCGGGCGTTGGTAAAACTACGCTGGCGCGGCTTATCGCCAATACCGCTGATGCCGAGTTTATACCGATTTCCGCAGTGTTATCCGGCATTAAAGATATTCGTGAAGCGGTAGAGCGTGCGGAAATCACTTTGCAGCAGCATGGGCGCAAAACCATTTTGTTTGTGGATGAAGTGCATCGGTTCAATAAAGGCCAGCAGGATGCTTTCCTGCCGTTTGTTGAAAGCGGTTTGATTACTTTTATTGGCGCTACCACTGAAAATCCCTCATTTGAAGTCAATAGCGCGCTATTGAGCCGCGCGCAGGTATTTGTGCTCAATGCACTATCTGAGGCCGAGTTATCCTTGCTGCTCGACCGCGCGCAGCAACTGGTTGCTGAAAATATCACGCTGACTGACGAGGTGCGTGAGCAAGTGTTAGCTTACGCCGATGGCGATGCGCGGCGCCTGCTCAATTTTGCCGAAAGTCTGTTTAGTGCGGCGCAAGGTGCGAGTGTTACAGAAATTGATGAAGCCTTTTTGCAGACGACGATGGCGAGCAAGCTGCGCCGTTTTGATAAAGGCGGTGAGGCGTTTTACGACCAGATATCCGCGCTGCATAAATCGGTGCGCGGTTCTAACCCTGATGCTGCCTTGTACTGGTTTTTACGCATGATTGACGGCGGTGCTGACCCGCTATACCTGGGGCGCCGCATTGTGCGCATGGCGGTAGAAGATATTGGTATCGCAGACCCGCGCGCGCAAACCATGGCTTTGGAAGCCTGCCAGATTTACGAACGCTTAGGCTCGCCGGAGGGTGAGCTTGCATTGTCGAACGCAGTGATTTACCTGGCGGTTGCGCCCAAGAGCAATGCGGCTTACATGGCTTATAATCAGGCTAAAGCCTTTGTTGCGCAGGATAAATCGCGTTCAGTACCCTTGCATTTGCGCAATGCACCCACCAAGCTCATGAAAGCTCTGGATTACGGTAAAGAATACCGTTATGCCCATAACGAGCCGGAAGCTTATGCGGCTGGTGAGAATTATTTCCCGGATGATTTGGCGCCGCAGCAGTTTTATGTGCCCACACCGCGAGGGCTTGAGGGTAAAATAGCGGAAAAATTGGTGCACCTGCGCGCGCTAGATGCAAAAGCCAAAAACAAAAAGTAATTAGCATAGAAAAAATTAGGAATCCCATGTTAGACATTCAAGCATTACGAAATGATTTAGACGGCGTTGTCAGCCAGTTAAAAAAACGCGGCTTTGAGTTTGACTCAGCCAGATTTACTGCACTTGAAGCTGAACGTAAAACCGTGCAAACCCGCACGCAGGATCTACAGGCAAAGCGCAACAATGCCTCCAAGCAAATAGGCATGGCTAAGGCAAAAGGTGAAGATGTCTCTGCCATCATGGCCGAAGTTGCCGGTTTAGGCGACCAACTGAAAGCTGACGAGGCGCGTTTAAGCGAGTTGCAAGCCGAGCTGCAAAACCTGTTATTGAATGTTCCTAATCTGCCGCATGCCAGTGTGCCACAAGGCAAATCAGAAGCCGACAATGTCGAAGTGCGCCGTGTGGGTACGCCGCGTGTGTTTGATTTTGAAATCAAAGACCATGCCGATGTCGGTACGCCGTTAGGATTGGATTTTGATACAGGCGCCAAGCTGTCTGGTGCACGGTTTACCTTGATGCGCGGGCAGATCGCTAAACTGCATCGTGCGCTTGCCCAGTTTATGCTGGATATTCAGACTAATCATCATGGTTACACAGAATGTTACACACCTTATATGGTGAATGCTGAGACCTTGATTGGCACCGGTCAGCTGCCAAAGTTTGAGGAAGATTTGTTCTCATTAAATCATAACGACAGCAAGTTGTACCTGATACCGACTTCTGAAGTTACGCTTACCAACACCGTGCGCGATGAAATCGTGCCTTTGGAAGTATTGCCTATCAAGCTTACCGCACATACGCCTTGCTTCCGCTCCGAGGCTGGTTCTTATGGTAGAGATACCAAGGGCATGATACGCCAGCACCAGTTTGATAAGGTGGAAATGGTGCAGATCGTGCATCCGGAAAAAAGCTATGAAGCGCTGGAGCAAATGGTCGGGCATGCGGAAAACATCCTTAAGGCACTTGAATTGCCTTACCGCGTGGTTTCACTTTGCACCGGTGATATGGGTTTTGGCGCGGCTAAAACCTACGACCTTGAAGTATGGCTGCCTGCACAGAATACCTACCGTGAAATATCCTCTGTTTCTAACTGCGAGGCGTTCCAGGCCAGACGCTTGCAGGCGCGCTTCAGAAATGAAAACGGCAAGCCGGAACTGGTGCATACCTTGAATGGTTCAGGCTTGGCAGTGGGGCGTACTTTGGTTGCTGTGCTGGAGAACTACCAGCAGGCCGATGGCAGTGTGAAAGTTCCACAGGTGCTGAGAGCGTATATGAACAATCTTGAATATATCAAAGCCTGATGGTGTGTTTCTGTTAAAAAGCTCACCTGAAATATTCTGCAAAAGTCCGCAAATTTCTAAAAAGTAACCACTCGTAATCGTACTGCTATCGACCTTCACGGGGCGATAGCATAACCTGCTTCTTTGCCGCTTCATTTTTTATTTACACAACTTAAAATTGGCAAATATAGAAATTGGCAAATATAGTTGTAAGGATTTGCCTGTTCGCTCGTCTACATCATTGCGCCTCATTAATTCTGGGGTACTTTATAAATTAAACGGGAGTCTGAAAATGTCTTTAATGTGTAAAATCAATGGTCAATGCAGCGCGGCAAAGGGAATGTGCATTCACGAAAAAATGATGATGGCTATCGCAATGATTGCGGTCATCGGGGCAATCGGTCACTGGGTGCTGCACTGGTTCTAACTTAGGTGAAATATCGGCAGATAATGAAACAAGGTAATGTTCTGGACTCACACAAATGGCTTGAGGAGCACGGGGATTACCTTTTTCGCTTTGCTGTTTTTAAACTAAAAAATGCTGCCTTGGCAGAAGACATGGTGCAGGAAACACTACTATCCGCATTGTCTGCCAAGGATGGTTTTACATTCAAAGCAACAGTTCGTACCTGGCTTACGGCAATCCTGAAAAATAAAATAATAGATCACTGGCGGCATCAAGGTCAGGAAATATCGTTTGCAGATTTGATGGATGGTGCCGGGGAAGGCCAAAGCGTGGATGATTTCTTTGATAAAGCCGGTCGCTGGTTAGATATGCCAAATGTCTATCCAAACCCGGATTCAGCGCTGGAAAGTAAGCAGTTCTGGCGTGTATTCGAGGGCTGTTTATCAAGGCTGAAGCCGCAGCAGGCAGAGGTATTTCTTGCCAAGGAGATACATGGTATGAGCAATGATGAAATCTCTGAAAGTTATACCTTGAGTTCAAATAATGTGTGGGTCTTAATGCACCGCGCTCGTGTTGCCATGGGCAAATGTCTCGAGCTTCACTGGGTAAGTTAAGGGATTACAACCATGTTGAACTGCAAACAAGCAAGCGAATTAATGTCTCAGGCGATGGATACCAAGTTGCCACTCGCAAAGACAATGTCTCTCAAGCTACATCTTATGATGTGCCATGGATGTTCAAACTTCAAGAGCCAGATTCTCTTCATTCATAAAGCAGCGAAACATTTTGGCACTTCCAGCCATGGTGGATCCATGAGCCTTTCAGATGAGGCCAAAAAGCGTATTCAAATAGCTTTAGATGGCCGGGAAAAAGACAAGTGATTATCTGTGTTGCTATTAGTTTGTTGTAAGGAAAGTCACCAAAGTACGACAAACCAGCATCTCTAAATAAAAGGTGGGAAAAAATGAAATCGTTACTGAGAAACATTTTAATCTTGTCATTCATGATCGCAGGTAGTGCCATGGCTGACACGGTACCTTATACCCAAGCAGCCTTCGACAAACTGCAACATGATGGGAAGCCGATACTGGTTGCAGTACACGCCGATTGGTGTCCCGTTTGCAGAGCGCAAGCGCCTGTAATTGATTCTCTGCTCAGGCAGAAGAAATTCCAGGGGGTAGCATCGCTTCGCGTTGACTTCGATAATCAGAAGGAAATCGTCCGGGCATTTCGCGTCTCCAGACAAAGTACGCTAATAGTATTCAAGGATGGCAAGGAGGCCGGCCGCAGTTTAGGAGACACCACTCCTGACGGTATAGAAAGTCTGTTACTTAAAGCGCTGAAGGAGTAGTGTATGTTTGCCGGACTTGGAACCTACGGCCTTAGCTTTATAGCAGGTATGCTGTCTATCCTGTCGCCCTGTGTGCTGCCGCTGGTACCGATATTGGTCGGGTCTGCCGTAATGGCGCATCGCTTTGGACCATTCGCATTGGCCGCTGGCCTGGCGTCTTCGTTCACTGCCGTAGGGGTCTTCATTGCCAGCATTGGGGTAGCCATCGGCCTGGATCAGGAAGTTTTTCGTAATGTCGCTGCAATTTTGCTGATTCTGTTCGGTATTACCCTGCTTTCAAGGTCACTTCAAGAGAAATTTGCTGTTGCTACTTCCGGCTTAAGCAGTTCAGGACAATCCCTGCTGAGTCGCATTTCAACTGACGGCTTGACCGGACAATTCCTGCTGGGTCTCTTGCTAGGCGTTGTCTGGAGTCCTTGTGTGGGGCCTACCTTAGGCGCAACGATAACACTTGCTAGTCAAGGTCAGAACCTTGTGCATGCCACATTAGTGATGGCGATTTTTGGTATAGGTGCAAGTGCACCATTAATAATTCTGGGTATGCTCTCACGCCAGGCCATGATGAAATTTCGCGACAGCATGCTGGCTGTCGGTTCTGCGGGTAAAAAAATACTTGGCACACTGTTGCTGGCGCTAGGATTGATGATTGTGACAGGTGCAGATAAGAAACTTGAGGCTGCAGTTCTAAAGGTTGCCCCTGACTGGCTGGTTCAGCTTACAACATCCATATAATCTTCAGTGCCGTATCTTAGGCGTAAGGATTTGGTTATTTATCAAGAATACGTACTTGATAACGGTTCATTATTTTGAACAATCTAGTTATGCGCAATCCTGAATCTGTCAGTTTCAGGATTATGACTACCCTGATATTTTTCCAGAATGCGTTGATAGCTGCGGACTGATTCGACAAAAATTACGGGTGCGCCGCCACTGGCATAACCGTATTTTACAGTGCTGTAATAGTCCGGGTTTTTGAGCAGTACCAGTGTTTTCTTGACATCTGCCCAGCTGTCCGGATTAAGACCTTGCCGTTTGGCGAGTACCCGAGCATCTTCAACATGGGCATAACCTATGTTGTAAGCGGCTAGTGCCATGTAGGTTCTATCGGGTTCCGGGATGCGTTCCGGTACGGTATCGATCAGCTTCATAATATATTTAGCCCCGGCGGGGATACTTTGTTTCGGGTCTAGCCGGTCAGTCACGCCCATCAAGTCAGCCGTGCTTTCTGTAAGCATCATTAAACCACGCACGTTGGTGGGTGATGTGTTGTAGGTATCCCAATGCGATTCCCGATAACTGACTGCCGCGAGCAAGCGCCAATCCAGGCCTGTAATGTCCTGTGCCTGTTTAAACAGATGGATATATTTTGGTAGCAGGGTGTTGCTACGTTCGAGAAAAGTGGTGACATCCAGCGTATTTAAACGCTGGGAATGGCCGTAGTAGCGATCCAGCAAGTTTCGTAGTGAGCCGTCTTTTTTAATTTTATTAAAGAAAGTATTCACTTTAGCCATGAGTTCTCTATCTATGTTCTTAGGCATCGCCCAGGCAATCTGGTCAGCAGGGCCTATCGGCATGGCAACATCCAGATTCGGGTAATAGTTTTGCATCAGGGCGGCCAAATGGCTGTCTGCAACAGTGTAATCAAGCAAGCCGTCCGCAACTTCTTCCAGCAGGGATTCTGTGTTGGTATGGCTGGCAGCATGCCAATGTAGCGTAGGTTGTTTCTTTTGCAGCTCAGCCAGACGCTCCGCATAGCTGGTGCCTGCCGGAACGGCAATTTTTTTATCTTTTATTTCAGTCAAATCTTTAGGTTTTTTATTCACTTCATTGTTAAAAATGAGCTGCTGCTGTGTTTCCTGATACGGCGTTGAAAACAGCACGAGACGTTTGCGAAGCTGTGTGATAGATAAATTGGCGGCGGCAATATGCGCTTTGCCTTTCAGCAGGCTGGGGATGACATCGCTAATGCTGTTTACCAGCAAAAATCGAATTTCGTAGCCAGGATAATATTCTTTGACGAATAAAACCGCTAAATCGTGTTCAATCCCGGCCGCCTGGTTATCGCTATTTAAAAAGTAGGTTGAGGGGCCATTGTGCGTGACAAACACAATTTCTTTCTTGTTTGGATCAATTGGAGGGAGGTTGTTCAGGCTGTTAGAAGGCTTACAGCCTGAGATGAATATCAACGCTAAAACCAGAAGTGGTTGTATGAAAAATAAACGCATGAAGAGTTTATTTTGAATTGGACAAATCAATTCTAATGCTCGCTGACCACGCCATCAGTGGCAATTAAAATTTTATCGGTGAGTCCGTAAAAGATACCATGCTCAACAACCCCTGGAGTGTTGTTAATCAGGGCATTTAAAGTATTTGCATCTAAATTTTTATCGAACTTCATGTCCAGTACATAGCTGCCATGCGAGGTCACCCAAAAACCATCTTTGGCAGCGTTGGGTCGCAGATCGCCTTGTCCACCGATATCTTCAAGACTCTTTTTTGCAAGCTGCCAGGCGAAAGGGATCACTTCAATAGGGATTACAAAATTCTGGCCGATATAACTGACCAGTTTGCTGGCATCGGCAACTGCGATAAATTGTGTGGCAGCTTTTGCCAGCAGCTTTTCTTTAACCAGATCGCTGCCGCGGCCTTTAAGCAGGGTTTTATCGGGGGTGATTTCATCGGCGCCATCCACATATAAATCGATCTGGCTGATATGCTCGAGCGCTACGATAGGTAAATTCAGTGACTGCGCTTTTTGTGCGCTGATGGTGGAACTGGCGACAGTGGTAAATTTCAGGCCTTCTTCACGTGATAAGCGTGCCAACTCATCAATAAAGTAATTGGCAGTGGAGCCAGTACCCAATCCAACCAACATGCCATTTTGTACGTATTTTGCGGCTTGCAATGCTACTAATTGTTTGTCGTTCATGTATGCTCCCGGCAATTATAATTTTTATATTACGTTATCTTAACGCGATTTGCGTCTTACTAGGTACTAAATATTAGTCATAAAAAAAGGGAGCAAGTTGCTCCCTTTTTGTAATTTTTTTACTAAATTTGTGTTAGTAAAAACTTATTTCAAGCTTATTTCATTACTCGGTTTTTGTATTCGCCGGTACGTGTGTCAATCTCGATTTTATCGCCTTGGCTAACGAATAAAGGCACTGCAACTTCAAAGCCGGTAGCGATTTTTGCAGGTTTCAGAACTTTACCTGAAGTGTCAC
>JBAQME010000284.1:0-1727 GCA_049302535.1 Methylotenera sp.
GATTTAAAGGGGGCTTCTATAAATACACATTTTGGGCGCATTACTGCGTTGCGCGGTACTCGCAACCTCGCTGTATACTGCATACTATCTCGGCTCCTGTGTTCCGTGCGCCTTGCACTGCATCCCAAACTCTGCATTTATAAAAGCCCCCTAAACTTAACTTTTAAGAAATTACCCTATGCCCTACATTACCCTGGATAACGCCTCACTCGCTTTCGGACACCACGCCCTGCTCGACCACGCATCATTTCAACTGGATGAAGGTGAGCGCGTTGGCCTGATCGGGCGCAACGGTGCGGGGAAATCCAGCCTGCTTAAAGTGATTGCAGGCACGGCAAAACTGGATGATGGCACAGTGTGGCGTGCGCCAGGGGTACGTATCGTATATGTACCACAAGAACCGGAACTGGACTCTACACACACGGTGTTTGAAGCCGTTGCCGAAGGCCTGGGTACACTGCAGCAAACGATTATTGATTATCATCAAGTTACGCATGACATGGGTCAGTCGGACGCAGATATTGATGCACTCATGGCGCGTATGCAAACATTGCAGCATGACCTGGATGCTCAAAACGGCTGGGCAGCGCAATCACGCGTTGAAGCGGTATTAAGCCGATTGAATCTGGATGCGGATGCCTTGATCAGCACCCTATCCGGCGGCTGGCGCAAGCGTGTGGCATTGGGCCGCGCGCTGGTGGCCGAACCCGAAGTATTACTATTGGATGAACCAACCAACCATCTGGATTTAAGCGCAATTCAATGGCTGGAAGAACTGCTGCTCACGTTTAACGGCAGCGTGCTGTTTATTACCCATGACAGACGGTTTTTAGACCGGCTGGCAACGCGTATTACCGAACTGGACCGCGGCAAACTGACAGATTTCATAGGCAACTTCACCCAATACCAGGCTAAAAAGGAAGAATTGCTAGCCGTTGAAGAAACGCACGCCGCCAAGTTTGATAAGTTCCTGGCGCAGGAAGAAGTATGGATACGACAAGGGATCAAAGCCCGCCGCACCCGCAACGAAGGCCGTGTACGGCGTCTGGAAGCGTTGCGTCTTGAGCGTGCGGCTCGCCGTGAACGCCAGGGTAATGTAAAACTCAATGTCGATGCCGGTGAACGTAGCGGCAAGCTGATTGCTGAACTGGAAAACGTAAGCAAAGCCTATGGAGACAAGGTGCTGATTAAGAACTTCAGCACACGTATTTTACGTGGCGACAAAATTGGTTTGCTTGGCCCTAACGGTATCGGTAAAACCACCCTGCTCAAACTGATTCTGGGCGAAATTGAACCGGACAGCGGCCATATTGAACGTGGCAGCAAGCAAAGCGTGGCATATTTTGACCAGATGCGCGAGCAATTGGACGAAGAAGCCACCCTGGCAGACACCATCAGCCCCGGCTCTGACTTTGTTGAAATCGGCAACGAGCGCAAACACGTCATCAGCTATCTGGAAGACTTTTTATTCCCGCCGCAACGCTCGCGTTCACCCGTAAAGTCGCTCTCAGGCGGCGAGCGGAATCGCTTGCTATTAGCTCGGTTATTCGCGCGACCAGCCAATATATTGGTATTGGATGAGCCAACCAATGACCTGGATATTGACACATTAGAGCTTTTAGAAAACCTGCTGCAGGACTTTAACGGTACGCTATTCCTGGTGAGCCATGACCGTGCTTTTCTGGAAAACACCGTCACGCAAGTGATCGCATTCGAAGGCAATGGCC
>JBAQME010000285.1:0-2920 GCA_049302535.1 Methylotenera sp.
TTAAGCAGAGCCAGCGTGGAAACGTATCCCGTATATTCTCGGCCAGACCTTTGCCTGTAACCATTCCAATCCTGGCGCTGACAATCTGAATGCCCGCCATTAATGGATACAAGAGCACCATTGTCCATAATAGATTGGGACCAAACTGTGCGCCTGCTTGTGAATAGGTGGCGATGCCGCTGGGGTCATCGTCGGCAGCGCCCGTAATCAGGCCAGGACCGAGATTGCGCAGGGAATGGTGATGTTTGTGATGAGTTTTGTTTATCGGAGAGCTCACGGTTTATTGTAATTAATCGCACTCAAGATATGAATAATCATTTATTTAACCCCAGCATCTTTATTCAATTCCAGCATTGCCCTGATATTTGCCATTTTAGATTTACCAAAATCCTTGCTGGCTTCCGGATCCTTATTAAACGGATTGCCAAAGTGACGCACGTCATCTTTAGGAATCTCGCCAATAAAGCGGCTGGGCTCACACATTTCCATTTCTCCGGCGCGTTTACGCTTTTTGCACCATGAGATATTAAGTGATTTTTGTGCACGGGTGATGCCCACATACATGAGGCGTCGCTCTTCTTCAATCTTGTCATTATCCACGCTTTCACGATGTGGCAATATACCTTCTTCCACACCAATGAGAAACACATGGCCAAACTCCAGTCCCTTGGCTGCGTGCAGTGTAGATAATTTCACTGCGTCCGGCTCGCCGTTTTCACGGCCTTCCAGCATGCTCATGAGGGATACCATTTGCGTGAGTTCCAGCAGGTTTTTACCCTCTGCTTCATTACCGTATTCGGTGTTGGGTTCACCTTTTTTGGTGAGCCAGCCGATAAAATCGAGTACGTTAGACCATTTTACTTCTGCCGCACGAGGTTCTTCGGAATCGTACAAATACGCTTCGTATTGAATCGTTGCGAGTAAATCATTCAGCATGTCACCCGCCGGGTCACGCTCGGCTCTATCCTGTATCTTATTAATATACTGGCAAAAATTGAGTAAGTCTTCCAATTGTTTATTGCCGATTTCACTTTGAAAGCCGCCTTCAAACGCAGCAGCAAACAATGAGATTTTATGGGCGCTGGCATATTCACCCAAACGTTCAAGCGTAGTGTTGCCTATGCCTTTTTTGGGCGTGGTAGCGGCACGGATAAATGCAGGGTCGTCGTCTTCATTAGCGACTAAGCGCAAATAGCTGACCAGATCCTTGATTTCGGCCTTATCAAAAAAAGATTGTCCGCCTGATACGGTATAGGGGATTTTTTGATTGCGTAAATGCTGCTCAAGAATGCGCGCCTGATGGTTGCCGCGATAGAGGATGGCGTAATCTTTATAATAGGTGCGGTTTTCAAACTTGTGTGCCTGCAGCTTCATGACCACGCTCTCGGCCTCATGTTCTTCACTCATTGCAGCGGTGACCTGAATCAAGTCACCCGTGCCTAGCTCGCTCCACAGTTTTTTCTCAAATAACTTGGGATTGTTACTAATGACTTGGTTAGCCGCGCGCAAAATACGTACGGTAGAGCGGTAATTTTGCTCCAGTTTAATCACTTTTAATTTGCTGAAGTCCGTAGTGAGTTGGCGCAGGTTTTCAACGTCGGCACCGCGCCAGCCGTAAATTGCCTGGTCATCATCGCCCACAGCCGTAAATTGACCACGCAAGCCGGTGAGCATTTTCACCAGCTTGTACTGGCAGGCATTGGTATCCTGGTATTCGTCAATCAGCAGGTATTGCAGCTTGCGCTGCCATTTATTTAGCGCTTCTTCATGCTGTTCAAACAGCTCAACCGGTAGTTTGATTAAATCATCAAAATCCACTGCCTGATACGCTTTGAGTGTTTGCTGGTAAATTTGATAGACTTTGGCCGCAGCATGCGTTAACTCTTCATCCGCCTGCGCCTTGGCTTGATCCGGATTGATGAAAGCGTTTTTCCAATTGGAAATTTGCCATTGTGTTTTGCGTAATAATTGCTTGTCAGTGGTGGCAAGTACGTCGGACAGAATCTTGAAGCTGTCGGATGAATCCAGAATGGAGAATTGCGGTTTGTAGCCAAGCAGCGCTGCCTCGGCGCGCAGCATTTGCAGCCCAAGCGAGTGAAAGGTGGCGATGGTTAGGCCTTTGATGTTTTTGCCCTGCATCAGTTTACCCACGCGTTCCTGCATTTCAAGAGCGGCTTTGTTGGTAAAGGTAATCGCGGCGATTTCTTTCGCGTTATAACCAGCTTCGTTAATCAAATAGCTGATTTTTTGTGTGATAACACGGGTTTTTCCACTGCCGGCGCCTGCCAGCACTAACAGCGGCCCATCAAGATATTTCACAGCCTCACGCTGTGGCGCGTTCATGGTATTCATTGCGGATAAATTATTGTTGTGCGTCAGTTGCGCTATCAGTATCTGAGCCGCTTTCTGACGTATTGGTTTTTTCGGTTGGTAAGCGTGCAATCATTTCTGCCCTGGAGTTTGGCGATTCCAGACTGACGCGGCCAATAGCACCGCTACGGTAGTCAGTTAAAAAGGCAACAGCGGTTTTTTCCGTGTCCCATAAGCCATCGTGACGTTTGTAGGAGCGGCGCTTGGCAATTGCTTCCAGCAAATCAACGCCGTCCATCTTGGTGACATCCAGTTTCATCTGGTCTAATTTATAGCGTAAGTTGAGCAGTGCGGGGTAGCTTTTCAGTAAGTTATCGGCCAAAAATAGTGCCACATCTTCATCAATCACGGCATTACGGCCAATGGCATGGCTGGCAGCCAGCATATAGCCATCCGATTCATAAGCGATTCTAGGCCACATCATGCCCGGTGTATCGGTAATGCTCATGGTGTCATCAATATCAAAACGCTGCTGGCTCTTGGTAACGGCCGGCTCGTCGCCCACTTTTGCAATACGGCGGTTGAGCAGGGCGTTCATCAGCGTGGATTT
>JBAQME010000286.1:0-1733 GCA_049302535.1 Methylotenera sp.
TTACATATCAACGCGGTATACGATGCAGATGGCACAATAGTTAATTACGTCGGTGTGTTTTCGGACATAGGACTAAACAAAAAACTGCAACAAGATCTGCACCAACTCGCCTATTTTGACTCGCTCACTAACCTGCCTAATCGACGGCTTCTGTTTGACCGCCTACAGCAGGCGGTAATTTCTACCACGCGCAGCCATTTACATGGCGCACTATTATTCATTGACCTAGACAACTTTAAGACCTTGAATGACACCAAAGGACACAATTACGGTGATCTGCTACTACATGAGGTTTCGCAACGCTTACTGTCCTGTGTGCGGGAGGGTGACACTGTAGCGAGGCTGGGTGGCGATGAATTTGTAATTATGGTGGAAAGTTTAGGTAACGAAATCACTACAGCCGCTACCCATGCAGAGACAATCGCCAATAAAATTCTGGCCAGTCTCAATCAAACCTACTATCTTGATGAGTACGAGTATCATAGCAGTGCCAGCATAGGTATTAATCTATTCCGCGACAGTAATACTTCCATCGAAGATTTGCTCAAACATGCTGATACTGCAATGTATCAAGCCAAAGCAGCTGGTCGCAATACTGTACTCTTCTTTGATCCTGCCATGCAGGAAGCACTGGAAGCCCGCGCTATCATGGAATCTGACTTGCGACAGGCCCTGGCGCAACAACAATTCAAGCTCTACTACCAAATACAGGTCGACAATAATCGCCGCATCTTTGGTGCAGAAGCATTACTACGTTGGGAACATCCTCGGCATGGCCTGATCTCCCCTAGTCAGTTCATCCCGCTTGCTGAAGAAACGAGGTTGATAATACCAATTGGCAACTACGTATTGAGAACCGCCTGTGCGCAACTGAAAGCGTGGCAAGCTAACGCCCGGACGCGTGATTTACAACTTGCAGTTAATATCAGCGCTTGCCAATTTCACCAGCCCGATTTTGTCGAACAAGTACGCGCTGTTATTAATCAGACGGGCGTCAATCCAAGCCAGCTCAAGCTCGAACTTACCGAGAGCATTATCATTAACGACTTGACTAATACTATCGTCAAAATGCTGGCGCTGAAGTCCTTGGGGGTTTGTTTTTCGATGGATGATTTTGGCACCGGCTATTCATCATTAACCTATCTAAAACAACTGCCGTTCAATCAACTTAAAATTGATCGGAGCTTTATTCGTGACATTACCACTGATCCTAATGATGCAGCTATAGTGAAGACTATCATCATCATAGCTACTACACTTGAGCTTGATATTGTTGCTGAAGGAGTAGAAACTGAAGCACAATTGGAGTTATTAAAGCAGTACAACTGTACTGCTTTCCAAGGCTACCTGTTCAGCACTCCAGTACCGCTGGAAGAGTTCGAATGTTTACTGAATTAACTTTGTGTAGGCTGCAGTGCTAGGTTTTTTAGCGCTCTTGTCCATATACGGGAAAACGTAAACAACACGATAGCCACCACAGCGGGTTTAAACCCATAGAGAGTTCCAGAGGGCTACCCCAAGTTCGCTGCATTAACCGGCCAAGGTGTGCTTAATCCGCTTTAATAGGAGGGGCGGTTTTTAGTGCCTACTTGGGTCGGATCGAGACAGGTTGTTTAATGCGGCTCTTATCATCATAGGAAGCATGAACGCAGCCATATGTCGCATGAGCAGGCCGCGCCAATTGAAGTAATGTCGCCAGGTTAGGGTGCTTCCGCCATCGGTGCCGGCTTCAA
>JBAQME010000287.1:0-3173 GCA_049302535.1 Methylotenera sp.
CCTGAAATCCATTTACTCATTACCGCTCCATACAGAACCGCTAAAATTGCGGCGCCGATGACAACCGTTAGTTCAACTGACATGACTTCTCCCTATCTAAATTTTTATCAATTACGTTATTTAAAAACTTGCCGTAAAACGTCAAAATAAAACTAGTATGAATTGAAACCAAGTACTAAACATTTGTTGCTGATAAAGCTGAATCTAGTAAAGCCTGAATCTGAAAGCCTACTATTGCAGAAAAACTAAATGCCGTAAAAAAGAAATATTGTCGAGCTTGCTCCTTAATAAATTTTGCGGTGTTAACAAATTGTAACGGGTTTCATTATTGCATTATTAAACAGTGCTAACAATAGCAGGTAAGCGAGGCTGGGTATGCAGTAATGCTGATTTAACCAGCATTTTTGATAAGCTTGTCCAGGGCATCGCCTAATGTAGTACCGGATAATTTTTTACCGAGTTGTTTTAGCTGATTAACGGCCATGGGACTTAGTTTTTTTGAGGGTTTAAGTTTGGGTTGGGGGGTAGATTTTACTTGCACTTTTACCCGAATTGCAGTAACTTCACACTCTTGCTTTTGTAGCTTAATCAATAGGCTAGGTAGTAAAAGCTTGATTTTTGCTGCAACGACGTTGTTGTCGGCAAACACGGTGAATTGCTGATTTTTAATACTGCTTGCATGGCTAAATTGAGCCAGATTGTCAGGAGCAATCGCCTCCCAAATTTTTTGCGCAGTTTGAGTTTGCTGGTTGCGTGCATTAAGCGCGTTTAGCTCAGGGTGTTTAAGTATTGTGTTGAATCGTTGCATGGCAGTTTTTTTATAGAATGCCAGTAAAGATTAGGGATAGCATGAATATCATTTTAGTCTCAAATAATATGGCGAAAGCCAAAACACTTTCTGTGCTGCAAGTGGGCATGATTATAGCAACACTCGTGTTTTTGCCAGTTTTGATTGCAATGATGCTGATTGTGCCACAGGAACCTGCCTCACAACAGGGGGGTAAGTCGCTAATCCCGAAACATCTTCGTTTTTCTTTTAATAATCCGCAAAAACATCTTGATGCTTTTGCGTTGCAGTTAGGTGAAATGCAGGCGCGCATGATGCGTTTGGATGCGCAAAGTGAACGATTGGCAAAATTGGCGGGTGAAAAGAAAGACGCGCGTAATAACACTGTCGATGCTAAACAACCATCTAAAGCAGATGCATTGAGCAGCCCCATTTTTGATAAAACCACACCAGCTAATCGTGGTGGCCCATTAGTGCTCAGTGCTCCATTATCCGAAGCTGAGTTGCAAAAACAAATTGCCGAGCTATTGGCGAAAATTGAGTTTAGCACTGAACATTTAAGTGATATTGAGGCTAAGTTATTACAGCAAAGTGTATTTAAAGATACGCTACCTAACAGTAGGCCTGTGGCGGCGGCATTTAATTCTTCCAGTTTCGGCTGGCGCCTGGATCCATTTAATGGGAATAAAGCGTTCCATGAGGGGCTGGATTTTACGGCGGCAACTGGTACGCCGATCTATGCAGCAGCAGGCGGCATTGTCTCCACTGCCGAGCAAACGCCTGATTATGGTAAAATTGTAAAGATCGATCACGGGTCCGGATTGGAAACACGTTACGCACATGCCTCAAAATTGCTTGTCAGGGCGGGAGATCGTGTTGAAAAAGGACAGAAGATTGCCGAAGTAGGGAGCACCGGCCGCTCAACGGGGCCACATTTGCATTATGAAATCAGATTGGCAGGCAATCCTTTAGATCCGAGAAAATATCTTAAGGCAAGTAATTAACGGTAATTCAAGATACAGCGATTGAAAAGAATAAGTGCAAACCCAATAAATTACTATGTTTTATTAATTCTCCAGTATTTCAAGATTACAATTCCATATTTGATTTCACACACTTAACCACAAAGTTTTATCCTCTAGCGGAAAGTCACTCATTTCATGATATCCACGTTGTTCAAAAAATTATTCGGTAGCCGTAACGACAGGCTTGTTAAACAATATGCGCAGAAAGTAGAACAAATCAATGCGCTAGAGCCTGCAATGCAAGCATTGAGTGATGAAGCGCTTAAAGCAAAAACAGCTGAATTTAAACAGCGCTATGTTAACGGTGAAACCCTGGATAAACTTTTACCGGAGGCATTTGCCGTAGTGCGCGAGGGTAGCCGCCGCGCGTTGGGGATGCGCCACTTTGACGTGCAGCTTATCGGCGGCATGGTGCTGAATGCCGGAAAAATTGCTGAAATGCGTACCGGCGAAGGTAAAACCCTGGTGGCAACTTTGCCTGCCTATTTGAATGCGTTGAGCGGTAAAGGCGTGCACGTCATTACCGTGAACGATTACCTTGCCAAGCGTGACGCCGAGTGGATGGGCAAACTCTACAACTTTTTGGGTTTATCAATCGGTATCAATCTGTCGCAAATGCCTCATGATGCCAAGCGGCAAGCCTATGAAGCCGATATTACTTATGGTACCAATAACGAGTATGGTTTTGATTACCTGCGCGATAACATGGTCTACAGCCGTGAAGAGCGCGTACAGCGCGGGCTTAATTATGCGCTGATTGATGAAGTTGACTCTATCCTGATCGATGAGGCACGTACCCCGCTGATTATTTCAGGGCAGGCCGATGACAGCGTTGAACTTTACAACCAGATCAATGCTGTTGCTGCAAAGCTGGTAGCGCAAACTGAAGAAGAAGGTGCCGGTGATTTCTGGGTAGATGAAAAAGCACAGAATGTGGTTATGTCCGAGCAGGGGCATGAGCATGCAGAAGCTTTGCTGACAGAAGCTGGGCTACTGGCAGAAGGCTCAAGTCTCTATGAAGCTTCCAATATCACGCTGGTGCATCATTTGTATGCGTCATTACGTGCGCGCAACCTTTACCATAGAGACCAGCATTACGTGGTGCGCGATGGTGAAATCATTATTGTGGACGAGTTCACGGGCCGTATGATGGCAGGCCGTCGCTGGTCAGATGGTTTGCATCAGGCAGTTGAAGCTAAAGAAGGCGTTGAGATTCAGAAAGAAAACCAAACACTAGCGTCTATTACATTCCAGAATTATTTCCGTATGTACACCAAGCTGTCTGGCATGACCGGTACGGCTGATACTGAAGCTTACGAATTCAACCAGATTTACGGTCTGGAAACAGTTGTGATTCCAAC
>JBAQME010000288.1:0-22909 GCA_049302535.1 Methylotenera sp.
TGGAGCAGGCCGAGGCCAGTTATAGAAAAGCACTGAGATTTGACTCCAGCAATGCGGTAATACATTTTAATTTAGCCCAGGTGTTGTCTGAGCAGGGGCGTTATTCCGAAGCGGTAAATTGCTACCAGCAGGGGTTAACCATACAGCCGAATCTGGCTGCGGCTCACGTCAACTTGGGAGCGGCTTTTAAAGCGATGGGGCGGATGCCTGAGGCCGAAGCCTGTTGCCGGAAAGCGCTCGACATTAATCCCGACCATGTTGAGGCCTATAACAACCTGAGTGTTTTATTTTTAGAGCAAGGCCGAATGGCCGAGGCGGAAGTCTGTTGTAAAAAAGCGCTTGAAATCAATCCGGACTATATCGATGCGTACAATAACCTGGGTCTAATCCTGCACGGCATGGGGCGGTTTCCGGAAGCTGAAGCTGCCTTTGAACGAGCGCTTGAGTATGATCCTGGCCGGGTTCTGGTATACAGCAACTTCAGCGTCTTCTTAAAGGCACAAGGGCAGATAACCAGAGCGGAATCATACCTAAGAAAAGCCATAGAGATTGATCCCGGCTATATCAACTCGTACACGAATCTCATTACAGTGCTTTTGGATCAAGGCCGTGTGCGGGAAGCCATTACTGTCTCCTTGCATGCATTGCAGATTAAACCGGACTGCTTAAAGACGCGAAGCAATCTACTGTTTTCAATGAATTATTCCGGTAACCATAGTGCCGATGAGTGTCTGGAGCAGGCTCGCCAGTACGGCCGCGTGGCGGCAGGGAATGTGGGGGATGTATTCACGTTCTGGTTGCATGATCCCCAAGCCAGACGCCTACGTGTAGGTTTGGTATCCGGTGATCTTTGTCAGCATGCGGTTGCCTATTTTTTGGAAAACCTGGTCCGGCATATTGATCCATCCAGTATTGAGTTAATCGCTTACCCAACAGAAAATCGTGAAGATGCAGTGACTGCCCGCCTTAAACCGTACTTTTCAGCGTGGAGGCCACTGGTCGGGCTCAATGACAGGGATGCCGCACAGCTTATCCATAGCGATGGCCTGCATGTGTTAATGGATTTGTCGGGACATACTGCCAGAAACAGGTTGCCGGTTTTGGCCTGGAAGCCAGCGCCAGTACAGGTGAGCTGGCTGGGATACTTTGCCACGACCGGGGTGGAGGCCATGGATTATTTTCTGGCGGATGAAGTTGGCGTGCCGCCAGCCAGCCAGGCGCAATTCACCGAGAAAATCAAGTATTTACCGGATACGCGGTTATGTTTTACCGCACCTGACGTTGCAATAGATGTTTCGCCTTTGCCGGCGCTAGCTAATGGTTATATTACATTTGGCTGTTTTCAAAACATGGCAAAGGTGGGGGATGATGTGCTTGATTTATGGGCGGGAATAATGAGCGCCTTGCCTAACGCTAAACTGCGCTGGCAATGCCAATCTTTTGGGGATGACGTTATCACTGAAAGCGTGGTGCAACGCCTGACGCAGCGTGGTTTTGATTTGGACCGGGTGACGTTGACGGGCTCGACATCACGTGAAGACTATCTGGCTGCACATGCAGAAATAGACGTGATCTTGGATGCCTTCCCATTCCCGGGCGGTACCACTACTTGTGAAGCATTATGGATGGGTGTGCCCACTTTGACGCTTGCAGGCAATACGTTAATTGCAAGGCAGGGAGCCAGCCTGCTCACGGCGGCTGGGCTGGGTGATTGGGTTGCAGATAACCGGGAAAACTATGTAAGCAAGGTTTTCCTGTTTACCAGTGACCTGGCTAAGCTTGCCAACCTGAGAGCAGGACTTCGAGAGCAAGTGCTCACATCCCCGCTGTTTGATGCACCGCGTTTTGCCGGAAACATGGAAGCAGCGTTATGGGAAATGTGGAATGATAGCCAGAGTCGCCGTCAATCAATGCTTACGGATACGCCGGATAGTGGCAAGAACGAACAATCATTAAAACTTAATGTTGAAATTGTGAGCGCCACCAGATTTTCTGAAAATGATTTCTGGAGCAAGTCAGCACTGGGCCTTTCCCTCAAGCGTCATCTCAAGCAGGACGCGCGCTTGTCTGCCAGCATTGCATTTGAAAACTCGCGCGGGCTGTCAGAGGTATTTAATGACTGTATAGACCAAGCCGGCGAGGATGCAATTCTTGTTTTTATACATGATGATGTCTGGATAGACGAAGCGAATTTCACGGATACTGTCGTTGCGGGACTTGCACATTTTGATGTCATTGGCGTTGCCGGCAATCGCCGTCGGGTGCCCAATCAACCGGCATGGGCGTTCATCGATAATCAATTCACCTGGGATGATAAGTCTAATTTAAGCGGCCATATCGCGCACGGCAACAGCGCTTTTGGTAAAGGCGAAGCGTTCGGTACGGTGCCTGCCGAATGCGAGTTGCTGGATGGCGTTTTTCTTGCCGCCAGGAAAAGCAGCTTAACACGCAATAACGTGCGTTTTGATGCGCAGTTTGATTTCCATTTCTATGACATGGATTTCTGCCGTAGTGCCAGACAGGCCGGGTTGAGGCTTGGCACTTGGCTGGTTAAGCTGACGCATCAAAGTGCCGGTGCCTTTGGCAGCCAGCACTGGCGGGAAAAATACCGGCTTTATCTGAATAAATGGGAAGAAGCCCCTGTTTTTGAAAGCAACGATTTGCAGCAGGCGATGAATGATGTGTTGCAAATGGCTTTGGAACATCAAAATGCCGGCCGGATAGAGCAGGCGGAAAGTTTGTATTTAGAGATTCTCGATATCCAACCCAAGCATGCTGAAGCCAATCACCATCTGGGGGTAATAGAAGCCCACATGAAAGGCGCTCTTGCTGCCTTGCCACGGCTGGAACTTGCCGTGCAGGAGAATCCGCAGAATGAACAATTCTGGGTGAGTTATATCGATGCGCTTATGCAGGCTGGCGCTACCGATACCGCAGTCAATGTTTTGGAGTTGGGACAGAAGTACGGGCTCAGGAGCGAGACTGCACAAATGTTGGCAGCAGAGTATATGACAGCGCTTGAAGCGCGGGAAACGGATACGATTACTACACTCATTCCTGCCTATAAACACAGTTACATTGCTGAGTTGCTCGCAAGTCTGGCAACGCAAACATATAAGAAATTCAGGGTAATTATTTCAGATGATAGTCCCAATGGCGAAGTGACAGCGTTAATAAATGATCCTGCATTACGCCCGCTTTTAAAGCAAATAAACCTGCAAGTCATACAAGGCCCTAGAAAAGGGGTGATGTCCAACCTCGTTCACCTGATTGATTACTGGGATGGCTCTACGCCTCTGGTACATTTTCTGAACGATGATGATTTAATTTATCCTGCCTTTTACCAAACGCACTGTTTGGCTCATGCCAAAGATAATGTTGGCGTGTCGGTAAGTTACAGGTGGTATTCAAATGAAAGGGGCCAGCCATATGCGACAAGCGTTGCGCCCAAGTTTATTAGTGAAAGTGAACGTAGTATTGATTTGATCAATGCCCAGCAACTGTTTTCTACGACCGTGCCAACTTGCAATAACTGGCTTGGGGAAATGTCGAATGCCGTATTGGGTGCCGACAGTGTGCGGAAGTTTCGTCAATCAACCATGCAGGGTATCCCATATTTCGGGCTCGGGGATATTGGCATATTCCTGCAAACATCCTGTGTGTCAAATGTGGCCGTCATCAAGAATTACCTGGGCGTGTTCAGGCAAAATCCGCAGCAGAATAGCGCGAGCGTTGAGTCCCGGAGCCTGAAATGTGGATTTGTTGCCTGGATAGCCCTGGCATTGGCCGGATTTAAATCCGGGAATATAAGCGAAAGCCAATTACAGCAATCGGTTGATACGATAAAACTGCCCATGCAGCAGAGGTACCCAAACGCACAGGATATACAAGGAATTATTAATCTTATCAATAATCAGCCAGCGCATAGCGCTGAATTCGAAACAGAATTTACTGTGTTGTGGAATCGCTTGTTAGCGTTCGATGACTGGCTGTTCTCTCAAAAACAATAGGGTTTGATTTTGAACAACATAATAAAAGCCGCTTTTCTGGCGTTGCACTTGGAGCCAGATCATGTCTCTTGATGATTGCCAAATTATAGAGTTGCCCAAAATGTCGGATCCTCGTGGCAACCTCTCGTTTGTGGAAAGTAACAGCCAGATTCCGTTTGATATTGAGCGGGTCTATTTTGTTTATGATGTTCCCGGGGGCACGGACCGTGGCGGTCATGCCCATAAAGGGCTGCATCAGCTCATCATTGCCATGTCCGGCAGCTTTGATGTCACGCTGGATGATGGTAAAAATAAAAAGAAATTCCACCTTGCCCGCTCTTATTACGGCTTATATGTAAGTCCCATGATCTGGCGTGAAATTGATAATTTCTCATCGGGTTCCGTACTGATGGTGTTAGCTTCCAATAAATACAGCGAGGATGACTATTACCGTAATTATGATGACTTTATGCGGGCTAGATGGGTGAGATAGTGGGTGAAATGATGGGTGTTGCATTTCTTGATCTCAAGGCAGCTTATACAGAACTGGCAGCAGAGCTGGATGCGGCTATATTGCGTGTCAGCCATTCCGGTTGGTATATAGGCGGGCAGGAGGTTGAGTCTTTTGAGGCAGATTTTGCAGCCTATACCGAGGCGAAATATTGCGTTGGTGTCGGCAATGGGCTGGATGCGCTCATACTTGCGCTGCGTGCGCTTGATATTGGGCCCGGCGATGAAGTGATTGTGCCGTCGCATACCTTTATTGCAACCTGGCTGGCGGTGAGTGCCGTTGGCGCTATACCGGTACCTGTTGAAGCGGTTGCAGGCAGTTACAACCTGGATGCCGCCGGTGCTGAAGCACATATTACGTCTCGCACCAAAGCCATATTGCCGGTGCATTTGTATGGCATCCCTGCGGATATGGATGCCATTTGCAAACTCGCTAAAAAACATGGCTTGGCCGTGATTGAAGATGCCGCGCAGGCGCATGGTGCAAAAGTACGTGGCAAACGTGTTGGTAGCCATGGTGATGTGGTCGCCTGGAGCTTTTACCCGGGTAAAAATTTGGGCGCATTGGGTGACGGTGGCGCTATTACCACCAATCATGCGGATATTGCCCAGCGCATTCGCAAGCTGGGAAACTATGGCTCATCCGTGAAGTATTTTAATGATGAGCGAGGCGTCAACAGCCGTCTGGACCCGATTCAAGCCGCTGTGCTGGCCGTTAAATTGAAGCATTTGGACAACTGGAACAAGCGTCGTCAGGATATTGCACGGATATATAGCCGGGCATTGGCCGGTTTGCCTCTCGCCTTACCGCAAGTGCCGGATTGGGCTGAAGCCGTATGGCACTTATTTGTGATTGCCGCGCCGCAGCGTGAATTGCTGCAAACCCATATGGCTCAAGCCGGGATACAAACGTTGATTCATTATCCTGCGCCGCCCCATTTGCAGGCGGCCTATAGGGATTTAGGCCTGGCAGCAGGCAATTTACCTGTTGCGGAGCGTTATGCAAATGAGGTGCTGAGCTTGCCGATAGGGCCGCAATTGGCAATGCCGGATGTAGAAAAAGTTGTAGATGTGTTAACGGGTTATTTTGCTCACCAAGCCCAATTTAGACAGGTTTAATCCGGCAATGCTCAATAAAATTACTTTACCGATAGATGATAAATATCAAATTGATATTAATTACTTCCGGCCGTATGAAAATGGCAATCTTTTTAATGAGAAGGATTATTTTCAACTGCATTCCAGTGATGCAAACGACCTTTACGTGCAATTGGTTCATACCGCCAGCGGTAAAGTACATGCCACCATTACCTTCTATAAAGATGACGACTATTTGTTTACGAGTCCCAAGCGAGGCACTTTTGGTGGAATTGTGTTTAACGAACCCATTGAAATGCAGTTGGTAGAACAGTTTTTGTCTGCAATCAATCAATATCTAAAGAAAATCGGCGCGCGCGCAATTTCCATAAAATGCCCTCCCTTCAGCCATGATGTAGCCTTGTCTTCAATCCTGACCAATATATTGCTGCGTCAAGGATTCAAGTTATCAAACCATGAGCTTAATTATGAGATGGTCATTGATGAAAGGCCATTTGTTGATCGTATTGACTACGGAAATAACAAGCGAATTCGTAAATGCATCAGGGAAGGCTTGTTTGCTGAACAGGTCGATTCGGCTGACTACCCGCAGGTGTACCAGGTAATCAAGGAAAATAGGGCTCGGCGTGGTTTTCCTCTCACGATGTCATTAGAGCAGCTTGGCGATATGGTCAAAACATTCCCGGATAAAATGTATTTTTTTGCGGTTTATCAAGATGTTGAAAAGTCGCTCATGTTGGCTTCAGCAGTCTGTATCGCATTATCTGACTCGGTCTTGTATGTATTTTATTGGGGGGATGTTGCCGGTGCGGAATCTTACAGCCCTACGGCCATGCTGGCCTTTACCATCTATGCCTTTTGCCAGAAACAAGGGTTTAAAGTGCTCGATGTCGGTACTTCAACCGTCTCAGGCGAGCCTAATTATGGGCTCATTAAGTTCAAACGGAATTTGGGCTTTTCCGAGTCGTTAAAACTTTCATTTATTTGGGAAAATTGAGCTCATGCGCGATCTAAAGGATTATCAGGAAAGTTATGCATCACTGCCGTTTGAGCAGACTCAGGCCCGTTATCGTAAACGTAAAATACTGGAAACCCTAACCCGGTATCGCCCGCGCTCGATTCTGGAAATTGGCTGCGGATTAGACCCTTTTTTCAATCATTATGCCGAGTTTGATGCGTTCACCATTGTGGAGCCATGCGAACAGTTTTTTGATAACGCACAGCTGCAAGCACAAGGAAATGACAAGGTCACGGTGGTTCATGGAACGCTGCAAGAGCGTATGGCATTGCTGAGTTCCCGCAGTTATGACCTGATACTCATGAGCAGTTTGTTACATGAGATCCCGGATTGCGCATCCTTGCTTAGTGTTGCAGCAAAACTTTGTAATGCGGAAACCATCGTGCATCTTAACGTGCCCAACGCGAAGTCATTTCACCGGGTTTGGGCTTTGGAGATGGGGCTGATCCAAAACCTTTACGAAAAATCAAAGGTACAGCAGCAAATGCAGCAATCACATACCTTTGACCTGGAGGCGCTTGCAAAAATGTCGATCGAGTCCGGTTTTAAGGTGGTAGAGCAGGGCAGTTTCTTTGTGAAACCCTTTACACATGCGCAAATGGCCTTGTTGCAAAACAGTGGTGTGGTGACGGATGCAATGCTGGATGGTTTATACAATTTGAGTAAGCATTTTCCTGAACATGGGTCTGAAATTTATATGAATATTCAGTTGAGGGGCTAATGATATGACACAACAGTCACCGTATGTATTGGTAGGTAGCGCATTATCCACAATGGTTGCCGCAGCAAAATTGGCAGAAGATGGTGCGGATGTCGTCATTATTAACGGCAGTAATAACTGGGGTGGCCACTTTACAACAGTTTCATGTGATGGTGTTTCATATGACGCAGGCATGGTGCTGCACGAGTTCACTTCATACAACGCTATAAATAGCAAAGAAGATTTAAGTAGTTATGACGCCAGCATTAGGAATGACGCCGGCAGGTTCTGTAATACCGTGCGTAAATATGTAAATCTTTACCAGGACACCCATGAAATTGCCGCGCCTAAAATGTATGTGGGGGGCAGGTGTTATGACGATATGCTTATCTCTAACGTGTTACCGGCTCTTCAGCACTTGCCATTTGCCGGTGCGGTAAAAAAAGAATTGCTGAAATTGCTTGATCGGGCATCGGTGCCGGCTTTACATGCATCCAACAAACTGATTTCGGAGGATTTTAACAAAGTAAGCTACCAGGCTGCGTCTTTGGCAAATCATGGGGATACATTGCACTCCGGCTTAATAGAGCCTTTCTGCAAAAAACTGCTTAATGTTGGCACAGATGGCGTGCTTGCACGCTACCACAGGGTGCCATGGTTGCCTCTTTTCTACCCGGAGACCTTGCTTTCCTATTTGCAGGATGCTCCGCAGCAATTGCCGCCAACGGTTTTCAGCTATCCAACAGGCGAGTGTGTGGGTGATTTAGCCAATAAGCTTAAGGCTAAAATTCAGGGTGACCGTCATATCCGCATCATCAATGAGCATCCCGGCCAAATAACATGCAGGGATGATGGTAAGTATGAAATTACCTTTAATCAACATGAAAAAATTTTAGCGAATAAGATGGCGTGGTCAAGCAGTCCTGGTGATTTGCTAAAAGTATTGGGGCAGCAGGAAAGGGTCGGAAATTATGAAAAATGCTCTTTTGCACTGGTATTTCTCAGCATACCGACCAGCGCTCTCAAGCTTGATTTTACGGTGCTGTCCATTGTTGACCCCGACATTATGACCTACCGTATTACAAACCAGAGCCGGTGTGCGGCACTTGATGCAGAGCCTGCACGCATCGTCATGGAGATCAACACTGATTACCTGGCTGAAAAGGCCGGGCCTGGAGTAAATACCGACTTGAAGCAGCTGGCCATTGATGAATTGCTGGCGCTTGGAATCGTGACAGATGGCGCCAGTGTGGAAGTAGCCAAAATCCTCGAATTGAAAAATGCATTGGCGTTACCCAATGCAAAGAATATGCAGGCATTTACCGATGAAATGTCGGCAGCCCGCGCTGCGGCACCTTCAATGTCGTTACTTGGACCATCCAGCGGTTTTTCTTCTTCTTCATTTAATCATCAGGTATTGCAAGGGCTGAAACTCTACGAGACATGGGGAAAGTGCTGATATGGACGCAAGAAAAGAACAGTTGGAAAAAATAGCGCTTGGTTATCACACGAATGACACGATCCCCGATATACATATTGAAAACTTGTGCCAGGAATACTTTATTGATTGGCTACTCAAGCAAATTCCAAGCGCCGCGAATGTGCTGGAGTTAGGTTACGGGGATGGCCTCGTGACTGAGGCGCTTGCGAAGTCAGGGTGTAATCTGACCTTGATTGAGGGCGCAAAAACACTGGTCGATATTGCAAAAGCCAAACATCCGAATATTCAGTGCATTGACACCTTGTTCGAAGAGTTTTCGCCTGTTGACCGCTATGACGTCATACTTGCGTCACACGTACTTGAGCATGTAGATAACCCTCAGGATATACTCAAACTGATGGCAACATGGCTAGCCGATAATGGCAAGATCATTGTTGTGGTGCCGAATAGAAATTCATTACATCGCCAGTTGGCGGTACTTATGGGGTTGCAGCCGTCACTGGAAACACTCTCCCAACGTGATTTAATGGTTGGGCATCAACGTGTCTATTCGCTCGAAATCCTTGAGGGGCATATTCGCCAGTCCGGTTTGCAGCCGATAGGCTCTGCCGGATTTTTCCTGAAGGTATTGCCGAATTCGATGATGCTTGAGTATTCCCGGGAATTGCTATGGGGGTTGAACGCCATAGCAAGCTCCTTGCCCGCGGATATGATGGCCAATATTGCAGTCATAGCGGCTAAAGCCTCAACCGAGTCTCTATAAAAAATCAGGCAGGGTTAGCATGATAACTGCAAGTCATAGGCATGAACTTTATATCGCCACCGTAAGCCCAGACCGTAAGCTCAGGGAGTGCAGAGCTTTTCAGGGTTTACGGGAGGTGTGGTAATGACTACCCAATGGCCTACGCAAGCTGAGTTCCGCCTGGCGCAGGCGATATCCTTGCAGCAGGATGGCCATGTACAGCAGGCAGAGCGGATATGCCTGGATATTCTACTTGAACAACCCGATCAACCGGATGCCAATCATCACTTGGGTGTGATCGCACTGGAAGGCGGGCTTGTCGATGGCAGTCTGCTGTTTTTCAAAGCGGCATTGGAGGCTGCCCCTCAGCAAGCACAATATTGGTTGAGTTATATTGGCGCACTTATTCAGGCCGGACGCTATGAAGATGCGCAGCTTGTGCTGTCTTACGGCTTGCAGGCGGGCTTGTCCGGTCAAGAAGTCGAGTCGCTGGCTGCGGTGCTGGAAAGCAAACTTAAAGGTAAGTTGCCGCCAATGCAGGTTGATTTTGCTGCTGTAGAAGAAGAGCTTATCAACTTGTTTGCAGCGCAACGTTACGATGAAGTTGAAAATAAAATACAGGCATTGGTGCAGTATTATCCTGACTGGCTGGTTGGCTGGAAAATATTGAGTGATACGCTGCTGGTGCAGCGGAAAGATGCCAGGTTGCCTGCGCTGAGGGCTTTGGAACTTAACGCGGATGATGCGAAAGAGCATTGCTATTACGGGCTGGTGTTGAAAAACCAGGGCGATTTAAAAGGTGCGGCAAGCGCCTTTGAGCAGGCAATCAAGCTTAAACCGGATTATGCCGCTGCCTACAATAATCTGGGTATCGTTAAAAAAGACGCCGGGGATGTAGAGGCGGGTGTTTTCAACTACCGGCGCGCGCTTGAACTGAGTCCCGGTTACGCCAGCTGCTATAGCAATCTGCTGTTCTGTCTTTCGCATTCGGAAAAAATTGATACTAAAGCGCTGTTTGATGAGCATTGCCGGTTCGGCAAGCAGTATGAACTGCCGTTAAAAGCCTCGTGGCCCAGACACAGCAACCAGCGCGACCCTGAACGCTGCTTGCGGATTGGGTTTGTCTCGGCTGATTTTAGAGAGCATTCACTGGCTTATTTTATTGAGCCAATACTTAATCATCTGTCGCTTTCCATGCGCTTGTCATTGCATGCCTATTCCAACAGCTCTCTTAAAGACAGCGTCACCCGGCGTTTGCGCACAAAATTTAAATACTGGGATAAGGTGGATGGGCTGTCTGATAAAGCGCTCGCCAGTAAAATCCAGGAAGATGGCATCGATATTCTGGTGGACTTGGATGGACATACATCGGGCAACCGTTTGTTAACCTTTGCCATGAAGCCTGCACCGGTTCAGGTAAGTTGGCTCGGTTACCTGGCCACCACCGGTTTGACCGCGATGGATTATTACCTTGCTGATAACTATCTGTTACCACCAGGAGAGTTTGACGGCCAATTCACCGAGAAGCTGGTGCAGTTACCTGCTAATGCACCATTTATGCCATCGGTAGAGGCACCGGAAGTCAATGCGCTGCCTGCACTCAAGAACGGCTATATTACATTTGCGTGTTTTAACCGCCCCAATAAAATTACGCCAAGTGCTGTCCGTTTATGGTCAACCTTGCTCAAGGCATTACCCGGTGCCAAAATGCTGTTGGGCGCCATGCCGCAAGAGGGCAATGACGATACCATTGGCGAATGGTTCGCTCTGGAGGGGATTGCCCATGATCGCCTGATTTTCTGTCCGCGCAGTTCCATGCGCAATTACCTGAAGTTGCATCAGGAAGTGGACATCTGCCTGGATACGTTTCCATCCAACGGTGTGACGACCACTTGCCATGCAGTGTGGATGGGCGTGCCTACTTTGTGCCTGAATGGCAAAAGCATGACCAGCCGTGGCGCAATGGCCATCATGAATCATGTTGGCTTGCCGGATTTTGTGGCTGATGACCAGGATGGCTTTGTGAAGAAAGGGCTGTACTGGGCGAATAATCCTGCGGTCTTGGCGGACGTTCGTGCAACATTGCGTGCGCGGTTCAATGGGGCGGCACTCGCGCAACCGGCGCTGATTACCGATGGTTTGGAAAACGCCTTCCGTGCTATGTGGAAGGCTTGGTGTAATGACCTGGCGGCAACTTCATGAAGATTTTACTTATTCGTATGATGGGTTTGGGCGATGTTGCCTCCATTCTTATTCCGGCAGTCAAGCTGGTGCGTCATCACTATCCTCAATCAAGTATTCATGTGCTTACCTATGCTGCCGGTAATGAGTTGATGGAGCTGGTTCCTGAAGTGGATGCGGTATTGGCGGTGACTCCTGAGCAGTGGCCGAGTGATCTTGATGCGGCAATCCAGAGTTTTATGGATATCGCAGATAGGGTGATATTGCACCAATATGACCAGATTGTTAATCTTGATACCTGGTTTATGCCATGTTTTCTGGCGCGGATATTGAAAGATACCGGGCATTCTCTGCACGGCAATTACATTAATTATTCAATCAACGAGTTTTTTCAGAAATTACATAGTCGTGCGTTGTCTCAGGCATATTTTCAGGATTCAACGCAGTTCCTGGATAGCAGCTTCCCCAATATGCCTGATTGGACTATACCATGGTGGGATAAATACTCTGATTCAGGGGCGTACCCGGAGTTTTATTTGCGGCATTGTTGCGGTTTCGATGGGGATGTTGATGTGTCGCTTCCTGTTGAGGCCGACCTAGCTTTCAAGCAACAAGCGATGGGGAAAAAGATCATCGCGCTTTCAAGCTCCGGGAGTAAAGTAACCAAGCAATATACGCATGCGGCGCAGCTAAGAACAGAGCTGGAGCAGGCAGGGTTTTTTGTTTGGGGACAATTTGACGGTCGTGTCCCTATGCAAACTACACTAGGCCGATTGAAGGTAACAGACCTGCTGGTGACGGTTGCGACTTCAAGCCAGTGGTTGGCAAAGTTGGTGGGTTGTCCTTCACTGTTGATTCCCGGGGCTTTACCTCCAAGTGTGCTTGGCCCTGATCTTGTGGTTGATAAAATACAGCAATGCCAATATTGTTATCAAAACCACTGCCCGCAAAATGTGAACTTTGCCTGCATGGACGTACCGGCTGACCAGGTGTTGGTAAAAGTCCTGAACCACTTCAGGAAGCATTGAGTAACTAAAAGCGAGATTCTAAAAACGAGATTGAAGTGTAGTGGCTCAGTTTGCGTCAGCTTAGGTGTAGTGCCGGCTCGGTCATTCAGGAGTCTGGGGTGTTTTTCCCCATCTTTTCACAGGATATGTCCGTCCCGACTTCATTGATAATCTAACGCATACACACAGGACATCATGGCGATGATGGCTGGATGCAGTAAGTAAAGGTTATAGCCAGCGCAAGCCGGGAAGTATTAATTTTTTAAAGTTGTTTGATACAAAAAGCCACAGATATTATGAAAAACCCTAAAGATTTAAAAATTACAGCCGACATCATTAACATCAGGATTGCTTAACCGGCAAGAAATGAAAACGAAGTTTAGAGAAAATAAAATTTTTAAGTCTTACCCTAAATTTTCTCAAAAGCTTACCGTTGATAGTTATAACAGCAACGCAATTTAAAGTAGTTTGCACCGCTAAAGGCAGTAACCGTAATTTTAATTTAAATTTAGGAGAGCTAACATGGCTTCAGTAATTAACACCAACGTCGCTTCATTAAACACACAGCGTAATTTAACGCATTCACAACAATCGCTGAATACTTCATTGCAACGTTTGTCATCAGGTCTGCGTATTAACAGTTCCAAGGATGATGCTGCGGGCTTGGCGATTGCTACACGTATGGACTCACAAGTGCGTGGTATGCAGGTTGCAATCCGTAACTCAAACGATGCGATCTCTTTTGCGCAAACTGCTGAAGGTGGCTTGGCTAAGCAAACCGATGCGTTGCAACGTATGCGTGAACTGGCTGTGCAGTCTGCTAACGGTAGTAACACCAGCGGTGACCAGGCAAACCTGGATGCTGAATACCAACAACTGACCCTTGAAGTTTCTCGTATCGGTGGTGCTACAAAATTCAACGGCGCAGCGGTATTCGGTACAACAGCGACTACTTTCCAAGTAGGTGCCGATACGACTGACACGATTTCCGTATCTGCTGTGTCAGCAGCTACTATCGGTGGCTCTGTAAGTAGCACTGCTTCTGCTACTGCAGCCATTACTGCGATTGACACTGCGCTTAATACTGCCAACACCACACGTGCTACATTGGGTGCTGTGCAAAACCGCTTTGAATCTGTGGTGAGTAACTTGCAAGTGTCTGTGGAAAACCAATCTGCTGCTAAATCCCGCATCATGGATGCAGACTTTGCGGCGGAATCAGCTAACTTGACACGTGGTCAAATCTTGCAACAAGCCGGTACTGCGATGCTAGCGCAAGCCAACTCATTGCCTAACGGTGTGTTAGCACTATTAAGAGGCTAACCGTTAACAGCGTATAAAGCTTAAGAGCCACAGAATTAGCGCTAATTCTGTGGCTTTTTACACAGGAGATCATTATGTTTAATACCTCTTTAGATGCCTATGGATCCGGTAATAGGCCGGTTGCAGTGCAAAATTTTGCGGAAAACCAAAATGCGGTAGTGAGTCCCGCCGGGGCTCCGCCGCTTACTCCATCAGGGCTTAAGCCTGTTGGTAAGGCAGAAGGTCAGCAACCACTCGAAAATAAGCAACCAGCCGAAGTGAATAGGGCTGAGCTGGATGCAGCAGTCAAGAAGCTCAATGAGTTGGTGTCACCTTCATTGCAGGCGGTTGAGTTTTCAGTAGACCAAGAGTCTGATCGCATGGTGGTGAAAGTGGTTGATACGGAAACCAAAGCGACATTAAGGCAGATTCCAAATGCGGAGGTGCTGGCAATCTCCAAGACGCTGGATAGGTTGCAAGGCTTGGTAATTAGGCAGACCGCCTAACTGTTGTTGGCAAGACGGTTTTTAATTTACAAGCCGGCTTTTAATTTAATGGTTTATTTGGATTTTTAATTGCCAAGCAGTTGTTTAATTGGTAACCGTTTAAAAAGGATATTCACATGGGTATTTCATCAGCAGGGATAGGGTCCGGCCTGGACGTAGAGTCTATCGTCGCCAGTTTAATGAAGGTTGAGAGAAAACCTATCACTACTGTGGCGGCACAAAAAACGGCTTATGAATCCCAGATATCCGCATATGCCAAGCTAAAAAGCGCCTTGTCTACTTTCCAGACCTCGGTAAGCGCCCTTTCTTCTGCCGCCAAATTCAATGCACAGACGGTGACATCCGGCGACACCAGCGTGTTTACGGCAACCGCGAATGGCAGTGCAACGCTCGGCAGTTATGCAGTGAAGGTGAATCAGGTGGCACAGTCGCAAAAGCTGGCCCTGCCCGGATTTGCCAATACGTCAGATGTCGTGGGTACGGGGACGCTGACGATCTCTTTCGGTACTTATAACGCTGTCGGCAATACTTTTACGGCAAATGCCAGTAAAGCCAATGTCAACATTACCATTGACAGTACGAACAATACCCTTGCCGGTGTGCGTGATGCCATTAATGCCTCCAATTCCAGTGTCAGTGCAACCATTGTCAATGATGGCACCACTAACCGTCTGGTGATTACCTCCAAAGACACCGGCGAGGTGAACAGCCTGAAGATTTCGGTTGCTGACAGCGATGCCAACAATGTGGATGCTGCCGGTTTGTCACAGATGGCCTATGATCCAACCGCCGGTGCCGGTACCGGCAAAAATATGACGGAAATGCAGGTGGCAAAAAATGCCCTTCTGGATATTGACGGCGTTCCCGTGGTTAAAGCCAGCAATACCATTACCGATGCGATAAGCGGCGTGACGCTTAATTTATTGAAGACCAGCGCCAGCAATGTGAGCTTGGGAGTGGCGAATAATCAGGATGCAGTGAAGGCATCGATAACCGCTTTTGTTGATGCTTACAATAAACTGGATACCACCTTGCGTAGCCTGACCAAATTCGATGAGACCGGCAAAGCTTCGGGAGTATTATTGGGGGATGCCACTGCAAGGTCGGTAACCAACCAGGTCAAGATGGTAATGACTAAAGCCATTGCCAGTGGTGGTGCTATCACTTCGCTCAACCAGATTGGCGTGACATTTCAACGCAGTGGCCAATTGGCGCTGGATGATACCAAGCTGACAAAGGCGTTGACAAGCAACTTTAGTGATATTGCCGCTCTGTTTACTACAACGGGCAAAGCCACGGATCCGCAGATTATCTATGCGGGTAGTACCAGCAAAACGCAGGCCGGCACTTATGCTGTCACGGTCGGCACTCTGGCCCCGTCTACAGGGACCATCAATGGCGTTGCCGCCACCAGTTCGACTAATAATCTGATTGGCGCTGCCGGGGATCCCAGCGAAGGGTTGAATCTCTACGTTTCGGGTGGCGCACTGGGCGCGCGCGGCACGATTACTTTTACCAGGGGTTATGCAGCCCAGTTGGATAGCGTTATTACCAACCTGCTGAGCGATGATGGTATTTTGGCGTCACGGACGGACGGTATCAACAGCTCAATCAAGCGCCTTGATAAACAGACCAGTTTGCTTGAGGTTCGCATGACCTCAGTCGAGGCGCGGTATCGTGCACAGTTTACCAAGCTTGATACGTTGTTATCCAGCATGTCTACTACCAGTTCCTTCCTCTCGCAGCAAATATCCGCCATCAACGCTAATAAATAGGCGTCATCAACGCTAATAGATAATAATTTAAAAGGTTACGATTATGTTTGGTTCCAAACAACGAGGGGTTGATGTATATGCCAAAATTGGCATTGAAACCGGTGTGCTCGCAGCAAGCCCGCACAAGTTGATCATTATGCTTTATGAGGGTGCCATTACCGCATGTAATAGTGCCATCAAGCATATGCAGAATAAGGACATTCTAAACAAGGGTGCTGCGTTGTCGAAAGCAATCTTGATTATTGAAAATGGTCTCAGGCTTAGCCTGGATAAAAAAGCCGGTGGCGAGATTGCCACTAGCCTGGATGCACTTTATGTCTACATGTGCAACAGGTTGCTCGTTGCCAATATTCGAAACCAGCCGGAGCCGGCGCACGAAGTCATTAAGCTGTTAATGGAATTGAAGGGAGCCTGGGAAGCTATTGGACAGACGCCAGCGGCATTTACAGTACAATCTGGTCAGGATGGTATTGCCGCTAATCGCAATGTTGCTAATTTAGCAAAGGTTTGATGCATGGAATACCACAACACAATTGTTCTATGTGAGGCCGTTGCCGAACTGACGAATCAAATGCTGCTGGCAGCCCGGCAGCAGGATTGGGACAGGCTTACCGATCTGGAGAGTAGCTGCGCCCAGTATATCGAGCAGCTCAAAATGATGAAAGATGCATTACCGTTATCAAGTGATGCGCAACAACGCAAGGTGGCAAGTATCAAGCGCATTCTTGCGGATGATCGTGAGATACGCAATCTGGTGTCACCATGGATGGCGCGCCTGAGTTCCATGATTAATAGCAGTCAAACGGAAAAGAAGCTGACGCGGTTCTACGGCCAGTGACTTAATCTTCGTTACGATGCTCAATCTGTCCGACATCGCAGGCATTAACACCGGTATTAACCCGGTGGAAAAAATAATGCCGGTGCTGGCTGTGGAAAGCATCGGGAGTACGACGCAGGAGCTTACCGATAGAGCCACGCAGTTTGTCAAGGGGCAGGCGTACGTTGCCCAGATTCTTTCAAAAGCGAGTGGCGCTGCCTACAACGTAAAGGTCGAGGGGGCTATCCTCAAAATGGAGCTTGGCGCTACTGTCCAGCCCGGACAGACGCTGTTGCTGCGATACCTCAATGATAGCCCGGCACGGACATTCGCGCTGGTGCCAACTTCTACCCATGCGCCAGCTTCAAGTGCCGCACCATTTGTCAGGGGACGTGAGTATGTTGCCCAGATTCTTTCAAAAGCGGGTGACACTACCTATAACGTGAAAGTCGAAGGCGCTGTCCTTAAAGCGGAGCTTGGCTTTACCGCCCAAGCCGGGCAGACGTTATCGCTGCGATACATGCACGATAGCCCGTTGCCGACATTTTCGCTTGCGGCGAACTCCACCAGCAGTACCGGGACTACTGCAGACCTCAGTCCGGCAGCACATCTCATTGGACATTACCTGAAAGAAGCGGAAAGCGAGGGCGTGTCTACCCGCTATGAAGCTACGGCAGTGGTTACGCATACCCCAAAGGCCCCACAAGTCATGGCGCAGGATTTAAAGCAGGCAGTAAATAACAGCGGTTTGTTTTATGAATCGCACCTGGGTGAGCTGGTTCAGGGCGTGCGCAGTTTGGCGGCCATTATGCAGGAGCCACAGAACCAGCCTGCTTCACCGGTTGCTGCTTTGATGTCGCAACAGTTGGCGATCCTGGAAAACCAGAGCATGGCATGGCATGGTGAAATCTGGCCTGGGCAGGAGATGAGCTGGGATGTCTATCTGCGGCAACGCAATAGCGAACATGGTGATGGCCAGCAAGCCGCAGATGCGTCCCCGGCTGATGAGCCGCGACCGGTTGCCAGCGAGATGACCCTGCATTTTCCACGCCTGGGTAAAGTGACGGCCAGATTGATCCTGATTGATGGGCGTATGCGCATCAATATTCTTGCCGAACAAGCGCAAACGCTGCATACCCTTGAAAGCAAAAGGCAAAACCTGGCTGCGGCTATCGTAAAAAATGGTCAGCAACTGGATGCCTTGACGGTGGTGCGACATGAATGAAAAAGGCTATAAACCTTCTGCCAATCCCAATCAACAGGCCATTGCCCTGGCTTATGAGTCTAGTGATTATGCGCCAAAAGTAGTGGCCAAAGGCCGCGGTATGGTTGCGGATCAGATTATTGCCAAAGCCAGGGAAAATCATGTGTTTGTACATGAATCCAGGGATTTGGTTGCGTTATTGATGCAGGTTGATCTTGACGATCATATTCCGCCTGCACTGTATCAGGCGATTGCCGAGATTTTGGCTTGGTTACACAGGTTGGAGGAGGGGCAGTCTGATGCAGGCGGTGTTATATTCTGACTTTACGCGCTTTATAGAATCCCTTATGGGATGTTGCGCGTTCCGGCATCGTTAGCTATACCTGCATATTCATGATGTCGTGATAAGCGGATACTAGTTTGTTACGTACCTGTACGGCAGCTTGGAACGAGATGTTGGCTTTTTGTCCGGCAATCATGACGTCAGAAAGACTGACGCTGTCATCGCCCATAACAAAGTTTTTGCCCAGGTTTTCAGCTTCGACTTGTACCTGGTTCACTTGATTAAGTGATGCTTTCAATACCTCAGAAAAATCAAGCCTTGAAGTGCCTTGAGTTTTCTGGCTTCCCGCAGCGGAACTCAGCCCACCTAAAGCTTCGGTTTGTGGGCTCTGGGCAGCGGCCTTTAGCTGCGCAAGCATGGATTCTATCTTGCTTGAATCAATTCCACCTGTTTTCATGGGTTGCCTCCATTTCATCTGAACCTTCAGTTAGTGCTGGCTAATTTAACACTTCAGGGCGGTGGTGAGCCTGTAAATAGGCCGATGAAAATTGCTCTATTCCCAAATTTGAAAATTTAGGCAGTCAGCATAATACTGTCCTATACGTCATAGAAGCGTTTCTGCTTTTGAGGCTGGCTTTTAATGTAACGGTTCAGGCGTGAGCTTTAGTGCGTGGCAAATTGGAGAACATGATGGCAGCAGATACTGGTGCGGCCCTTGCTGGTGGCGGTGCGATGGGGGTGATTCCTCAAATGGGCAACAAGTTACTCTTGGTTGTCGGTATGGCTGCAGTGATTGCAGTGATGGTGGTATTCTGGCTGTGGAGCCAGCAGCCTGATTATCGCGTGCTATTTTCAAACTACTCCGATAAAGACGGCGGTGCCATCGTGGCGGCGCTGGAGAAGATGAATGTGCCTTATAAGTTCTCCGATAGCGGTAGCGCTATTCTGGTGCCGGCTGCCCAGGTTCATCAAGCGCGCCTGAAACTGGCTTCAGATGGCTTGCCTAAAGGCGGTAACATTGGGTTCGAAATATTGGAGAACCAGAAATTCGGTGTCTCGCAATTTGTAGAACAAGTCAATTTTCAGCGCGCATTGGAAGGCGAGCTGGAACGTAGCATCCAGTCCATTGGCGCGGTCGAAGTTGCCAGAATTCACCTGGCTATCCCCAAGGCCTCGGTATTTGTAAGAGACCAGCAAAAACCAACGGCATCCGTATTGCTGAACCTGCGCGCAGGCCGCAGCCTGGACGCCCAGCAGGTAAGCGCGATTGTGCATCTGGTCGCCAGCAGCATCCCCGATCTGCCTGCCACTAATGTAACGGTGGTTGACCAGAACGGCAATCTGCTTTCGGATACGTCCAAGAAAATGGGTGCGAATAACCTAGATCCGACCCAGCTTAAGTATATTGAAGAAACGCAACAGGGTATCGTCAAGCGCGTTGAGTCCATCATTACGCCAATTGTCGGTGCCAGAAACGTACGTGCAGAAGCCAGTGTGGAAATAGATTTTTCTACGCTGGAGCAAGCTGCGGAAACCTATAAGCCTAATCAGAAGCCTGATGATGCGACCATACGCAGCATGCAAAGCAATGAATCGCAAACCAGCAATGGCGGTAGCGCCGGTGGCGTACCCGGCGCACTGTCCAATCAGCCGCCGGCACCGGCTACTGCGCCAATCACGACGCCTCCAGCCAATGGCGCCGCAGCTGCAGAGGCAACTCCGGTTAACACGCAAAAGAACATGACCACCAATTACGAGGTGGATAAGACCGTGCGTTATGTACAGCAACCCATGGGCGGCATCAAGCGCTTGAATGTTGCTGTGGTAGTGAACAACATGCAGGTCGTGGATAAAAAAGGCAAAGTCACTTACCGTCCGCTTACTGATGCCGAGAAGAAGCAAATCAATGATTTGGCTATGCAGGCGATGGGTTTCAATAAGGAGCGTGGCGACTCGCTTACGGTGGTCAATAGCTCATTTGCAGACGAGCCTGCTGAAATATTGCCTGAAGTGCCACTCTGGAAAAACCCGGAAACGATACAGTATGCCAAGGATGCATTACGCTTTATCGCCGGGGTTGTCGTGTTGTTATTGATTTATTCCCGAGTATTCAAGCCCATGCTGCGTAAGCTGACGGCGCCACCGCAAATGTTGCTGAAGGCACCTGAAGGCGATGACGCCATCGTCAACCTGAGCGGTGAGGCAATGGGGCGAACTCTTCCGGCCTATGAGCAGAATATGGTATCCGCCAGGCAGATGGCAAAAGAAAATCCCAGACTGGTCGCCAGTGTTGTGACTAGCTGGACCAATGGAGATTAGCTGGACCAATGGAAATGAGTAGCGAAAATGAGTGATGCCGGTGTGATGAAAAGCGCAGTCCTCTTGCTTGCGTTAGGCGAGGATGAAGCTGCGGAAGTGATGAAGTTTCTGGGCCCGAAAGAGGTGCAGAAACTTGGCGCGGCCATGGCATCGATGAAATCGGTAGGCCGCGGCCAAGTGGAATCCGTGGTGGCGGAATTTCTGTCTGAAGCAGAACTGAACAGTAACCTGGGCCTGGATTCCGATGAATATATCCGCTCGGTATTGAATAAGGCGCTGGGCGAGGACAAGGCTTCCAACCTGCTTAACCGTATTTTGCAATCGCGCGATGCGAGCGGCATTGAAAGCCTGAAATGGATGGATGCACCCACCGTGTCCGAGTTTATCAAGAACGAGCATCCACAGATTATCGCGACTATTCTTGTGCATTTGGAGCCTGACCAGGCTGCAGCGATTATCGGTTGTTTTACCGACCGGATGCGCCAGGACGTGATGCTGCGCATTGCAACGCTTGACGGGGTTAAGCCTATCGCCTTGCGTGAACTCAATGATGTCATGACCAAATTGCTGACAGGCAACGAGAACCTCAAGAAGCAAACCATGGGTGGGGTCAAGGTGACTGCCAATATCATGAACTACATGAGTGGGGATAATGAGATTAGCGTCATGGAAGTGTTGAAGAACTACGATGACGATATGGCGCAGAAGATCATGGATGAGATGTTTGTGTTTGACAACATCATGGATATTGAAGACAAGGGTATCCAGATCATCCTGAAAGAAGTGCCGTCAGAAACGCTCATTATCGCGCTTAAAGGCGTCACCGAGGATAGACGCGAGCGGATATTCAAGAATATGTCGACGCGCGCTGCAGATATGATGCGGGATGACCTGGAGTCAACCGGGCCGGTCAAGCTCTCGGAGGTTGAAGCCGAGCAGAAGAAAATCCTGCAAATCGTGCGCAGGCTGGCTGATGAAAATCAAATCACGCTCAGTAAGAAGGGTGAAGACGATAAATATGTATAAAGGTGCTCAATATGTCTAATATGGACGTCCGCAAAGAGCAGCAAACTGCCTACGAAAGATGGGAGATGGCTTCGTTCGCCGAAACCGATAAGGGCATCAGGGTCAGTGAGTCCCGGCCGAAGGAAGACCCTGCCTCGTCTGAAAAAATCGCGGAGATTTTTGAGAATGTGCGCAAGGAAGCCTACACCCAAGGCATGCAGGAAGGTTTTATTGTCGGCATGGCAAAGGCCCGCGAGCAGGCGGAGGAAGATAAACAGAGTTTCCTGAAATTGATGGCAGCTTTCAGCGAAGCGCTTGAGAAATCAGACGAGCAGATAGGGGACGATGTGTTGTCCCTGGCGCTGGATATTGCAAAATCCATGTTGAAAGTAAAATTGAATGTAGATCCGTCCATAGTCTTGCCGGTGGTGATGGATGCCATCCATTACCTTCCGCATGTCCAGAAACCAGCCAGAATCCTGGTACATCATGACGATGCACACTTGCTGCGTGAGTACATGGCGGAGGAGATCTCCAGCCAGCATTGGCAGATACAGGAAGGTGCCAATATCGAGCGCGGCGGTTGTCTGGTTGAAACCGGCACCAACCAGATCGATGCCAGCAATGCGGTACGCTGGAAAAGAATTAGTGAAGCGCTGGCTCAGAACAATGATTGGCTGTTGCCATGAGCCAGCAAGCGCTGCCTGCACAAAACCTGCATCAGCAACGCTGGCATGACCACATTCGTGACTGCAAGGAGATCCTGCACATCGTCGAGCCGCTGGAGATTGCGGGACGCATTACAAAACTGACAGGCTTGGTGATGGAGGCGGCCGGGATCAAGCTGCCCATAGGCAGCGCCTGTTATGTGCCGTTGGCAAAAGGGCGCCGGGTAGAGGCCGAGGTGGTTGGTTTCGATGGCGAGCGTTTGTTGTTGATGCCGCAAAGCGGGGTCGAGGGCGTGATGCCGGGTGCCAAGGTGTTTGCGCTAGAGGTGGCTGAAGCGCTGCCC
>JBAQME010000289.1:0-6290 GCA_049302535.1 Methylotenera sp.
TGGCTGTCGCCATTATTGGCGGCATGGTTTCTTCTACGTTGCTGACACTTGTAGTCGTACCCGCCGCCTATTCCTTGGTAATGAATGGTTTAAACAAATGGAGTCAAAGAAATAGATTTAATTGAACCAATTAAATCTACTTATGTTTAGCGATGACCCACACGCCTATCATCACCAGGCCCGTTCCAAATAATTGCAGCCATGTAATATCCTCGCCTAAAAAAATATAGGCGAGAAAAATAGTGGATACCGGCCCCACTGACGCCACTAATGATGCCTTGTTACTGCCGATACGCTGGATACCTTCATTCAGCAATATGGCAGGTAATACGGTGGCAACCAGCGCCATGGATAAACTTAACAAGTAAACCTGTATCGGCAAGTGCAGCACCGATGTCTGGTGCGGCGTTGTGGCAAAGTGCCCCGCACTCGCCGCAGTTGCAGCCAGCATGGTGTAAGCGGTAAACAATGATGACCCCACCCGCGGGATAAGCCGACCGCTAAACACAAGATAAGCGGCATAGCTGATTGCGCTGGCAAACACCAAGGCAACACCCAGCATGGTCTGACTTTCTTCCAGTTTTGTCAGTGTCAGGTCATGGCCTACAACCAAACCCACGCCCGCATAAGTTAACACCAAGGCAGATATCTCGCGTTTACTGATGCGCTGCTTAAACAATATAGCAGTCAGTATGACCACCATGGTCGGATACAAAAATAAAACAATCCGCTCCAATCCGGCAGTGACATAAGCCAGTCCGGCAAAATCCAGCCACATGGGTCCATACCCGCCCAGCATTCCGGCAACCACAATCATCCAGCCATCACGACGCGAAATTTTAGCGGCAGTTGCCGAAGCGCGCGCCCATAACGCCAGCCCGATAAAAAATGGCGCTGAAAATGCCATGCGTAAAGTAATCAGTGTTGCTGCATCTACTGAATACGCATAGGCAAGCTTCACGAATATGGCTTTGGATGATACCGTCACAGCGGCGGCCAGAACCATCAACGAGCCTATATAAGCATTGCGTAATATTTGCTGATTTTGGGGTTGCATGTTGTTGCCCTTATTTTAGGGGCTCAACGGGGGGATAAACAAAAGATCAACCGCGGAGAGCCCGCGGTTGCAAAAATTACGACAAGCAGCAACCGCAGCACATAGTGGCGCGTAGCCACAGTGCGTTGCGGACAATAACCGCTGATGCTGAAATGTAATTGCTGTTTGTCATAGAGCGCAAACTATACTTGAGAATAATCACTATGGTCAAGCTTGCGCATTAAATTCACTTCGCTTTTAAACCGACCTCAATTAAACCGGTTTCACTAGCTGCTCCAGCTGCAGGCCGCTTAATTTAGACTGCCACATGGCTGGATTCTCAGGAAACGCTTCAAAAACGCCCGTCCTCCGATAACCGCGGCGTTCATAAAAAGCTATCAACTCATGTCGCACTGTAATGACGTGCATCAGGAACTTATTTACATTTCAATGCTGCTGCGCATAGCTCTCAGCGTAAGTGAGCAATTGCTTACCTATACCGGAACCTTGCAGAGCGGGATTAACTACAAACATGCCAACATGCGCAGCGTCGGCATGTCTTTCAAGGCAAACTGAGCCAACGATTTCGTTACCATGCATGCAGAGCAATATCACGCTATGGTCCGCTTCGATTAAGCGCTGGACTTCTTCCGCACTGGTTCGCAAACCATCCAGCAAGTCTGCCTCGGTGGTCCAGCCTTGGCGGCTGGTTTCGCCACGATACGCGGCGTTTGCCAGGGCCGCTATTTTGCTTGATTCAATTACAGCCGCCGGACGAAAAAGCAATGCTGAAATCATTTGGGTGCGCCTACCAGTTTTTGCACCACCAAACTGCCGACCATGTCGCCTTGTACATTCACCGTGGTGCGCAAAGTATCCAGCAATCTATCTACGGGCAATAAAATGGCGATTGCTTCAGCAGGCAAACCAACTGACTGCAAGACCATGACCATGGTTACCATGCCGGCACTCGGGATGCCAGGGGCGCCCATCGCGGCAATCATGGCGGTAAAGAACACTATCAGCTGCTGCATAAAACCAAGCTCTACTCCAACTAAATTGGCAATGAACAATGCAGCAACAGCTTCATACAATGCGGTGCCGTCCATATTGATGGTCGCGCCTAATGGAACAACAAAGCCGGCGATTTCAGGCTTCACATTCAACTGTTGGGTGACGCAGCGCAGGGTAACCGGCAATGTTGCAGAGCTTGAACTGGTCGCAAATGCCGTTACCAAGGCTTCACGCGCACCGCGCCAGAACCATAAAGGAGACTGGCGCGTAAATAAGTATAAAATCAGTGGCAATATAACAACTCCGTGCAGCAATGTAGTACCAATCACCACTGCCACAAACTTGGCGAGGGTACCCAGCATGGCAACATCCTGCACTGCCACCAGCTTGATCAGCAGCGCCATAATACCCAGCGGGGCCAAGCGCATGACCCAACCCACAATCAGCATAGTCACGTCCAATGCCTCCTGCAACAACGAACGCAAATGCTGAAAGCGCTCTCCTCCCATCACCAGCGTAACACCTAGAATCAGCGCAAACATCACCACTGCCAGCACATTACCTTGTGATAAAGCGGTAAATGGATTGACAAACAAGCCGTGTAAAAACTGGGCAAAAAACTCCGGCAACGGTAACTGCTTTGCCTCGAAATTTTGCATGGCATGTTCAAACATATGGATTTGCAAACCACTGCCGGGTTTGAAATAGAGGCTGGCAGACATACCCAATACAATCGCAATGGCCATGCTGCTAACAAAAAAGATAAGCGTCGTGACCCAGACACGATGCATTTGCCGGTGTTGACGTAGATTGGCAATCCCCACTGCTATAGAACAGAATACCAGCGGGATTAAAATCATTTTGAGCAGGTCAATAAATAGCGTGCCAACCAGGCTGGATGCATACAGGCCGCCTTGCACAACATGATGTTCAGCACCTAGCTGATGAAAATACACCCCGACAACAACACCAAAAATTGCACCTAATAAAATTTGGATGTTAAGGCTAGGTAGCTTCATTTATTGTTTATGCTTTAGCCGCTTTCGGTTTTGCTGCCTTCGGTTTTACTGCTTTGGCTGCCGCTATTTTAGGTTTAGCTGCCTTGGGTTTAGCCGCTTTCGCTGTTTCTTTAATTTCTTCCTGTGCGGGAGTTTCAATGTCCCCTGCCGCGGCACTCGAAGGTACACCGTCATTTACAGTTTGTACTTTTTCAAACACCGCTGCAAAAAAACCATCTGTGTTATGCAGATGTGGCAGTAATTTTAAATAGTTGCCGGTATCCAGCTGGATTTGCTGTTGTGCCAGAATTTCTGCCGCATTAAGCAGTTTAAAATCCGGATTTGCAGCCAGAAACTGCTCTGCGATTTGTTCATTCTCATCACTTAACAAACTACAGGTCGCATAGATTAAACGACCACCATTTTTTGTCAGCTTGGCGGCACGTGCCAGAATATTGGTTTGTTTTACATTCAGTTCAGCAATATCTTCAGGCGTTTGGCGCCATTTTAAATCCGGATTGCGGCGCAACGTACCAAGTCCGCTGCATGGCGCATCCACCAGCACACGGTCAAACTTGCCATTGAGGCGTTTTAATTTAGGATCGGTTTCACTGCTGATTACTTGTGCGTGCAAATTGCTCAGCCCGGAACGTTTTAAGCGTTGCCCCAGGTTGTGCAGGCGCTTTTCAGACACATCAAATGCGTACAAACGGCCGGTATTACGCATCAAAGCACCCATTGCTAGACTTTTGCCACCGGCACCCGCACAGAAATCTGCTACCATCATGCCGCGCTTGGGTGCAACCAAGTGCGCCAACAACTGGCTGCCTTCATCCTGCACTTCAATCTTGCCTTCGGTGAACAGCACATGGCGCCCGATATTCATACGGTTTGGCATGCGAATACCGATGGGTGAATAAGGCGTTTTTGTAACGTTGGTTTCACCAGAAGTATTTTCAGCGATGAACTTTGCCAGCACTTCATCACGTGTGCCTTTAATCGTATTCACGCGCAGATCCAGCGTAGCCTGCTCATGCATGCTGCGTGCGATGGTGAGCGCTTCAGCTTCACCGTATTGCGCAACGAGTTTGTCCCACAGCCAGTCACGCACGTCTGCCTGCACTGCCAGCGGCAAGTTATCTGTAGACTTCGCCTTGATCATATGCGCCCACTCTTTTTGCTGCTCATTCAGCATGGGCTCAAGCTCGCGGATGCTCATGCCCTGCACGCGCAACAGCCAGGCTAAAATCAGTTTACGTGCATCGTCAGGATCATTTTCATCGTTAGCAGTCACGGTACTTAAAAAACGCAAACGACGTAATACGCCGTAGACACTTTCGGCGACGAAAGCGCGCTCTTTGGTACCTAATTCCCGGTTATTGCGAAAGAATTCGCTTAATTTAGCGTCCGCCGGGCTGCTGAATGTCAGCAGATTGGATAAAACGATGGCAGCTTGCCGGATTAGGTTGGGCGTCATATTGGTTTTCTTTACTTAAATTTTCTTTAATTATTGAAAGTAGCTTTAACTTGATAGTTAAATACCTACTCCATGTGCAACTCAGTTAAGGTTTGCTCCAGCTTCTGCCCATTGTCGTCCACCATCAAAATGCGCACCGGCACATAATGATAATCGGCAGCGAGCCAAAGCTCTTTGGTCTCTTGTGTATCCTGTGCCGGCGGAATCAGGTGCAGGGTTTTGTATTGCACACCGTCACCGGTAATTGTTTCAGATTCAGGATTGATGTTGTATTGATACTGATTAAGTTTCTTCCCTGTAGTCAGGGTTACCGTGATTGCATTTTTTAACGGTGCAGGCAGATACATAAACTGATACGCATAACTCGCCAAATCCTGCGTGCCGGTAACAAGATTTGCCTCTTTCAGCTTACCTTTTACAGTCATATGCAGGGTTTGTTGGGGCCAATCAAAATCAGCCAATAATGCTTTTTTAGGATTATCACCCTGGCGCAACTCAAAACGGGCAGGTTTTAGTCCCTGCGGAGTAACTTCACCGGCACTGGTTAATGCCCGTTCCCCAAACAGCGCATAAACCCCAATGCCTTTAGTCACGCTTTCGATTTTATATTTGCCATCAGTCACCGCAAACTGCTCATGCACCTTGGCAAACGGCTGACCATTTTTAGTGACCTCATAGACTGCCTGAATACGCTTGGGTAGCGCAGCGTTTGATAACGCCGCCTGCTCCGCAAATGCAGCGGATGTTGCCGATAGCAAAACAGCCAGATTTAATAATTTAAACAGCGTAAATATTTTGATGTGATTAAACACAAGATTTCCTTTAATTTAAGAAACACATCAATCTAACGCGCCAGCAGAGGTTTCGTTACGTGGCGTTGTTGCATGACAAACCAATTAAACAACAACTGTTGGCGCTTCACCTGCATTTTGAGTGCGAATGTGACCAATTTCAAAAACTGTTTCGCCGGATGCTTCCAGCAATTGTCTAGCTTGCGCTACATGCTCTTTTGCCACAATTACCGCCATACCAATACCACAGTTAAAAGTTTTGTACAGTTCACTCGGAACAATATTGCCCTGTGCCTGCAGCCACTGGAACAATGGCGGCAACTGCCAGCCACTTGCCTTGATCTCGGCAGTTAAACCTGCCGGCAATACACGCGGGATATTCTCGGTGATACCACCACCGGTGATATGCGCCATACCTTTTACCGGTAATGCTTCAATCAGTTTTAATAATGATTTCACATAGATACGCGTAGGCTCCATCACCACGTCCTTGAATTTTCTGCCGTGAAAGTCTGATTCAAAATCAATGCCTGATTTTTCAATCAGCTTGCGGATCAATGAGTAACCGTTTGAATGTGCACCGCTTGAAGCCAGACCCAACACCACGTCACCGGCAGCAATGGTAGTGCCGTCAATCAGTTTGGCTTTATCTGCACAGCCTACAGCAAAACCTGCCAGATCATATTCACCGGCCGGGTACATGCCTGGCATTTCTGCAGTTTCACCGCCCACCAACGCACAGCCGGATTGCTCGCAACCTTCGGCGATACCTTTAATCACTTGTGCTGCCACGCCAACTTCCAGCTTGCCGCAGGCAAAATAATCCAGAAAAAACAGCGGCTCTGCACCTTGCACCAGAATATCATTCACGCTCATGGCGACCAAGTCGATACCTACGGTGTCATGTTTATTCAGTTCGAACGCAAGTTTTAATTTAGTGCCAACACCGTCAGTACCGGAAACCAGAATCGGCT
>JBAQME010000290.1:0-11718 GCA_049302535.1 Methylotenera sp.
TTCGCCCATCGTCACAGATTACATTATTGGCACCGCCGGACCCGCCGTTACCGTTATTCACACCATCATCGGTACGGCGCGCATAAGCAATTTTAAACTCACTGGTATCGCCTATCATTTGCTGGACGCTAATCGACTTCGTCAGATAATTATCGATATACTGCCCATAAGTGCCATCTACAGACTGACGCCAATCCTGCTTGAAATCAGTCATTCCAAGACCGCCAGCCCAACGGTAATCGTAATACAGTTGATCAATGCCAAAATTAATTTTGGTCGTATCCGTCGGACGTATCACACCTCTAAACGCTACACCATTTTTATGTTCTGCCGCAGTATCCTGGTTTCTGGCCGCATTGTTCTGGCGCCAGCCATCGTTATCCATCATGCTTCCCGTGACAATGAATCCAAACCGGCCATCTTTCGTCGAAGCGCCTACATTACCTTGCGTGCGCTTAAAGCCCCAACTGCCAAACTCCTGTGAAAGTTTTGCTTTAAAATCCCGCGGTGGCTGGCGGGTAAATATATTGATCGTACCCCCCAACGCGCCGCTACCGTATAGCGCCGATCCAGGGCCAGTAATCACGTCAATATGATCGATATTGGCACCGTCGACTTCATCCAGTACTGAAGTGTTGGTCTGAATCGCGCGCATTCCGTCAATACGATTCTCGGTATAGAGTTTTCCTCCGTCCGGAATTCTCATGTTGCGCACCATGCTGATGCCAGGAACACGTTTGCCTAATTCAAGCAGATTATTCACCAATTGCAGGTGTTCTAACTCTTCAGGCGTCACCACCGCGCCTGATATGGGAGTTGCTTCGGTGAGCTTACCAAGCTCAGTTCTGGTATGGGGGTCATCTGATTTTTTTGCCGAGATGGTCATTGAATCTAACTTAGATTCTGTAACCTTATTCTCTGTAATATCAGATTCAGTTGAGATAACTGAGCTACTTTCTGCACTATCCCCATTTTCTTTTAACTCATCTGCAAATACAAAACTGCTTCCACAAAACAACATGGTACTGAGCGTTATTTTTTTTAACATGCCTTCCTCGATATTTACCTTTAATTTTTTTTCATTTTAGGTAAAAAGACTTGGCGGCGGAATGTGGCATATTGCCGCAGGGCATATAGGTATAATTAAACTGCACAATAAAAAAGGGCCATATGACCCTTTTTACTCACACATTGCAGCCTCAGTTAACTAGTCCTAGGCGGCAACTTTCTTACATTCTTTATAGCATTCAGCGCAGCTCTCCATGCAAGCTTTACAAGCATCGTGTTTATCCGCATGTTTTTTGCATTCATCCTCACACTGCTTGCATGCATCCATTGCTATCTTCGCCTGTTTTGGCAAATAAGCAGATTCCTGGCTGGCCAATTGTTGCGTTGCAGCGCAGATTGCCAGCATTTGGTTAACGCTCTTGGCACAAGCCGCCATATCCTTGTCGCCCTGACCCAGTAAATCAAGACAGTGATTCAGGCAGACCTGCCCTTTTTGCACACAGTCTGAACTGGCTGTAATCAAATCCGCGTTTGCTGCGGCACCATGATGATGGTGATGCTCGTGGCCTTCAGCAGCCTGCACATTGCCTACAATCGCTGTTCCGGCCATTGCCAGACCGCTTAACAACACCTCTCTCCTATTCATTACATCACTCCTGTTATTAATTTAACTGACAGACATATTGTATGCCAGCTAATAAGCATGAGCTATATAAAAAACCTGTAAGGTTATTTGTTCATTAAAAGTGATTCAGATTAACGCCGTTGGCAGTCTGGCGGCCAACACATGTCGTACTGACGCGCGACAATATGTCGCATTATGAGTTTCGCAATCCGCTATATAATGACAAATATGGCAATCCCCGCTCAAACTTTGTCACTAGATTCAATCAGCCGCGCCGCACTGGAAAATCCATCACGACGCAATCTACAGCGTCTGTTTTTGCTGCGCAGTGTGATGATTGCTTTCATGCTCGCGGCAACCATGGCGCTGTTCTACTTGCATATACCGCTACCTGATTTGCCGATTGCTTTTGCTGTAGGTGGGATGCTGCTGCTCAACCTTTTGACCCTTCTGCGCTTGCGAAAACACAGCAACGTAAGTGACAAGGAATTATCATTGCAACTTCTGGGTGATTTAGTCGCCCTAACCTTGCTGTTTTACTTTACTGGCGGCTATAGCAACCCGCTGGTCTGGATGTATTTATTGCCATTGACTGTTGCTGCTGTGGCACTAAAACGTGAATACGCCTGGTTACTCACAGGCATTGCCGTGACTTGTTATTCCGTATTAGTGTTTTATTATGTGCCGCTTTCACATTTGCATATGCACGACATTGCAGGTAAAACACTGGATATTCATCTGGTGGGAATGTGGATAGGTTTTGTAGTGAGTGCCGGCATTATTGCCTTTTTTGTGACGCGTATTGGACAGAGCTTGCGTGACTATGACCATATCATGGCAACTATCCGCGAAAAGTCGCTTGAAAGTGAGCGCGTACTCTCACTGGGAACATTGGCAGCCAGCGCAGCGCATGAACTCGGCACACCGCTTGCCACCATGGCCATCGTCAGTAAAGAACTGGCCCAAGACCTTGCAAGTCAGCCAGACCAATTACAACAGCTGGAAATTTTGCGTACGCAAATTGGCCGCTGCAAAGAAATTTTATCCTCTATTACCCGCAACGCCGGGCAAAGCCGTGCCGATGCCGGTCAAGGCCTGCCACTGCGCGAGTTTCTACAGGAAGCCATCCAACGTTGGCGTGATACACGGCCAGCGACTGAATTGGTCATTACGTTGTGCAGCAGCGACCACAACCCAGTCATTTTCACTGATAGAACGCTCACCCAAGCTATACAGAATTTGTTGGATAACGCTGCTGATGTCTCGCCGGAACAGATATTGTTCAATGCCGACTGGAATGATAATTTACTGCAACTCCAAATCAGGGACTTTGGTAACGGCATCACTGATGAAGTAAAAAAACAGCTCGGGAAACCGTTTTTTACTTCAAAAAATGAAAAAGGCATGGGGTTAGGCGTCTATTTAACGCAAATCACTTTGACACGTTTTGGTGGTGAACTCAGTATCAGCAATCATCCCGAAGGCGGCGTACTCACTTTAATTAAATTACCTCTTAAAAATTTGCGCATTGAAAAATGAAAGTGACTCCATGAGCAACTTGAATATTGACCTTAAAAACACAGATGAACATGCGACGTTGCTGCTGGTTGATGATGATGAGGACTTTCTCAAAGTCCTTGCAGCGGCCATGCGTAAGCGCGGATTTTTGGTTACGCTTGCCAACAGTGCAGAAAGCGCTTTTGAACTGGCTAAAATTGAGCCCCCCGAGTTTGCAGTGGTTGACCTTAAAATGTCGGGCAACTCAGGACTGGTACTGGTAAGGCAGCTTACAGGGCTTGAAGCCGGTACTAAAATCGTAGTGCTGACAGGTTATGCCAGTATCGCAACTGCCATTGAAGCTATCAAGCTGGGCGCCACGCATTACCTTGCAAAACCGGTTGATGCGGATGAAATTGTCGCAGCGTTCGAGAAACAATCGGGAAATGCAGAAATCGAGTTATCCAGTAATCCTCTTTCTGTTGACCGCCTGGAATGGGAACATATACAGCGGGTACTGTCAGAGAATTTTGGCAATATTTCTGCCACCGCCCGCAGTCTTAATATGCATCGACGCACACTGCAAAGAAAACTGGGGAAAAAACCGAGCGCAAACCCAACAATCAACGATTAAGCTACCAGATACCCCGATCAGTCATTAGAAAAACGTGATGCTTTATTTTAGTCGTCGCTAAACCGTTCCTCACGCCAAGGATCGGCCTCATTATGATAACCGCGCACTTCCCAGAACCCCGGGCGGTCAAACTCATGCACCTCAATCGCCTTAAGCCATTTTGCGCTTTTCCAGGCATAACGTTTTGGCACGACCAAACGCACAGGGCCGCCGTGCTCTAATGTTAGAGGCGCTCCCAGAACACTATGGGCGATGATGACATCATCATCCAGCAAAGCGGTTAACGGCAGATTGGTTGTGTACCCGTCATAACTATGCAAAGTGACAAACTTTGCGGCCTCTTTAGGTTGGGCCAATGCAAGCAAGTCACGAGCACGCACTCCCTGCCAATCCATATCCAGCTGGCTCCAGCGCGTTACACAGTGAAAATCCGACACGTCAGTGACCTGTTGCATCGCCTGGAATGCAGCCCAATCGATGTTAAGCTCATTTTCTACCAAGCCATAAATGCGCAAACGCCAATTGCGGGTTGTCACATCAGGACAAATGCCTAAATCCAGTCGGGGAAAATTTTTAACTTCAGTCTGCCCTGCCGGAATACGTTCATTGACATTAGCCTTGCTTGGCTTTGCACCACGCCTGGCTAAAGCAATTTTACCTTCGATGACTTTTTTCCAGTCTGGCATTTGTCGTCCTGGCCTTAATTGCTGTTGCCTGACTTTTTAAAACTATCCAGCAGCAGCAATCCAACGCCTACACATATCGCACTATCAGCCACATTAAACGCCGGCCAATAAAGTTCATCAATATGAAAGTAAAGAAAATCGACCACATAACCCAAAGTTAACCGGTCATACAAATTACCGATAGTGCCACCCAGCACCAAAGCCAAGCCTGCACAAAATAACTTTTCAGCACGGTGTTTAAAGATTAAGTAAGTGATTACTATCACGGCAACCGCTGCAATAACAGTAAATAACCATTTTTGCCAACCGCCTGCATTGGCTAAAAAGCCAAAGGATGCACCCTCATTGTGATAACGCACTAAATCAAAAAAACCGGTAATGGTTAAGTGCTCACCGAAAACAAAAGCATTTTGTACTAGATGTTTAGTGTATAAATCCAGCGCAACAATAATTGCACTAATCGCGAACCATTTACGCATGTGAACGTGCCTCACCATTACCAAACAGATTGCTTACACAGCGACCACAGATATGCGGATGCTCTGCATCAACCCCGACATCTGCACGGTAATGCCAGCAGCGGTCACATTTAGCATGACCACTAGGTGTCACCACGATGCGTAATGACACACCTGCTTCTTCATGCACAGTTGCACGTGAAGTAATCAGCACAAAACGTAAATCATCCCCTAACCTGCGCAAGGATTTGTAAGTATCACCATCCGTATATATATCTATTTCAGATTGCAGTGAAGAGCCAACCAATCCGGCAGAACGCTGTTCTTCAATCGCTTTATTTACAAGCGCACGCACATTTAAAATATCTTCCCACGCACGAATATCAGCCTCACTTAAACCGTGATCTGGCAGGCTGTACCAAAGTTCTTCAAACACCGTTTTATCAGCATCAAAACCCAAAGTTTGCCAGACTTCATCCGCGGTAAAACTCAAAATTGGTGCCATCAGGCGCATCATTGCATGCGTAATATGATGCAATGCGCTCTGCGCGGCACGGCGCGCATGTGAAGTTTCACCTGCGGTGTATAACCTGTCCTTGAGAATATCGAGATAGAATCCGCCCAAGTCTTCTGAACAGAAACTCACGAATTTCTGCACCGCCAGGTGAAACTCATATCGGTCGTAATCTGCCAGAATTTCCGTTTGTAGCTTATTGGTTAAGTACAAGGCGTAGCGGTCAATCTCCAGCCATTCATTGACTGGCAGCAAATCTTTACTTGCGTCAAAATCAGCTAAATTAGCCAGTAAAAAGCGTAAAGTGTTGCGAATACGTCGATAACTTTCAGCAACGCGCTTTAAAATCTCATCCGAGATTGTCAGCTCACCCGAGTAATCGGTTGAAGCAGTCCATAAACGCAAGATATCCGCGCCATACGTATCCATCACTTTTTGCGGTGCAACAACATTACCCTTGGACTTGCTCATTTTATGACCGGATCCATCCACCACAAAACCGTGCGTAAGCAAGGCATCATAAGGCGCACGGCCATCTATGGCACAACCGGTGAGCAGGCTCGACTGGAACCAGCCGCGATGCTGGTCAGAGCCTTCCAAATACAAATCAGCAGGGAAGCTCAACTCTGGGCGGCGCTTGAGCACAGCCGCGTGTGTTGAACCTGAGTCAAACCACACATCTAAAGTATCCGTCACTTTTTTGTACTGTTCAGCATTGTCAGGCGCATGTTGCGTTAAGAGGGTCGCGCCATCCAAACTAAACCACGCCTCCACCCCTGTTTTTTCAACCAACAAAGCGGCTTGCTCTAGCAGCGCCGTTGTTTGTGGATGCGGCTCGCCTGTTTCTTTATGCACAAACAACGGCATTGGCACACCCCAGTTACGCTGGCGTGACACACACCAGTCCGGGCGATTCTTGATCATCGCTTCCAGACGGGCACGGCCCCAGCTAGGGAAGAATTCGGTGCTATCCACAGCCTTATTGGCATGTTCCCGCAGGCTTACACCTTGCGCATCAGTCTCATTCATGCCAATAAACCACTGGTGTGTTGCCAATTGCATTAATGGCGTTTTATGGCGCCAGCAATGTGGGAAGCTATGATTCAAACGGGCACTGGCTAACAACGCACCGTTCTCCTGCATTTTTGCCAAAATAACCTTGTTGGCCTCTTGTCTAGTCAAACCACGAATCGCTTCAAACTCAACCAGTTCACTGTTAAAGAACTTACCATCACCGCCCATTAACACGCGTGGTTTTTCATTCGGGAAGTTAGCACGCATCACCAACCAGTCATCGTTACCATGCGCAGCGGCGGTGTGCACCAAGCCGGTACCTGCATCTGTGGTGACATGGTCACCGCAGATGATAGGTACTTGGCGGTTATCAAATGGGTGTTGCAACATCATGCCTCGCAAGACTTCACCTTTCACAACACCAATCAATGAACAATGATTAGCGCCGTACTTCTTAAGAAGAGAAGGTAATTCTAGTGCTTGCAAGTTATCGCCAGAGTCTGTAGTTTTTGCCAAATCCACTGCTAGGACAAAAGTTCCAATATCAGTTGCATAAAGTCCATACTGTAGCTCAGCATGAACGCTTACTGCTTGATTGGCAGGTAATGTCCAAGGGGTCGTTGTCCAGATGACAGCAAATACATTTTTGCTATCAACTGATGTTTTGTACTCACTGTCGTTTAATGCGAATAATTCTTTTAAAAGGTGCTTCTCAACCACCTTGAAACCCACATCAATCGCTGGCGAATTCACATCCTCATATTCCACCTCAGCCTCAGCCAGTGCAGAACCACAGTCCACGCACCAGTGCACAGGCTTACTGCCTTGGTACAAATAACCGTTTTTGTAGATACTACCCAAAGCGCGCATGATGTCGGCTTCGGTTTTAAAATCCATAGTCAAGTATGGATTATCCCAGTCACCTTGGACACCTAAGCGGATAAAATCTTTCTTTTGGCGTTCAACCTGCTCTGCAGCATACTCACGGCACAACTCACGGAATTTAGCTGGCGCAATATTCTTGCCGTGATTTTTCTCTACCACCAACTCGATTGGCAAGCCGTGACAATCCCAGCCCGGCACATAAGGCGCATCGTAGCCGGAAAATGTTTTCGACTTAACGATAATGTCTTTCAAGATTTTATTCACCGCATGACCGATATGAATATCGCCATTAGCATAAGGAGGTCCATCATGCAGAATGAATTTTTTTGCACCTTTACGCGCTTCCCTAATACGCTGATAGAGCTTTTTATCCTGCCACCGTTTCAGCCATGCAGGCTCGCGCTTAGCCAAATCCCCCCGCATTGGGAATGCGGTTTCAGGCAGGTTTAATTTATATTTACTTTGCTCTTTGTTATTTTCTTCAGTCATTTCATTTTTCCAACACTATTGATGTAGGGGCGGTCTGTGACCACCTCTACAAGAAAAACTCTCTCGCAACAATCACATCTTGCGCAATCTGCGCTTTTAATGCATCTAAATCTGGGAACTTCATTTCATCACGTATTTTGTGAAAAAATTCAACATGCACATGCTTATCATATAAATCAGCATCAAAATCCAGCACATGCACTTCTAACGACAATTTGGGTATTCCGGCAATCGTAGGCCGCACACCCAAATTTGCCACCGCATTCAAACCGTCTAATTTTACTGCATATACACCGGTCAATGCAGGCCGCTCATGACGCATATGCACATTGGCAGTAGGAAAACCCAATTTCCGCCCACGTTCTGCGCCGTGAATAACTTTACCACTGATACTGTATGGTCGACCCAGTAGAGCCGTAGCCTCCTGCAACTCACCGGCAGCCAACGCCAACCGTACGCGCGTGCTTGAAACACGACTATCGTTTAAATTTACCTGCGGCAGACTAATTAAATTAAATTTTGCGTCTACAAAATCCATAACTGAACCTGCACGCTGCGCACCGAATCGAAAATCCTCACCGACCAGAATAGCTTCCGCATTAAGTGACTGACGTAGAATACGCTGCATGAATTCATCTGCAGTGATTTTTGCAAAGTGCCGATTAAACGCACACACATACGTACGCTCTACCCCTGCACCAGCAAAATACTCCAGCTTCTCCCGCATAGAACAAAGACGCGCTGGAGCACTCTCCGGCATAAAAAACTCTCGCGGATGCGGCTCAAAAGTCATTACCGCCGAGCTTAAATTAAGCTCTTGGGCAGTCTGCGTTAATTTCTTTAATAAAGCCTGATGCCCTAAATGTACGCCATCAAAATTACCGATAGCAAGCACACACGGCTGTTGCAGCGTAGCGGGAATATGTCGAAAAACCTGCATTAACGATTCACCCGGCGTATATAGTCCCGCGGCCGGAACCCCAGCAACATGAGCGTTGCAAAGTAGCTCACCCCGCCCAACAACACCAAGCCGCTGATGTAAATCAAACGCTTGATTAAGCTGAAACCTAGCCATGCATTTGCATCTCCCATGGCGTAGTGCAGCACAATACCCATTACGCTCAATGCAGCAAAGAGCTTAATCAAAAACTTTAACCACCCAGCTTGTGGATGAAAAAAGTTAGCGCGACGCAAATGATGATAAAGCAACGAGGCATTTACGCATGCGCCTAATCCAATCGCCAGGGCTAACCCGGCATGCTGCAAATTGAGCACAAACACAAACAGCACATTCATCACTTGCGTTATCGCCAGCGTGAACACTCCGATTTTTACAGGAGTTTTAATGTTCTGGCGTGCATAAAAGCCAGGAGCCAGAATTTTTACCAGAATCAACCCTAACAAGCCAATGCTGTAGGCAACCAGAGCCTGTTGCGTCATGGCAACATCAACCACCGTAAATTTACCGTAGTAGAATAATGCCGTTACCAAAGGTGCTGCCAGCACGGCTAAAGCTACGGCCGCAGGCGCAGCCAGAATAAAAGTCAAACGCAGTCCCCAATCCAGCAATTGGGAATACTCCGCATCATCCTTACCCGCAAAGGCTTTAGATAAACTGGGTAACAATATGGTGCCTAATGCCACGCCCAACACGCCGGTAGGGAACTCCATCAGCCGATCCGCATAATAAAGCCAGCTTACGCTTCCGGTTACCAGAAATGAGGCGAATATCGTATTAAGAATCAACGAGATTTGTGCCACAGAAACTCCCAGCACCGCAGGTCCCATCAATTTTAAAATACGCCAGACACCTTCATCATCACGCTTAAAATCAAGCTGCGGCAATAATCCTATCTGTTTTAAAAAAGGGATCTGGAATACCAGTTGCAAAAAACCACCGATAAATACCGCCCAGGCTAAAACCTTAATAGGCTCATCAAAATAATCTGCAAAAAACAACACTGCCGCGATCATCGAAACGTTGAGCCATACCGGCGTGAATGCCGGGATTCCGAAACGGTTATAGGTGTTGAGCACCCCGCCCGCCATAGAAACCAGCGAGATAAAGAAAATATAAGGGAACGTGATACGCAGCAACTCGACTGTAAGCTGCATTTTTGCTGCATCAGCCCTGAATCCGGGAGCGATTAAACTGACAATCCACGGCGCCGCCAGCATGCCCAGCAATGTCACGACAACCAGAATGATTCCTAGCCAGGTTGCCACACGGTTAACAAGGCCATGCGTTTCATCAAAACTGCGCTGGCTTTTATATTCCGCCAGAATTGGCACAAAGGCCTGACTGAAGGCCCCCTCTGCCGAAACCCGCCGCAATAAATTGGGTATTTTGAACGCCACGATAAAAGCATCACTGAGCATGCCTGCACCAAACACGCGCGCAATCAAGGTATCGCGTACAAAGCCCAGAATACGCGAGACAAAAGTCATGCTGCCGACTTTAGCCAGCGCTTTAAGTAAATTCATGCTTTATCGTTTGAATTAAAAAAGGTAAAAGTATTGTATTAACAACATATTGCGTGATTTTAACATGCCAAGTGTCATCACGTAGTAATTGCTGATGATATTTGTAATATTTTAACTTGCAATATATTTATAAAATGCTATGATTACGGGCTTCGTATTTTGAATAGCTTTTTAGGAAAAACAGATGGCAAATACCGCACAAGCAAGAAAACGTGCTCGTCAAGCAGTAAAGCAACGTGCTCACAATGCAAGTTTGCGCTCTACTTTGCGCACAGCGATTAAAAAAATTATTAAAGCTGTAGAAGCTGGTGACAAAGCCGCTGCTACTGCTGCTTACACAGAAAATGTAAGCGTGATTGACCGCATCGCGGACAAAAACATTATTCATAAAAACAAAGCATCACGTCATAAAAGCCGCCTAAACGCTGCAATTAAAGCGATGGCGTAATTGATCGCTTAAGCAAAAACTTAAAAAGCCGAACAATTGTTCGGCTTTTTTGTTGCCTATAGTTCCAGACTACTACTCACAGCATTTAATTTTGCTGTTGGCTAACTTGCCCAGCGCCTAGTTCTGTCTACCACCCAGGTTTACCAACGGAATCGAGCCTCCAGTCACCTGCGGTAAATGTCCATCCCATTTATCCAAAGCTACACGCTGATTTTCAACCTCACGTAATTTCAGTAGATCCGGGGTAATTTCCTGTTTTTGTAAACGCAAAGCTTCTGCCTCTGCTTTAGCTGATGCGATTTTCTGTTCGGCTTCCACGCGGATACGCTCCAGATCACGCTCAGCTTTAAGCTTGAGTTGCTCAGCTGTGGTTTTTGCCTCAATTGCCTGATTGAAACTTTCCGAGAACCTGAAGTTCACGATGCTGAACTCGTCAATTGCAATGCCGTGGCGCAGCAAACGGTCTTTCATAAACTGGCTGATCTGGTCGCGCACTTCAGGGCGCTTGCTAATCAGCTCTTCGGCCGTATATTTTGCAGTGGTCGCTTTTACCGCTTCTTGCACCGCGGGCAGAATAATGCGATCACCTACCAAATCTAAATCGCCAATCAACTGGAAAGTTTCTGCAACCCGGCCTGGAATTAAATGGTAATTAAGCGCAATTTTGGCGTGCACTTGCTGCAAATCACGTGAAGCAGCATCCCCATCGCCTTCCGCTTTTTGGATTTGCACGTTGATTTCGGTCGCTTTTTGCATAACAGGAATACGAAAATGCAGACCTTCTTCCAGCACCGTCTGGTTAACTTTACCGAAAGTGGTTATCACACCGCGATGCCCGGCATTGATAATAACAAAAGGGTTCAGCCACGATAATAAAATTAACAAGCCGATTAATATTGCGATATATTTCAGTGATCTTGCGACTCCCGCCTGCGCAGAATTGATACGCTCACCGATTGGATTATTCAATACAGCC
>JBAQME010000291.1:0-1704 GCA_049302535.1 Methylotenera sp.
TACTTATCACAACGGCGGGCGCCAACGGCGTACTCTACCCATTGATGCTGGGCGCTGTGTCTATTGTTGCATCAATTATTGGCTGCTTCTTTGTAAAAGCGTCGCCAGGCATGAAAAATGTCATGCCCGCTTTGTATAAAGGCCTGGCGGTTGCCGGCTTGTTATCTTTAGGCGAATTTTATTTTGTTACCATGAAAATGTTCCCCGAGGGTTTAATTGCAGGCAATTTGGCAATATCAGCCAATCAGCTATTTGGCTCTTGTGCAGTCGGCCTGGTACTCACCGCTGCCTTAGTGTGGATTACCGAATACTACACAGGTACAGACTATGCGCCAGTCAGGCACGTTGCCCAAGCCTCAACCACCGGGCATGCCACCAACATTATTGCCGGCATTGGCATTTCAATGAAATCGACCGCCCTACCAGTGCTTTCAGTGTGTATTGCTATCTGGACCGCTTATCACTTGGGTGGCCTGTATGGCATCGCCATCGCCGCGACTTCCATGCTCAGCATGGCAGGTATCGTGGTGGCCTTAGATGCTTATGGTCCAATCACCGATAACGCGGGCGGCATTGCTGAAATGGCAGAGTTGCCAAGCAGCGTACGAGATGTAACTGACCCACTCGATGCGGTTGGCAACACTACCAAGGCCGTGACTAAAGGCTATGCCATTGGCTCCGCCGGGCTGGCTGCGCTAGTGTTATTTGCCGACTACACGCACAAACTGGAAGGTGCAGGCATTGCGGTTAAATTCGACTTAAGTGACCCGATGGTCATTATTGGCCTATTTATCGGCGGCCTGATTCCATTCCTGTTCGCCGCAATGGCGATGGAGGCGGTTGGCCGTGCTGCAGGCGCCGTGGTTGAAGAAGTGCGCCGTCAGTTCCGCGACATTAAAGGCATTATGGAAGGCACAGCCAAGCCGGAGTATGGCAAGGCAGTCGACATGCTCACTACTGCCGCTATCAAGGAAATGATGATCCCTTCACTCTTGCCGGTAGCAGTACCAGTTGCAGTTGGTTTGCTTTTAGGCCCTGTGGCGCTTGGTGGCCTGTTGATGGGTACGATTGTTACCGGCTTGTTCGTTGCAATTTCCATGTGTACCGGCGGCGGCGCTTGGGATAATGCCAAAAAATATATTGAAGATGGCCATCATGGCGGTAAAGGCTCAGATGCGCACAAAGCTGCTGTCACCGGTGACACAGTAGGTGACCCTTACAAGGATACGGCAGGTCCTGCGGTGAACCCGTTGATTAAAATCATTAACATTGTGGCATTATTGATTGTGCCATTACTGTAAATCAGCATAGTAACTCAAAGGCGGCTTCGGTCGCCTTTTTTACGCTTAACAAGCTCGATTATTTCAAAGCTAAAATCCAACTAAACAGCTAAAATAGTAAGCAAGTTTGTTTTGTACCAGTTTCGTTTTCACCCAGATTTACATTAAAACCAAAGGCTTTAATCATGAGACATTCAGAATTCCATCGCTCACATCGCATCGGCTGGTTACGCGCGGCAGTTTTAGGTGCTAATGATGGCATTGTATCTACCGCAAGTTTAGTGATTGGCGTGGCTTCTGCAGGCGCCTCGCACGATACCATTCTCATCACAGGCGTTGCCGGTTTAGTATCGGGAGCCATGTCGATGGCCGCAGGTGAATATGTGTCGGTCAGCTCGCAAGCGGATACCGAGGCTGCCGATCT
>JBAQME010000292.1:0-5928 GCA_049302535.1 Methylotenera sp.
AGTGAGCGGCGCTGAGCCGATAGGCGAAGCGTCCGCTCCACTGCAGGGTTAGGTGCCATTGCGCGATGCCTCCTCCTCTAATTGGGCAGCCTGGTATTCCTTCTGAAGTCGTTCAAACGCGGCAATGTCGTCCCCATGATGTTTATGAAGCTTCGTATCAAACCATTCCGCGAATTCCACAACTCTCTCGCCATATATCCTGCCAATTTGCGAGATTTGTATTTCATCGTCGGCGGAAGCAAGGAATTGGAGACTTGGCTTTGTCCATCTACCCCATGTCTCGATGGCCTTCTTGTCGATGCCAACCGTCGACTTCATTTCTTGGGCGTTTGTCTCCGGATCTCTTGTCACAGATAACGACATGGAACCTCCAGGTAAACCGCGGTGAAGCATGTAATTCCGAAGGTCTTGAATGAACCTCATAAGAGGATCGTCCGCGAAATCTGCTTGTACCTTTTGTTGGTACGCCTGCATTAACGGAGTGTCGCGGTAGTAGTCGTCGACAAAGACCCTCGTATGGTCGATAAGGCTCTTCGCAGCGGCAAGGAAATTGTGGAACAGCCGCATAACCTCCATATGGGCTTGTGTTCCCAACGTTTTCCGATGCTCTTCGAACATGAGCTTGAGTCCGACCTGTGGGTTCTCCACTATCTCGCACGCCTTCATCAACTCGCCGAAGTTGCCGTGAAAGATGTTTACCGTAAATGCTCGGAGCTTGCGTCGGTTCAAATACACCATGCCCGGAGAGGCGTGTAACTCCTTGAACAGTTCATAGGCACGGGGCGGAGACTTCACTATGGCACCTAACGTCTAAGGTAAGGGGCGCGCGTCTAGCGCGTCCCGCTTGACCGCATTGTTGGGCTGTTTCGCCATATTTAAGACCATAAAGCTTGATGTAGGGTCACACGTCTCACGGCACCAGATGCCCCACGCGGAGTCGCCATAATCAAAAAAGTAGAGCTTTAAGCTATCACCAGAAACCGATGTTGCATCAAGTCGGTATCCACTTGGCAGAGACTTGTCCTTGGCAAAACCAGAGTGAAAGGCAGAGTAAGGCTCCTCAAACTCAGTGCCTTCCACCTTCGTCATCTTGATGCTAGTGAAATATGATTTGTTCCCGAGTTCGGTAGGGTTGTTTCGCACCATTTGAGAAGGAACGAAAACTGGAGCGTATGCGCCAGGGTAAGACCAAATGTAGCCAGTATTGTTGGTAATGATGTGGCCATATTGGGTACAAGCAATTTGCCCCCAAGAACTCAATGGAGCCGGCAATTCAACGACAGCATCGGCGGGGGTGCCCGTGCAATCCCCAACGGGTGCAGCGATTGCACCGCTATTCGCGGCCAGCATCCCAATAAATAGGATTGTGTGATGAAGGTTCATTCTGTTAGGCCCAACGTTTGAATTAAGGGGCACGCTTTAGCGTGTCCCGCTTGAATGATGAGTTAGCGTGCACGCTGTTTTCTCATATACATTTCAATCTCCTGTTTTTGAGATTCACTTTGAATTATAAGTGACAGTTCTGCATATGGAGATACTCCAAAATAACAGGTTGCCTCAATTTGGGTGTCTCCAGATTTTTTGATTAATTTAGAGTCGTTAATATCTTTCACGGATGTTCCATAAATTGAAGATAAATTATTGGCCACGCCTTTCAAGCCATCAACGCAACTTTTCATTTCTGGGAATGGTTTTATAGCTCTTACATAATAAACATGTTTGCTACTGTTATTAATTGCAACTTGGTAAAGTGGAAATGGAAGTTTAGACTCTACGGTGTTTGATGCATCAAAAGTGTAAAAACCAATTTGGCTAGCAAAGCTTTCGTTAGCATTTGGCATAACAGCTTTGTAAGGAAATGGTTTTCCAATTTTCACTTGCGACATTTCAATGAACTTAGGTAAAGGTTCTGAGTGTGAAGTTAAGCTAAGACATAGGACAAACAATCCAAATATAAACGGTGTTGAAATATTATGCTTCATAAGCTCGCTAACGTTTGAATTAAGGGGCGCCGTTAGGCGTCCCGCTTGAATGATGGGTTAGCGGAACCTCAGTTTTAACTCTAGAAAGGCGCCAACCAGATAAAAACGAAGCTAGATAAACTAGGCCGCCGAATATGAACCACGAAACGGAAAAAAGGTTAAAAAGTTGGGAGATGGCATATGCATAAAAGTAGGCGAATAGGGCATTTGATATTGCGCGATTTCGGGTAGGACTAGCCCCCGAAACTTTTACCCCGATTTGATAGAAATATCCTCCGAACACTGAGAGTAATAGGCCGGCCAGCAGCCCCGAAACCAGCCACTGTGATAATGGTAGCGAATGGAATAAGGCTGTATAGATTGAGGTGATTAAAGCAATTGCAAACATTGCAAGAGTAAACACTTTTGTATGGGAAGGAATGGCCAAGAGATTTATCCCGCTAACGTTTGACATAAGGGGCGCGCTTTGGCGCGTCCCGCTTGATGGATGGGTTAGGTGTAAACATTACTCTTTAAACCTAAAGTTAGCGTTTATAACTGCCATTAACATCCCCACAAACCCTCCAACAGCAAAACATAAATAGAACAAAATATTGGTAGTTACACCAACCCAAAATACTTTCGGCGATTGAAGCTTATTAATGGTCGCCTTACCCTTTAAAAGTATAGGCATAACTTGGTCGTGGCTGAAGTCCAAATATGTGGAAATAAGCAACCCAATACCAAGTGCAAATGGCAAGAAGCAATAAAAAAATAAAACGGACCTTGGAAATTTATGTCTTTTTTTATGCGCCAAGACACATAGCAACCCGATAGCTGGAAAAAGTAAAACAATAGGAATAATTTCTGAGTAATCCACTTATTACACCTAACGTTTGAATTAAGGGGCGCCGTTAGGCGTCCCGCTTGAATGAGAGGTTGTGCATATTACTTATTACCTGCAAAGGATAAAAGTTTGGACACATTGGCATGAAAAGTTTTATTTCTTCTCACAGTTGCAATTTCTTGAGTTTCCGTCAATGGGTCAAAGCTTGCCATGTAGTGATGGTATATCTGGCCTTTAGTATTTTCTGGGTAAGCGGAGTGGTAGCACAACCAAGTTTTATCGAAAGCGCAACGACGATACCTGGGAACGAAATGGCGGAACTCAGTAACGGCGGATTGCAAATTAGGGAATGCCGCTTTGAAGAAAGCGTCTTCGTTTCTAGGCCAGTTAGTGATTATTGGATAGATAGTTCCAAGCTCTGCGAGAACAGCAGTGCGGAACTTAACGGAGGCAGCATTAAATTCGTTGAGTCTAAAGTTAAGATAAGCAACGTAACCGCCAAAGCAGGCCAGAGAAAAAGCGCCAATAATGGCGAACCTGAAATCAGTGATGGTTTTAAATATTTCTGGCAATTTATGGCCTTAACTCTAATGCTTAATTTTATCTTTTATGCTGGTTCGAATAAAAGACATAAGCAACAACTTTTAGATGCACAACGTAAAAGTGAGGGGCTGCGCGCTTTTGCGCAGTCCCTCTCGACTGACGGGTTATGCGTAATTGTTAAGTGCATCCGTACTCCAAATACCATCCGTTACTCAATGGGGTGATTTCCGAGAAATCTCCCTCGCCGCGCTTTCCGGTTGACGCGGGCGGAGCTTCTTTTCGCCAATTAATTTCTCCGCTGCAACCAGAAACAGCCAAACCTGCGCGATAGACCAATACGGTTACTTGTTGAGGTGCAAATTTTAGGGCATGGCAGAAGCGAACTCGCTCCGAGCCGGTTTTTGCAAATAAATTTTTGTATTGCCCATATCGCCCTTCAGTTAACCCTACGGCTTTGAGTACCCCGGAAAGGGGAAGCTTAGTTTTGTAATCACTGCTGTGAGTCCATTCACCACTGTGCTCCCAGTATTCCCCGATATTATCGAGTCCAACAACAAAACACTCCTTTTGCCCAGTGTCCTCGATGATCGATTTTCTGAGCTCTTCAAACGCTTCAGGGGCTGCCGAATATTTTGCAGCCAATTCTCCTGTCGAGGGTGAATTCGAACAGGAGGCTAGCAGTAGGATTGCAATGGTAAGAGTGGATAGCTTACGCATAACGTTTGACATAAGGGGCGCCGTTAGGCGTCCCGCTTGATGGATGGGTTAGGCGATTATTAACCACCAAACTTTACCTCGTAGTTAACAGGCCAAATGCCAAGCCACCAGATGCGAGACAAGAACCGACGAATGCGAGGGAACAATAGTTCTTGCTCTTGTGGTGATAACGAATAAAGGGCGAACGCCTCACCTCTGGACGGCGGGAGATGGACGGTCCATGTTTTACCTTGACGAGATAAGTTGAAGCGATAAAGTCCTGATGTGTCTTCATAGCTCAGCCCCTCGTTCTTTGCCTGTAACAATATTCGGTAATCCTGCATTTTGCGCCTAACGTTTGACATAAGGGGCGCCGTTAGGCGTCCCGCTTGATGGATGGGTTAGGCTGGCTATTTGTAAAAGTACGTGACTCATAGTTAATTTGAAGGTTTTAAAAACTTAACTGCAAACCAAACAATAAATGAAAAGTGAATAGCCATAACAATAACAAAAAATAATGGGTTTTCACTAAAACTTATTACAGATGAAGAGAACTTGCCAAAAGTTATAACGGTTTGTGTGAACAGACCGAAAATAAAGCCAATCGTGTTAAAAAGAACCAAAGCAAAACCAACAGTGCCAATTGAGTTAATTACACCTCTCAATTTTTCGCCAGCAGTCTCGTTTGGGTCAGTTATCATTTATAAGCCTAACGTTTGACATAAGGGGCGCCGTTAGGCGTCCCGCTTGATGGATGGGTTAGGCGATAAACATTCACTAGAATTAAGCGCATGTGTGCATTTCCAAGCACAACCCCCATCCGATGGTTCCTGCAATTAAAACACCAAAAAAGTAATACGTTATATATAAAAATATATTAGCTAAAATTGGTGTTTTAGAAGATGTCAGGATAGGAAGACCCCCTATCGCAGGGACTGCAAACAATAAAAAACCTCCGATAGCGCTAAGTGGGCCTTGATGTGTAAACTTAAATTCAAGCCATACTGCTATTGAATAAACCATGGGTAGCCAAATGGGTAGCCAGAGTAAGGTTCTATTGGATTTTTCTATTTTATTTTCAGTTTCCATTTAACTGCCTAACGTATGAAGTAAGGGGCTGGCTGTAAGCCAGTCCCGCTTGACTGACGGGTTAGGCTGATGAAACAACCGCCACCGTGAAATTGAAATAATGTTGCCATAACCACCGACCCCAAAACCGTGAATGACTAAAACTTTACCTTAAAAGCACCCAACTGCAAACAGACAGCGACCGAAGGTGCCGAGTTGGATTTAACGTGCTTAGCCTAACAACACCTGAAACTGTCAAAGCCAAAAACTACACTGACCTAGAACGCCAACTAAAACCTAAAAACGATGCCCTGCGAGGCAATAACCATGAGGCTTGCAGAGCAATGGTTTTAGCTAGGCCTAACGTTTGAATTAAGGGGCGCCGTTAGGCGTCCCGCTTGAATGACGGGTTAGGGCTAAAACGGTAACAATAAACCTGAAACATAGCCAACCCCACCACATAAAAAAGGTGAAACATTAAGAAATGTAACACCAACTAAAAAACTCGGCTTACGGCGTGCCGTCTAACAACTGCCTGCTAGACCGACAAAGCCAACTAAGGCATGACGGAAACGAACAGAACGATTATTGCTTGAAACCACCAACTTTGCCAACACCACCAAACCCAAACGCTAAAATAAACCTAAACACGATGCTCTGCGAACCAATACCAGAGCGGTTGCTAGAGCAATGGTTTTAACAAAGCCCTAACGTTTGACATAAGGGGCGCCGTTAGGCGTCCCGCTTGATGGATGGGTTAGGCGATAAACATTCACTAGAATTAAGCGCATGTGTGCATTTCCAAGCACAACC
>JBAQME010000293.1:0-3787 GCA_049302535.1 Methylotenera sp.
CCTTAATAATTAGCAGCATGCTCAACTAAGAAAGATATTTATGATTGGTATGACGGTAATTGGCAAAACGTACAATGTACTAATTTTAGGTACTGGAAATTCCGCAAGAAGCATCATGGCCGAAGCATTATTTAATACCATGGGGCATGGTGTTTTTAAAGCCTATAGTGCCGGTAGCTCTCCTACAGGCGTGGTAAATCGTTTTGCCGTTGAGGAGATTAAAGGTACTGGCTACCCAACTAAAAATTTAAGAAGCAAAAGTTGGGATGAGTTCTCGCAGCCAGGGGCACCAAAAATGGATTTTGTAATTACTGTTTGTGATAATGTCGCAAGAGAGGCTCTTCCAATCTGGCATGGCAGCTCAATGATAGCGCATTGGGGATTCGAGGATCCGGCAGCTGTTGAGTGTTCCTGTGAGGAGAAGAGGGAGGCATTTAAAAAAGTCTTTCTACAAATACGAAATAGAATTGATTTATTTACCCAGCTTCCTTTAGCTCATTTGGACCAAAAGTCCTTAAATCATGGAATGGATAAAATAGAAAAAGAATTAGCAAATTAAGCTAATTCCACCTTAGTTTCATCACTTTTGTAATGTATGAACAGCTAAAACTATAAAGATATTTTTAGTCGTTAGCGGACACTGATACAAAAGTGCCCATATTCGTCGTTTATGTTTTTAAATAAAAAAGGCTGATTCAATAAGGGAGTCAGCCTTTTTCTTTTGTGGTGCGCCCGAGATGATGAATCTGGGCACTGGGTTTTTGATGTACCTTTCTAATTCAATACACTATACATATCTAATATAATCTTCAAAGTGCAATAATTTCTTGTTTAATGTTACGCAAAAGGGAAATCATTTTTCTATCACCTGTGCGAACTTTTAGTTCTTCAATAAGCCACTCTTCGCTTTTAGCAAGATATTTTCTTGCATTAGATGATGATGGAAATTTCTTTGAATACTTCAATGCTTGCTCCGCAAATATTTTGGCATGGTAGATTTTTCGAGAGTCAATGTGGTGACATTTTTCAAGAATCTCCATACTTTCATCTAATGTAGAGATTACATTTTGGTTTAATGGCTTGTCATAATTAGCTTCAAATAAAATAATCGCATATGTATTTCGTACTGTAGGATTGTGTTTTGTGGTCATTGATGATGCTTCATCAATCCATGTGAAAGCTAATTCATAATTTTTTTTACTTGCAAGATAAAGAGCACCTTGTTGTTTTAGTGAGTATGAACTGTCCTTAATGAATGCTTGATTATAAAATTCCAAACCTTCTTGCCAGTTTGGGAACGCACGACTAACTAGCTTTGCATCATATGCACCTCTTTTGAAGATATCAAATCGACTGATTTTGGTTGGTGACACCTCCTCAAGAAAAACCTCTAAGAGGCGTCTAAGGTTGGATGAGCTGACTCTGTGCATAACTGTTTCAGCAACTGTTCTAGATCTCGGCACGTAGAAAGCTTGATTGGTATCAGCAAGAGCACCTTCATAACTCGATAAAAGCGATCCCATAGAACTAAACCTCTGTAATACTTCAATTGCGCTCAATGAATGGCTCCTTGCGAATGCCGTTGAGACATCTATTGATGTAGGTATCCGACATGTGTATAGGTAACATACCATTAGTAATAAATCGTGATTTACTGGATTAGTCTCTTTAAAGTTTACTAAAGCTTGAATAAAACGGTCTGTTAGAGAGTTTGCGGTTATTACTGCTGTAAGTACTTCTAAAAAAGTTGGAGCTGAATCAGCAGATAATGGATCGTTAGTCTTTCTATATGCCTTTTTTTGTACATCATTTGGAATATTATTTTGAATGGATTGAATGTCAATTTCTGACAATCCAGAAACATCTAATATTTCGAAATTTTTATTTGAAAACTTATACGACACGCTGTCATAGATATAATCTCTCTCGGCAGCTATGATTTTGATATTGCAGCTTTTTTCTAATATTCGTATAGCATCGGATGAATCAGCAGCATTATCAATGAACATTAGTACTGGTTTACCTTCAGCATCTATATCCCTTATTAGAAGGGTTGCTTTTTCAGGTGTCATCTCTTCAATGTACAGTACTGCGGTATTCTCAGAGAGATCTGTCGCAAGTTGTTTTAATAGAGTGGACTTTCCTGTTACTGCACCACCTATCAATAAAAGACTTTTATCCCCAAAGATAATGTTTTTTGCTTTAAAAAAATATTCAGTTTGATGAATTCTTCCTGAGAATACGTCGTACCAAGTCGGATCCGACCCCAAGTAAAACTCACTAATTGATCTCACAGGTACATTTGAAATGCTTGGTAAAAGATATTCTTTAAAGTTCTTATTGACTAGTGATTTTGACCCGCCAACTTCCTTATTTACTTTAAGTTGACCTATGTAATTCAAAAGTTGAATTGTATCGGCAATAATTGTTTGGAATCCAAGAGAGGCATAATATTCAATAGTCTCATCATCATCTTCCCGTAAAACAATCCATGCTTCGGCCTTATTTCTTCCAGATATTGTTTCTTTTGCAAGGGCTTGTAGTACGCCAGCATCTTGAATTCTGTAACCCCAGTAAAGTGTTGGTGTTGATTGTATTCGGCTGATATAACCAAACCACTTATCCTTATCGCGTTCAAAGCTGGATGAAATTTCAACAGGAGAAAAATCAAATTTATTGTCGCCATGGGTTATGGAGCCATGTAATGCTATGTAATCGATGGCATTAGAACCAGCTATTGCTGGGCCACGTAACATAATGTCATTGATGTAGTACTTAGAGCTATCTTCAAAAATATGGAAAATGAGGTCATCAATATTTGTCGTAAATATTGATTTTATATTTACACGATCTAAGTTTAGATATGTGCTATTAAAATCTGAGATTCTAAATCTATCATTAAAGTATTTTATTAATTCATCTTTTTGAGTGCTAGATATAATTTGGCATAGCTGCGCTAAATTTAATTGTGAACTCTTGTCTCGGTTAAAGTGGGTTAAAAGTTCCAATTTAAGATTGTCGCCAACAGGTAATGGCTTACCCATGCTGCTTGCTTCTAACGAGAATCCTGCACCTAGAAATAAATTTATTCCTGTTAAAAGACTATGCTTAAATAGGGCTTCATTTTGAATTTTCATTTTTATAATCCGATTAATCGCAAGGCTTAATGTTGCTAATGTAAGTAACAAATCATCTTGATAGCAATACTTAAATAATATTCAATTTAACTTTAACACTTTCACCTCCCCGTTCATGTAACACGGGGGGGGGGGGTATAAATACAATAACAATAATACTAGCATGATTGTGGGAATGGAGGCACGGCAGCGTCAGCGACGCACTACTATTACACAGCTCAAGACCAGCCAGGTAGAAGCGTTTGCCAAGACCTTAAAGCTAAATTGCCTGTCAAAGACTCTGTGCTCGCAAAATGCCACTTAAATCTATTAGTCGATGGAATTGTAGTGAAAGGTAACGCCGCTACAATAAAAGGCAGCTATGGTGCGTTAGCGCATGTGGTAACAATAGACGATAAAAAAGTGGGTCACCTGAAACAAGTGCCCACTTCTATATCTGATTGGTGCGCCCGAAGAGATTCGAACTCCTGACCCCTTGGTTCGTAGCCAAGTACTCTATCCAGCTGAGCTACGGGCGCGTAAGGCGTGCATTATACTAGAAGCTGAATAATATTCCAGTAAAATATAACGTTTGCCTGATAAAACTTGGCGGAGAGCGAGGGATTCGAACCCTCGATACAGATTTAAGCCCGTATGCTTCCTTAGCAGGG
>JBAQME010000294.1:0-3350 GCA_049302535.1 Methylotenera sp.
GCGTGGCGATACTGTGATTGAGCGTATCTATCACCTCGACCGTGGTTACGAGAATCTGGAAGAGAAATTGAATGCTTTGGGTGCTAACGTTAAACGCATCGCTTAGATTAGAAAAATAGACGAATAACATGATTACGATAGCACTTTCAAAAGGCCGGATTTTCGAAGAAACCGTACCATTGCTGGCGGCAGCGGGTATTCATGCAGTCGAGGATCCTGAGTCATCACGCAAACTCATCATAGGAACCAATCGCGAAGATGTCCGTTTGATTATCGTGCGTGCTACCGATGTGCCTACCTATGTGCAGTATGGCGCTGCGGATTTGGGTATTGCCGGTAAGGACGTGCTGGATGAACATGGCGGCGAGGGTCTATATCAGCCGATCGATCTGCAGATTGCCAAATGCAAAATGATGGTGGCAGTGCGTGAAGACTTTGATTATTTCGGTTCAATTCGTAGCGGTGCGCGCTTAAAAGTGGTGACCAAGTATGTGAAAACCGCACGTGAGCATTTCGCGGCCAAAGGCATGCATGTTGATTTGATCAAACTGTATGGCTCAATGGAGTTAGGTCCATTGGTTGGCCTGGCAGATGTCATTGTTGATTTGGTTAGCACAGGCGGTACCCTGCGCGCAAACAATCTTAAAGCCGTAGAGGAAGTCGGTGATATCAGTTCAAGACTGGTGGTGAATCAGGCCTCACTCAAGCTCAATCGGGCGAAGTTGCAGCCAATCATGGACGCATTCCAGACAGCAATCGCTGCCAGAAAATAAATTTTGGGTATAGGTTTAATTGTATGAAAATCAGACGTTTTTCTACTGTAGATAGTGATTTTGACGCTAATCTAAAACAATTGCTCGCATTTGAAACTGCGCAGGATGACAGCATTGATGTTGTGGTCGCAAATATCCTGAAAGATGTGAGAACTCGCGGTGATGCAGCTGTGCTGGAATATACCAATCGTTTTGATAAAACAAACGCTACTGACCTTGCGCAGCTTGAAATTAGTCAGGCAGAGCTTGCTGCCGCTCTGAATGGTTTGCCAGCAGTGCAACGTGCTGCGCTGCAAACCGCTGCTGATCGTGTACGTGGCTACCATGAAAAACAATTGATGAGCTCATGGAACTATACCGAGGCAGACGGAACGTTACTGGGCCAGCAAGTGACATCACTTGATCGCGTAGGTTTGTATGTGCCGGGAGGCAAAGCGGCCTATCCTTCATCAGTATTAATGAATGCGATTCCTGCCAAAGTGGCCGGTGTACAGGAGTTGATTATGGTGGTGCCGACACCTAATGGCGAGAAAAACCAGCTGGTATTGGCTGCTGCGGCCGTGTGTGGCGTAGACCGCGTATTCTGTATCGGAGGTGCACAGGCTGTGGGTGCTTTGGCTTATGGCACCGAGACTGTACCGCAAGTCGATAAAATCGTAGGCCCAGGTAACGCTTATGTGGCGGCTGCCAAGCGCCGTGTATTCGGTGTGGTAGGGATTGATATGGTGGCGGGTCCTTCCGAGATTCTTGTTATTTGTGATGGCAAGACCAATCCGGATTGGATTGCGATGGATCTGTTCTCGCAAGCCGAGCATGATGAATTGGCGCAGGCTATATTGTTAAGTCCGGATGCGGCATTCCTGGACCAAGTTGCTGCAAGCATCGAAAAACTGGTTGCTGAAATGCCGCGCAAGGACATTATCACCACGTCGCTGACTAATAGAGGCGCTTTGATACAGGTGCGCGATTTGGATGAGGCAGCTGAAATCAGCAATTACATCGCGCCTGAACATCTGGAATTGTCTTTAGAAGAGCCATTGGCTTTCAGCAAAAAGATCAAACATGCCGGTGCCATTTTTATGGGCCGAGATACTTGTGAAGCCTTGGGTGATTACTGTGCAGGTCCTAACCATGTGTTGCCGACTTCACGTACTGCGCGGTTTTCATCGCCATTGGGTGTTTATGATTTCCAAAAACGCTCCAGCCTGATTATGGTGTCTGCCGAGGGTGCGCAAGTGCTGGGTAAAGTTGCTGCAACGCTTGCCTATGGCGAAGGTTTGCAAGCGCACGCCAGATCAGCAGAGTATCGTTTAAGAAAATGAGTAAACTCTGGAGTGATATAGTACATAAGCTAACGCCTTATGTGCCGGGTGAACAGCCAAAACTAACCAATTTGGTGAAGCTGAATACAAATGAAAACCCTTATGGCCCAAGCCCTAAGGTGATCGAAGCTTTAAAAGCAGAGGCCGCCGATAGTCTGCGTTTGTATCCGGATCCAAATTCAGATGCATTGAAATCTGCGATTGCAGATACTTATCACTTAAGTCCTAATCAAGTATTTGTCGGCAACGGCTCAGATGAGGTGTTGGCTCATGTGTTTCAGGCTTTGCTGAAGCATGATAAGCCATTGCTGTTCCCTGACATTACTTATAGTTTTTATCCGGTTTATTGTGGTTTGTATGGAATAGAGTACCAAACCATCCCGCTGGCAGAAGATTTTTCTATCAATGTTGACGATTACAATCGGCCAAATGGCGGCATTATCTTTCCTAACCCCAATGCCCCGACTGGAATACCGCTGGCGTTGGTGCAAATCGAGAAGCTATTGCAAAGAAATCCAGAATCAGTCATTGTGATTGATGAGGCGTATGTGGATTTTGGTACAGAATCAGCTGTGGGGCTGATAAATCAATATCCTAACCTGTTAGTGACGCATACTTTGTCTAAAGCGCGTTCATTGGCGGGTCTACGTGTGGGTTATGCCTTGGGATCTCCTGACTTAATTGAGGCATTAATACGCGTTAAAGACAGTTTTAATTCCTATCCTATAGATCGGTTTGCTTCAGCCGGTGCGGTTGCTGCAATGCAGGATTCTGATTATTTTAATAAAACCTGCAGGCAGGTTATTGCAACGCGTGATGCCTTGATTAAAGATTTAACCGGATTAGGTTTTGAGGTGCTGCCGTCAGGCGCAAATTTTATTTTTGCCAAACACCCGGCTTGGGATGGGGCTGAACTGACTGCCAAGTTACGTGAGCGCAGCATTATCGTACGACATTTTAAATCACCGAGCCGTATTTCCCCTTATTTACGGATCACGATAGGCACGGATGAGCAATCTAAAGTATTAATTGATGCTTTATCGGATATTTTGTAGGAAATACAAACTTTAGGGAAAACTTCTGTAGTAGTTCGATGTATTGATTTGACGAAAAGCGGCTTGGTGTAAGAAAAGCGTGAAATTGCAAAAAAATCAGTAAAAATAAGCACGAAAAGTTTGAATTTTCACCAGAAGTGCGGTTATCATAGCGAAATGTGCCTTTTTGTGCACAATATAATAATTATTTTCAATTTCGT
>JBAQME010000295.1:0-2186 GCA_049302535.1 Methylotenera sp.
AACTTAAAAAATCACAGCGCGCAATTGATTACTTGAAAAGTCGCGGTCTCAGTGGGCAGATAGCCGCTAAATTCCAGATCGGCTATGCGCCGGCAGGCTGGCAGAACCTGCAAAGCGTTTTTCCGCATTATGAAAGTGAGGCGTTAACAACGGCTGGCTTGGTGGTTGAAAATGAGCAGGGCCGCCGTTATGACCGCTTCCGCGATCGCATCATGTTCCCGATTCATGACCATAAAGGCCAAGTCATCGGCTTTGGCGGCCGTGTTATAAATCCGGAAGACACACCCAAATACTACAACTCGCCGGAAACGCCCTTGTTCCAAAAAGGGCATGAGCTTTATGGCTTGTTCTTGGCACGCCGCGCGATACGTGATGCAGGCCGCGCCTTGGTGGTTGAGGGCTATATGGATGTTGTGGCTTTGGCACAGTACGGCATTGAGTATGCCGTTGCTGCTTTGGGTACGGCAACCACGCCGTATCACATCACTAAACTCATGCGCCAGGCAGATGAAATCGTATTTTGTTTCGATGGCGACAATGCAGGCCGGACCGCCGCATGGCGCGCTGCCATGAATGCTTTGCCTGCACTAACGGATAGCTTGAAACTTGCGTTCCTGTTTTTGCCGAAGGAGCATGATCCGGATTCTTACGTGCGTGAATTCGGAAAAGAAAAATTTGAAGCTGAGATAAAAGCTGCCATGCCGCTCTCGCAGTATATTCTGCAACATTTGAGTGAAAATAATCCGCTGCAAAGCCAGGAAGACCGGGTGCGGTTTTTGAATGAGGCCGAGCCGATCATGCAGCAAATCAATGCACCCCGCAGTGCGATGTATTTGCGTAAAAAAGTCGCCGAATTGGCGCAATTGTCTACAGAAGAAATGCATAGCCTGCTTAAACTGCCGAATTTAAACAAAGCACCGGTACAGGCACGGCCAAAGCTCACGCGCACCACCATATCGTTACAAAAACGTTTTTGTTTGATGTTGCTGATGCAGCCGGCACTTGCATCTGAGTCGGATTTAGCCTGGCTGGATGACAAGACAGAAGAAGACATATTACTTAAGCAGACTATTGAAACTTGTTTGCTTCATCCCCATTCTAAACCCGTAGTGTTGTTGCGTGAACTTGAGAGCAAAGTCGATGCTAAAGTTTTACGTGAATTGGAACGCGAATTAAGTATTTTAGATGAAACGCTGGATCTCGAGAAAGAACTGGCGGGCACAAGGCGGCAGTTGCAAGATACTCATTCATATAGGCAATCCTCCATATTGTTGGCGCGCATCAGTGAAAAACCCTTGAGCGCCTTGACTGAAGACGAGATTGCCTTGCTGAAATCTGTGGGTAATAAACCCAGCCAAAATAGGGCTTAATTCTGGTATAATACGCGGTTCGGTAATCTTATCGTCATGCTGATTGGTTCAAGAGCATGGCAGAAGCTAAAATTTAGAGGTAAGTCATGGCAAGACCAAAGAAAAGCGATCAATTAGCAGCTAAAGATGCAGAAGAGTTCGTTAGTGCAGAGTTGCAAGAGGTGAATGCGGAAGAGCGCCGCACCCGTCTTAAAAGCTTAATAGTTTTAGGCAAAGAGCGCGGCTACCTCACTTATGCCGAAATCAACGACCACTTGCCTGACGATGTGCAGGGTTCTGAGCAGATCGATGGCATTATCGGCATGATTAATGACATGGGCATCCAGGTGTACGAAGAGGCGCCTGATGCTGAAGTGTTGTTAATGTCCGATGCGCCACCGGCAGTAACTGATGATGATGCCGTGGAAGAGGCTGAGCAGGCGCTGGCGACTGTTGATTCAGACTTTGGCCGCACTACTGACCCAGTGCGTATGTATATGCGCGAAATGGGTACGGTCGATTTGCTGACGCGCGAAAGCGAAATTGAGATTGCGCGCCGTATTGAAGATGGCTTAAAACACATGGTGCAGGCAATTGCGGCCTGTCCTACTACTGTGGGTGCTTTGCTTGAGTTGGTTGATAAAGTAGAAAAAGACGAGCTTAGCGTAGATGACTTGGTGGATGGCCTGATTGACTCGGATATCGGCCTAGATGACGGTATGACAGCTGAGGCTGACGAGGTTGAAGAGCCTGAAGCTGAGGATGCGGATGAAGATGATGATGCTGACGGTGCAAAAGCAGCGGCGATTTCGGCAGAGGCATTAGCTAAACTTAAAG
>JBAQME010000296.1:0-12286 GCA_049302535.1 Methylotenera sp.
TTTTTCGGCTTTTACCCTGCGCGCAAAGCGGCACGGCTTAATCCGATTGAAGCGTTGCGTTATCAATAGTTAACATGGAATCAATGGAGTCTGACCCATTGATTATTGAGTCTGACCCCATTGATTATCATAAAGTTCTTTCATTTTAAAAACATTGCGTAGCTAAAGTTGCGGCATCTTGTTCAGTTGACTGCCAAAGCTATCAACGTATTCTAGGACTGGTGTTCTTAAGCATGTTTTTCATCTGTTTATTATTTTGGTTTTGAATATCGCGTTCTAGTTGTAAGGCTTTATCCGGATACTCACGGATAGGTATATTGGTATCCCCACTATTTTGTTACTGTGGTTGAGTTTGTTGTTGTGGGATATGTTCCTGCCCCGGCGGCAAACACTCTGGCGTATTTTTGCCGTAGCCTTTGCAATATGCACTATTTAATCGGCGTTCCACGCTACGAGTGGGGATGATGGCATCCGGTTGGCAGGATGGTGGTAGATTATGTAAACCTTCACAAAAATAGGAGCTGTTCACAAACCCACTATTTTTCATACAACGATCCCATTGTGCTATTTCTTGATTTGTACTTTCGTAGGGATTAATACCTCTTGGGCTATACCATCCACACTCTAAAAGAACCTTTTTAACCTCAAGACTATTTGCACCTTGTTTCCTCCATGTTTCATGTTCTGGTGGTGGGGGTTGAAACCCACGTACACAGCCAATCAATGAATATGCTATAAGAAAAAAAAATAGAACACGTAGCATTATCGAGCTCCTTTTGTTGGCGGAATTATTACGGACTTAGGTAAACTACCATCCCATAGCTTCTGACAGTTTTTATTTTGTGATGCTCCATAACAATTATGCACTGTAGCCTCTCCAGTGAAGGTGTTGAGTATCTCTTTCATAGGACTACTACCACTAGGAACTGTCCCACCCGTACCTGAATTCATACCAAGTATTCTTCCAACAAAGTCGTATTTATGGGTTTGCAATGTAAGATTTGAAGTAGTTGAATCGCCGTTTAAATCATCCAGCAAGTTGGCAGCATCTTGGGCGTTATAAGCCGAACCGTAGAGCTGTATATTTGTTTTATTCAGGCTATCTGTTGCACCGGCCTTACGTTGTGCTTCCAGAGCATTACCTATAGTCATACCACCACGACTATGTCCAACTAGATTAAGCCCGCTGCCACCGTAATATTGAGATATATCTACAATCTGCTGCGTGGCATTAGTCAGCCCTAGTGCTGAGTTTTCCATAAACTTCTGATAACCTGCAATCAGAAGTTCGGAAACCTTATTATTGGCCTCGGGGAAGTACACCAGATAAATTTCACCAACACCGTCTTGCGCCATTTGTGCTGCATAACTTGCGGCTAGTTCAGCATCGTTGTAAATGCCGTTGGTATAAACATTGATTTTGTTGTTTTGCCCCGGTTTAAGTTTATATTTTTCTTCAGGTTTTAATTCTTCCTTATATGGTTTGCCATCATCACCTAAAGTTACCGTGCCATCTGCATTACGCTGCACTTTATAGATTTTAGCCTGCTCCAGAAAAGCCTTGCGAAATGCCTCATCCGTGAATGCCGTTGCAGTTTTCACCAGTAGCATCCTATCCGCTTGCTCCTGCTGTACTTTCTCTTGCAATGCCTGTACATCCGGTTTTGCCAGTACATGGTTGGTATTCGTGGTGTCATGGTTCAGTAATGCCACGGTTGTTTCAGCTGTATTACCTGTGACCTGCTGTTGTTTTTCTTCATCAGTAATGCTGATATTCGCTGGTGAAATAGCGCTTAATGTGGTGCTGTTATCGCTAATATTCTCTTCTCCATGATTTTGCAGGTTTCCGGTAATTCCTTTAATGGCTGCATATTTACTGTTGAGCATGTTGCTGTTTAACGAAGTACCGGTACTTCTGGCTTCAGCTTCCATGTGGTTTTGAATGTTGCTGGTGGTGAGCGTTCCGGTGGTGAGTTGGTTTTTATCTACTGTAGCTTTGCTATCTATCACGGCTCCGTTTAGATCAGTGTTGTTTTTTACGTTAATGTTAAAGCCATTTTCTCTTGCTTTAATACCAGATTGCTCATAAACACTGACATAGTTGTTATTGTTGTTTTGTTTGCTTTGGCTAATTGCGCCGAAGGTATTGCCAAGTGTGGGGGGGGCTATAGGTACGCTAATGCTAATCCCAGTATTGCTTTGTTTCGCTTTACTGGCGGCAACATCTTGCAGGCTTTGTATATTGAGGTTACCGCCTACATTAGCAACAACTTGTTTAGCTTCTGCATTTGCACCTATTAGATTTGTATCATCACCAGAATTAAGTGTTAGTGTTTCTCCCGCCGTAACATGGGTGTTGTTGTAGGTTGTGCTGTCACTGTTGGCACTGCCTTTACCGCGGCTGGCTGCTAAATCCACACTAAGCCCGGCTCCGCCTGCACCTACACCCACAGATAAACCAATACTGGTACTGCTGGATTTGTTTTTGCTTTGGTTGGATTCTGTATCTGCACTGGCAATTAAATTGATGTTTTTAGCGGCTTCCAGCTTGAGGTTTTTATCCGCTTCAATCTGGCTGCCTTTTACAGTAATGTCATCCTGAGTTGCTTTAATGGTAACATTACCACCCGCTTTAATAAGGCTATCCTGCTGTGTAGACACATTGGTGCTACTGTTACTCTTGGCACTGGAAGTACCAATACTAACGCTTAGTTTGACACCTGCTGCACTGGCTATGTCCTTAACATTGCCTGCCTTAACAGCATTTACCATTGCTTTGCCTTGTTCCTGCAATGTAGATGCATTTGCATAAGTTTGCAACGCATTGAGCGCTTTATTACGAGAGCTATCATTTGTTACCGCGGCTTCTGCTGTTTCTGTAACGTTCTGAGCAAGGTTAAGTGCGCTGCTGCTTACAGAGACTGTGATGCCGCTTTGTTTATACTTCATGCTCTGCTGGTTAGCATAGGTGTCAGTGGCATTGGTAATGTCTACTTTCTGTGCAGCGATATTGATGTCGCCTTGCGGGGTGAGTGCATCACTACCGGTCTGGTTGTAGGTTTTACCAGCATTGATATTTACATCGCCCTCAACACTACCCACAGTACTACCCACATTCATCACCTGCTGGCTGTCATTGGTATTGGTGAGTTTGCTGCTGCCGTAACCGATGCTGGTGGAGGAGGCAGTGAAACCGCTCTTCTTGGTCTTGCTGTAGTGGGTTTCATCATGCGTCGCTTGCTCGGTGCTCAGCGTGACGTTGTTACCTGCATTGAGGTTGACATCGTTGGTGCCCACCACATTACTGCCTTTGACCGTTAAGTTATTTCCAGCCGCCATGTTCACAGACTCACCACTGAAGGTGCTGCCGATGACTTTGCTGTCATTGACCGTATCTCTGGTGGTGGATGTTTTGCTGCTAAAGGTACCGCTCTTTTTACCCTTGCGATAGGCCTCCATATCGTAGGTGGCAATACCAGCCTCAATGGTAATGTCATTGCCTGCCGCGACATTCAATGCCCCATTACTACTGGTCACATTGGCGGCACGGGCAGTCATATCTTGTGCTGCACTGAGGGATAAGTCACCGTCGGTCTGAATGACGGTGCCGACTTCCTGCGTGGTGTTTTCACGTTGGTAGCCTTTTTTGCCACCGCCACGGCCTTGACCATAGGTGCTGCCGGTTTCAGTTATGGTGCCCAGATTGAGGTTGTTACCTGCGTCAATGATCGTGGTGCCGTGAGTTCCGGCTTGTTCTGAGCTTGTCGAAGAATTGATGATCTCAGCCGCTTTGAGGTTAATGTCACGTCCGGCACTGGCAACCAGCACCCCGTTAGGGTTGGTGACATATAACCCTGCCACACGATTCACCTTGGTTTGTTGAACGGCGTTGTTGCTATTGCGCTGGCGGATGTCAACATGGCTGGTAGTGCCCATCACATTCAGGTCATTTTTAGCATCAAGCACGAGTTGATTGCCTGCTTGAATACGTCCGCCCAGATTGTTGATGTTGTCAGCGCTGAGTTTAACAATGTTGCGTCCGGCAATACTGCTGTTGTTGTTAAGGTCACCTGTAGCGTTAAGATCAATGTTGTTGCCTGCGAGTAAGGCACCGTTACTGTCCAGGTCACCCGGTTGCAATCGCACATACACTTGTGGCACCAGCGCTTGCACGGTACTGCCGTCAGCGAGGGTGATGGTCTTTTGTACCAGCCACACGATGTCAGAGGTGAGTTGGGCAACCTGGGCTTCACTCAATGCTATGCCCGGGGTAAGTTGATACTGCTGGGCGAAGGTCACGCCGTTGTTCATCATGGACTGGTATTGGGCTTCGTCATTGGCATAGCCGGTGAGGAAGCGCCTGCCGGTGAGTTGGGCCACTTGCTCACGGATGAGCTTTTGTTCGTAGAAGCCGTCACCGAGACGCTTTTGGGTGAGGGCAGGGTCAAGGGTGAGGGCGCTGAGCATGTAGTCAGAACTTAACCAAGTGCGATAGCTGGCGAACTGGGGGTCGGTTTCTACATAGTAACCAGCCGTTGGATTTGGGTTGGTGTGGAAGAGGCTGTTATTGGGCAGCGTGGTATTGGGGCTCACCGTACGTGCTACGCTGGCAAGGTCTGTTTGCGCTGCCAAGGCCACAGTTTCTATTTGCGCGTTACTTGTTTGATTGACCGCTACGTTAGCGCTGTTGGCGCCTTCTGCGGTTTGGGTAACGCTGCCAGCGGTGTGGGTGCTGGCTTGGGTACCGCTACCTGAACCGGATAAGGCTGTATGCTGGCGAATGGACACATTATTGATGCTACCCGTGAATGTGCCAGTTAAATTACCACCGGCACTGATAATGGCTGGCTCGGTACCAAGTAACGAGCTGGTACTGCCTCCAGACGTATACGTATGCTGCCATCGATTACCCCAGTGCCACTGCGTCTCGGTCAGGATGTAATCGGACTGTTGGTAGAGTTCTGCACCACGATTAACGAGCGTGCTGCCGACCAAATTTAGGTCGCCCCCTACCAGTATGGAACTGTACTCGTTCGTTGTAGCCCCTACGGTAAAGTTACCATTGCCGCCAACTCGAATGCTGGCACTCGGGGCATTACTGGTCACGACATCTTGGTAATCAGTCCATTGATAAACCAGGTCGGACATATACGAGCAACTGCCGGGATTGTCGCAACGCCACGTCTCGGTAGTGCGGGTACCGGTCAATACGCGCGCTATACTAAAGGCACTCCTTTTATTAGTGAGTGCTGTTGCTGCAATGGTCAAGTTCCCCAATGCCTCAATTGATGCACTCACGTTGTTAATCGCACCTGCTTGCGGCTGACCCGTTGCAACGGTAGCTTGATGACTTTCATCCAAACTACCGCCCATCGCCATATCGCCTGCACTGAAGATAAGTGCACCATTCTGGTTGGTGATGGTTGTTGCACCAATATCCAAACGGTTCCGTGCCGCAATCACGGCGGCCTTGGTGACGCCATTCACAGTTTCCACATCATTGGTGAGCGTAGTCGCGGCAATTGCCACATGGTCACCATAAATACGCCCGGTGCCAATGTTATTGAGCGTCACGGTGTCAATAAAGGTATCGCTGCCGTCAATCAGGCCACGGTTAGTCAGTGTGTGTATATCCGTGGCCGCGAGGTGTAATGTCGTACCGATAATCTCGCCACTGGCTTGGTTGTCCAGTGTTCCGGCAGTCAGGCTGAGGGTATTGCCCGCTAACAGCCTGGCCTGATTGGTGAGGATGCCTGTTGTCTCGAAAGTAGCGTTGCCATCAGCCTGCCATTCGCCGCTGTGAGTGTAGTCACTGGTGAGTTTGGTAGCGAGATTGCCTTTGCTCAGTACTTTGCCATCGCCCGTTAGGCTGTTGCTGTCGATGTTGAGGCCGGTTTCGGCGATAATGGTACCGCCTGTGTTGGTGATGGCAAGGGTTTTACCGGCCACGTTGCTATTAACATTCGCCAGCCTGTCGGTAATACTGAGTGCGCCAGCCGAAGAGAGCTTACCCTGGCTGTTATTAAGCGTGCCGCTGTTGATGATTGCAAGCATATCGTTAGCACGCATCGCCCCTGTACTATTGTCGATCTGGTCAGCAGTGATGTTGACGCTTTGCGCTTCGATACCCTGTGTCGGTGTACCCGTAGCGTCAGTGCCCTGCGTATTACGGTTATCGACGTTTGCCGCTGCGAGCGTCAGGGTTTGTCCGGAACGTAGCAGGCCAGTACGGTTGTCGATATTGCCAGTGGTGTTGATGTCAATATTGCCGAGTGCTTCGACGTGACCAGCCTGGTTATCCAGGCTAGTACCGTTAAGTGCGATAGTCGCTTCGCTGATGACTGCCCCTGTGTTGTTGCTGATGGCAGTACTGTTGGCGGTGATCGCACCCTTGCTACCGATATAGCCAGTCTGGTTGTTTAGTGCACCTGTGGTCAATGTGGTGCTACCCTGTGACAGAATCCCTTTGCTGCTACCGCTGTTGCTGTTGATGAGCGCTTGACCATGGGTATTAATCACCATGTTGCCGCCGGATTGAATTAAACCGGCATCGTTGGTGAGTGCGCCTGTCTGCAGATCAAGGTCGGCAGCGGTGGTGATGGTGCCATTGGTATTGTCAAGATTGGCGGTGCTAGCAGTGAGCGTTTGATTAGCCGCGATGAGGCCTTGGTTATTATCAATGCCATTGGTTGTATCCGTGGTCGCAATGTTCAAGGTAGTGCCTGCCGTCACCTGACCCTGACGATTATCTATACTGCCTGCATTGATGATAACCGCGCCGCCTGCTTTTATGTTGCCTGCAATGCTGTTAAGTGCTTTGTTGCTGATGGCGCCTGTGGCATTCACGGTGAGGTTAGCCGTGTTGGCCGCTTGTATCGCCCCCCCTTGATTAACCAGATCACCTACCGCTAAGGTCGTGTTGCCGTTGCTGGCAATCATGCCGCCGGTATTATCCAGTTTAGTTGTGGCTTTGATAGCGGTAGCACCCGTCCCGGTTTGAATGATTTCACCGTTTTTGTTGCTGAGCGTAGCAATGTCCATGCTGATCTGTTTGGCGACTGTACTGCCGTTGTCCAGTGTGGCGGTCGTGGCCTTGAAATCGAGTACGTCGTTACTTTGAATAAGACCACCTGTACCGTTGTAGGTAGTGGCCATGATGTCCAGCTTACCTGTGCCGGCGTGCTCAATACTGGCTTGGTTACCGTTGCTACTGGTATTGGTGAGGGTTTGTGCAGTCAGCGTCAAGTTATTGCTGTTGGTCGCAATCCGTCCCTGGTCATTGTTCAGGTCGCCTGCAAGGTTGATTGTGGTATCGCCCGTGCCGGTCTGTACCAGTTCACCTGCAACGTTGGATAGATCATGTGCTGCCAGGTTGAGTTGATTGGCAGAAACTTTGGCCGCATCTGTGATCAACATTTGTGTGGTGCTGGCTGTCAGCGTGTTGCTAGCGCTGATAATGGCGTCGGTAGCATTCAAGTTGCCGTTGCTTGCCGTGAAAGTGAGATTGCGGCCCACGGTGCTGCTGCCGGACAGGTCCAGTGATTGCGCCGTAATGGTTTGATCACCTGCGGACAGGTTCTGTCCAAAGGCGGTGATGGATTGCGTAGCGGCAAGGCTGAGGTTGCCGGTGGTGCCAGTATTTAAGCTACCGTCGGCGTTAAGTCCGGCAGCGACCACAGAGGATGCGGAGTTATCAATGTGACTATTGGCGCCATTGGCAGCCAGCGTGGTATCGCCAAGCGCCGCAATCATGCCGGTATTGGTCAGGTCACCACTGGTGGTCAGCATGGTGTTGCCTTGGGCGTAAATCGTACCTTGATTGCTGATGCTATTTGTAGCCGTTACTTGCGTGTTGCCGGCACTGGTAATGCGCCCTGTAGAGGTATTGGTCAACATGCCGTTGGCATCAATATGTACTTCACCAGCACTCGCCCCGATGCTGCCCGCATTACGCACGCCCAAGCCTGCTTCGGTGCCTATCATGTGGATCTTGCCGGCATACATGCCGCCCAAGGCTGCGACATCCAGCGCATAGGTTGGCGTTGGGTTGGCCGCTGTATTGGTTGGGGTAATGGGCGTAATCGTACCTAGGTAATTGTCGGTATCGTTTTGAGTGCTGGACACATTGACCTGGTTTACACCAGTGACAATGTTAAGGTGGTTGGCGAAAATGCCGGCACCCGTGCTGCCATTATTTTGGATAGTGACGGCCCGGGCAATGATGTCCGTGTAATTGGTCTGGCTGGCATCCAAGCCCACACCTAGAAAGTTAATGGTCCCGCCTGTCACACGGTAGCCAATCAAGTCTCCGCCACTCAGCATCGGGGTGCCGGTGGTGAGTGTGGCACGGCTGGCATTAATGAAACCGCAGCCGTTACAACTAATACCCGCCGGGTTGGCAATCACCACTTGTGCACGGTTGCCTGCCACTTCAACGTAACCATTGAGCAGGCTGGGGTTGTTGCTGTTGACCTCATTCAGAATAATACGTGCGTTGCCTGTGGCAAGCGAGGGGTTACCCTGCACCCAACCGCCAAGCTGGGTTTGCACATTGGTACGGCTATTATTAAGAATGGCGCCGTTAGTGTTCACGTCAAACCGGCTGTAGGTATTACGGGACACTCCAGCCGCACTCGGGGTCTGGATGTTGACTAACGGTACGCCGTTAGGGGCATTGAGTACCGTGGCTTGCTGGTTCTTGGGCGCAGATTTGTCGGCAATGATGTCGGCATGGGCTTGGTTGATATTGACTGGGTTAGGCACAACGCTCACGAGCCCCAGTGCAAACATGATGGAGAAGGCGAGGGGGTGAATAGTGACCGTAGTGTTCTTTATGGCACTTTGAACTGGTTGGTTCGGCGATGAATTTGCAGTAGACTCCGCACTAGCCATATGCGATTTAACGTTCTCTGCGACGACCATCATTACGCCACGTACAGCATTGAAAATAATACGGAACTGGTTCTTATTCATTTTTATTGCCAATCTTATTTTTTTGAATCAATGATTAAAGAATTGTCACAAGTGTGACCAAGACTGCACAATCGATGAACTACGGAATATTAAATCCCCCATCAGTTAGTCAGGCTGTTTGTTATAAGCGATTGATTATTAATTTAATTTATATTTCCTATGTGAGCTTGATCTATACATGATTCATACAAGGTTTGGTTGTAAGCAATATTTATACCTAAGGTAGCAGTGCCGGTTTTAGGTATAAATATTGAATAGTTTTTTTCATAAATGAGACCTTTGCACGAACCAATAAAACGTCCAATAATTAACAAAAACACCCAACAACCGTCATTCCCGCATACGACTTCACAGGTGCTTTAGCACCTAGTGAATCGGAGTACCTGTGGTGCGTAGGCGGGAATCTAGGCCAGTAGCCAATTCGACTGGATTCCCGCCCCTATCGCGCATGAATAAGCGGCTTAAGCCGCTATATTCTGCGATGAAGACCTTTACGGTTTCGCGGGAATGACGAAATTGAGAGATTTTTAGGTTAAAAAGCATTCTTGCAAAAATCTCATGGATAGAATTAATGAACGATTAATACGCATAATTAAAACTGAATCCCGCTACAGATTGATGGGTCACAAACCCCTGTGGCTTGTTAATCGGTTTGCCCAGAAACACATCGTAGCTCAAGCTGCCAAAACGACTGGCACCGCCGCCACGCAAACCAATTACCGTACCAGCTAAATATTTACCCACAAGATTTTTAGAGGATTGTCCGCCGACCTCACCGTAATCCAGGCCCCAGTAAAGTGCCTGCCCGCTACTGGCAATCGGTGCGGTGAGTTCATTGCGGATCAACCAGCCATGATCAGCAATCAGTGTTTGTTCTCCATCAAAACCCCGTACGGTGAATCGGCTGCCGATGCTGAAGCGATCCTGCGGCGTCAATGGCGTATAGTTGGCTTGTCCACGTAGATTGGCGCTGTATTGCAGGGGTTGGTTACCCCATGGGGCGTTGGCTGCAAATGGTACTGTAAGACTCAAGTCGCCGATGAGCATTTTCATGCGCGAGGTGCCCTCATTAAAACTTTCTTCGGGGGCTTTAAGTGCGTTTTGTGCGCCAGTGCCGCGCCGATAAGCCAGGTTGTAGTCTAAAACTGCTTTGCCAATGTACCAGCTTTGGTTGGCCCCAAACTCCCAGCCAGCCGTGCGGCGCCGTTGCACTTCTACCTCAGTGTCATCAATGTAGTTTTTTGATTGACGCAAAAAGCCGCGCAGTGACAGGTTGGTTTTATTGCTGCGATTGCGATAGATCAGGCGGCTCAGTTTGATTTCAGCATTTTGTGAAGTGCCGCTGTAAATGTAGGATTGCAGCGCTCCTGCAACCGTTTGATGGTATTCATTGCCGGAAGCGATGGTGCTCAACAGCCAATAATCCCAAGGGATGGAATAGTGCGCGCTATGGCTTTTTGTGCCTCTGTTGCCGGGGTCGCCACCGCCAAGGTCATGGTTGTAGTTCACATAGAACAAATCATTGAGCGAAAGTAAATTGTCCCCTGACAGGGTGGTGCTGCCTTGATATTTACCGGTGGCATTGGAGCCACTATCGTCCAAACCCACAGAAACGCGCACGGGAAAGCGTTGTTGGTAGCGAATCACTAGGTCGCTTAGTCCAGGTTGGGCAACAGACATTGAGGTAAGGTTTTTCTGTCCATGTCCTTCACCCCCTAATTCTTGGCGGGCTGGCTCAATCTGAATATCTGCCTCAGCCGTTGGCACACGTTTTAAGTTTTCCAAAGCCTGTTCGATATCGCGCAGGTTAAGAATGTCACCAGTGTTAATAGGGAACGCATTCCATGCACTGACACGTTTGCTGGAATCAGGGGTAAAGCGTATGGCGCTCACGCGTCCCGGCACCACAGTAAGTTGCAACGTGCCGGATTTTAAGTCTTGCGGTGCGGCTAATACCCGTGTGGTGATATAGCCTTTGGCAATGATGACGTTTTGTACGCGCGCCATGACGGCATTGATGCCAACCACGCCCAGGCAACGGCCTAAAATAGGTTTGCCGTCAGGCATATTGTCCAGTACTTCATTTAAGGCAAACTGAAATTGATTGGCCGAGTCTCCAATCAACTCGATTTTAGAAATAATAAAACAAGGGGTTTCCTTGTCCGGTATGACATCTGTGGCGATAGGCGCAGCACCTTTGAGTTGATCTATGGCATCGCGTACATCGGGCTTGATTTCCTGTTGCTGGCGTAATAAACGCTGCCGCTCCTGTTGGCGGATTTGTTCTTGTGCATCGGTCTCTGACTGGTTAATGTCAGCGGCTGTAGCTCTCAAGGGTGAACCCAGCAGGCAGAACAATACGCACGAGTGGACGCTTTTTGTTATTGTTATTTTCATTAGGTGAACTTACTTAAAAACCATTTTTATTTTGTGGAATAATACATGAGTCCTTGAAATTATTGTAATTTTTACTGAATTGATCATCAAGAATTACAATCACTTGTGCTAGGTGCTCAAATTTACATCTTCATAAAATTGTCATACTTTATTGTTTTTAATTTCTTTCGTCAGAATTCTGTTATTAAAGCAAAATCCTTACCATGAGATTTCTGCATTGTAAAATGTGACACCAAGTGCAATAAATATTTACTCCTTGCGCTTTTGTTGGATACTTTTTGAATATAATCATTTGGTTATTGGCTGAATATAACCATCATAATGGTTGCATTCAGCCAATAATCCAGCATGAGGCAATCAAAATTAACATTGCTTTTGGCTGTTTTCGGTATTTAAATAAATTGGGATGAGACCTTGTGCGAATGCTTTTTCAACCTTAAAACTTATCAATTCCATCATTCTCTGGAATAACGAAGTTCCGGTGCTGAGCAAGTGCCCAAGCTATGTGCTCGCGCAATACGGCAGAATTATCCTGTAGGCGTGTTTGTAGCGTGGCAATGATGCTCGGTGAACTGGGAGCATTGCCCAGCCCAATCGCAATATTGCGCAGCCATTGTTCGTAGCCAATGCGATAAATGGCACTGCCTGCCATCTTTGTTTTAAACTCATCTTCACTCCAGTTAAAACAATCTATCAGGCTAATGTCATCCAGCCCATGTTTAACTGCAAAATCCGGCTCTTTGGTGATCTCGGCAAATTTGTTCCAGGGGCAGCAAAGCTGGCAATCATCACAGCCATATACACGGTTACCGATTAATGGGCGTAACTCCACGGGTATGCTGCCTTTTAATTCAATGGTGAGGTAGGATATGCAGCGTCTGGCGTCTACTTCATACGGCGCTGTAATGGCCTGGGT
>JBAQME010000297.1:0-7255 GCA_049302535.1 Methylotenera sp.
ACTGGGAATTGCGCTGGATGTACTGGTTGGCATGTTTATTTTCGGTATTTTCTTTTTCCAGATTCGCGAAACATTCGACAGTCTGGAAATCAGGCATATGGAAAAACTCAAGGAAGACTGACATGGAAATGCTGTTGCTATTGGGGATGCCATTATTTGGCGGCGCATTGCTGGCGCTGACCGGCCACCGCCGTTTTGCCCCGGAACTGAACAGTGTCATGAGCCTGGCCACGTTAATAGCCTCTGCAGTCCTAACCGCTAAGGTGGTCCGGGATGGCCCCATCACCGTGCTCAACGAGCAATTTTTCATCGATCCATTCAATGTATTTCTGGTTACCCTAACGGCTTTCGTTGGGTTCACCACTGCGATGTTCTCCCGCCCTTACATGCACAACGAAGCAGCGCACGGCAAACTCTCCACTGCCCGCTTGCGGCTCTACCACAGCATGTACCAGATGTTCACCTTTACCATGCTGCTGGCGCTCACCACCAACAACATGGGCATCCTGTGGGTGGCGATGGAAGCGGCGACCCTGACCACCGTACTGCTGGTTTCACTCTACCGCACACCGGAAAGTCTGGAAGCGGCCTGGAAATACTTCATCCTGTGCGGGGTGGGCATTGCCCAAGCGCTATTCGGTACCATACTGCTCTATTTTGCAGCCGAGAAAATCCTGGGCGAAGGTGGTAATGCACTGCTGTGGACGCACCTCAACGAGATCAAGGGCACCCTGGAACCAACCGTGCTCTCTTTGTCATTTATCTTTATGCTGGTGGGTTACGGCACCAAGGCAGGGCTAGTTCCCCTGCACAACTGGCTGCCCGATGCGCACGCAGAAGGTCCAACACCGATTTCAGCAGTACTCTCCGGCCTGTTGTTGAATGTAGCGTTGTATGCAGTGGTGCGCGCCAAGGTGCTGGTAGATGGCGCCCTGCACACACCGTTTGCCGGCCAACTGATGATGGGATTCGGCTTATTGAGCGTCGTAATGGCTGCCTTCTTCCTGTCGCGGCAGAAAGATATCAAACGCATGTTTGCCTACTCCTCCATCGAGCACATGGGCCTGATCACGTTTGCGTTCGGCATGGGTGGTCCGGTAGCGACATTTGCCGCACTGCTGCATATGACCATGCATTCGCTCACCAAATCAGCTATCTTCTTCGCGGTGGGTCATGCCGCGCAAAAATCCGGTACTCAGGTCATGGATAGCATTCGCGGCCTGATCAAGACCAACCCTACTATCGGCTGGGGTTTGGCGCTCGGTACGCTGGCTATACTCGGCATGCCGCCTTTTGGCGTGTTTGCCAGCGAATTCCTGATCCTGACTACGGCCATGCATGAGCATGCCTGGGCTACGCCTTTTCTGCTGATCGCCCTCGGCGTCGCTTTCGCTTCCATCTTTGGCAAAGTACAGCCGATGGTGTTTGGCGAAACTAGCGGGAAACGTTTGCCACATCCACCTGCATTGATCCCTGTGTTCGCGCACTTGGCTATAGTGCTGATGCTGGGACTTTATATTCCACCTTATCTTGTCACCTGGTACCACCAGGCGGCAGCAATGCTGGGATAGAAAGCTAACCTATGGACTTGAAAAATTTCCCAGTTAAACTCACTGCAATCAATGGTGCCATGCCTGTATGGCATGGCACCGTCTCCATTCAGAATCTGCATTCGGTGTGCGCCAGGATAAAAGAAGATGGCGGACATCTGGTCGCACTATGGGGAACGGACGAGCGACAAAACAAAGGCGGATTCGCCCTGCATCTGGCACTTGCCGGTCATCCGGGGCTAATTTGTTTAACACTGCCAGTCACAGAAGCCACACCTGAATATCCAGCAATAGATGACCTGTTTCCGGTTGCCATCCGCATGCAACGCGCACTGTATGACCTTCTCGGTATCCGCGCACAGGGCAGCTCCGACCAGCGCCCTTGGCTCAGGCATGATGCATGGCCGGACAATTTTTTTCCGCTGCGCAAAGACGTCGATGCAAAGGCAAGCTATCCGGCAGGTAGGGATAATTATCCTTTTGTGCAGGTCACAGGCAATGGTGTGCATGAGATCGCCGTTGGCCCGGTGCATGCCGGCATCATCGAGCCTGGCCATTTCCGTTTTTCGGTAGTCGGCGAACGTGTATTGCGTCTGGAAGAACGCCTGGGTTACACCCACAAAGGAATCGAAAAACTGGCAGAAAGCATGTCTATCGCTGAGGCAGCAAAGCTTGCCGGACGGGTATCCGGCGACAGCACTGTAGCCTATGCCTGGGCTTATGCCATGGCCGTGGAAGGCATCGCCAACTGCACACCTCCGTCACGTGCGCTGTGGCTGCGTGCCCTCCTACTGGAGCGCGAGCGTATCGCAAACCATCTGGGCGACCTCGGCTATCTGGGCAACGATGTGGCACTTGCTTTCGGCTTTTCCCAGTTCTGGTCACTCAAGGAAGAATGGTTGCGTACACAGCAACGCCTGTTCGGCCATCGCTACCTGATGGATTGCATCATGCCGGGCGGGGTGCGTGGCGACATCGACACTGCCGGCGTTGCCAGTTTACTTGAAGAGACAGATGCGCTGGAACAGCAGGTCCGAAAACTGCAGGATATATATCACGAACATGCCGGCATGCAGGACCGTTTCCTTACTACCGGCCGGGTCACCCCGGCGCTGGCAGCGCAATTGGGACTCTCCGGCTTAGCGGGACGCGCATCAGCACAGGCTCGGGATTTACGTGCACAACATCCGACTGCTCCTTACGATCAACTGGAAGTGCGTATGACCACCCAGCGCAATGGCGATGTAGCAGCCCGGGTAGCGGTTCGCTTTGATGAAATTTATGAATCGTTACGGCTCATCCGTCTCATACTGGCGCGTCTGCCAGAGGGTGAAACCTTGCAGGAACTCCCGCCGCTGCCGGATAACAGTTTTGGAATTGGCTGGGTTGAAGGCTGGCGCGGTGAAGTGCTGATTGCCCTGCATGTCGGCACAGGCGGCGTCATTCACCGCCTGCACCCGCATGACCCATCCTGGCAGAACTGGCCGTTACTGGAACATGCCATCATCGGCAATATCGTGCCGGATTTCCCACTCATCAACAAATCGTTCAACCTGAGCTACAGCGGGCAGGACTTATAATGGGCACCTCGAAAAATCCAATCTTCGTCACCATGCGGTGTTGCTCACAAAAAATTACTCCTTACATATCCAGCATATGCGGCGTTGCAATTTTTTGCTCGCGCCTTGCCTGGCTTATCGCACCAATCTTGTCGCTTCAGCGGCTTAGATTGGTGGTGATGCCCTTTACGGGTAGAAGCTTGAATTTCTAGAGGTGCCCAATGCACAAGATACTTTTCCAGATTCTGCGTACCGGAATCAAGACCGAACCGCCACCAAGTGCTAACCCTGAATATCGCACGCCGGAGTCTCAGCAACTGCACGAGAAAATTCTCGACTGCCTGGGACGTGCGCTCGTGATTCGCCACGTGGATGCAGGCTCCTGCAACGGCTGCGAGCTGGAAATTCATGCGCTCAACACCCCGCAATACAACATAGAAGGCCTGGGTATCAAATTTGCAGCCAGCCCACGCCATGCCGACATGCTGCTGGTAACCGGGCCAGTATCGCGTCATATGGAAGAGGCGCTCAAGCGCACCTATGACGCGATGCCGGAACCGAAGCTGGTAGTCGCAGTGGGCGACTGCGGCTGTAACGGTGGCATTTTCGGGGAATCCTATGCTACATGTGGCCGTGTAGCCAATATCATCCCTGTTGATGTCGCCGTCCCTGGCTGCCCGCCAACACCGGTCCAGTTGCTGCAAGGTATTGTCACCGCCGTGACTAAAACCTAGAAAACCATTTAATACGCTTAATTAAAGACTTAAATGTGCCTACTGAATCAGGGCACAATTCACCCTGCCCTTAATCCAATTGTAGGCATCTGTTTTTTCATCAGGCATTTAAAGGTTACTCGGCGTCCTGTTTGAAGTTAATCGTAACAAGACATTCACCATCACATCTACTTCCGCAACTGTGTTGTAAAAAGCAAGCGATGGCCTGACTGTAGTTTCCACCCCAAAACGACGCAATATTGGTTGTGCACAATGATGGCCGGAGCGTACTGCAATCCCCTCCTGGTTTAACGCCGCCCCGACTTCTTCACTCTTATAACCATCAAGCCTGAACGACAGCACGCTTGCTTTTTCCTTGGCAGTACCGACAAAGTGCAAGCCCGGTACCTTTTGCATGGCAGCCGTTGCATACACCAATAACTCATGCTCATAGCGTGCAATATTATCAATGCCGATACGCTCTACGTACTCCAGCGCCGCACCCAGACCTACTGCATCTGCAATGTTACCCGTGCCTGCTTCAAACTTGGCTGGAGCCTCGTGATAGACGGTTTTATCAAACGTCACATCCTGAATCATATTGCCACCGCCTTGCCACGCCGGCATATCGTTTAGAACCTCGGGCTTGCCATACAGCGCGCCAATGCCGGTTGGCCCAAACACTTTATGCCCGGAGAACACAAAGAAATCCGGATCCAAAGCCTGCACATCGGTACGCATATGCGACACTGATTGTGCGCCATCCAACAATACTTTTGCACCGGCACGATGTGCCATTTGTATCATCTCAGCCGCCGGTGTAACGGTACCTAACGCATTAGAAACCTGTGTAAATGAAACCAGCTTCACGCGTGAAGTCAGCAATTTCTGGTATTCTGCCAATAATACCTGCCCATTATCATCCACAGGAGCAACTTTCAACTTAGCCCCTGTTTCCTGACACAACTGCTGCCACGGCACAATATTGGCATGATGTTCCAAGTGCGAAATTACAATTTCATCACCCTCACCCAAGTGCTTTTTACCCCAGGATTTAGCCACCAAGTTAATCGCTTCAGTGGTACCTCGCACAAACACAATGTTATCTACAGATGGTGCATTGATAAAACGTCTTACCGTTTCACGCGCACCTTCATAGGCATCGGTTGCTCGTGCCGCCAGCTCATGCGCAGCACGATGAATATTTGAATTTTCATGCTCGTAAAAATAGGCAATTCTATCAATCACCGCTTGCGGCTTTTGCGTGGTTGCCGCATTGTCAAACCAGATCAGCGGGCACCCGTTCACCAACTCACGCAAAATCGGAAAGTCTTTACGCACCAGATTCGCATCAAATGGCGGATGTACACTGGCAACAGGTGCTGCAAGCGTGGCATCCTTATGATGGGGTGACTCCTGTAAGAAGTAATATGGCGTTGCACTGGTTTGGCTTGACCCTGCACTACTAATACCACTCTGACCATTCCCTGCAAGTAGCTGATTTAATTCAGCCTGATACGGGTCATCCATACCACCGAGCAATTGATCCAGATTGACCAGGCCACTTATTGGCAGCTGATTTGTATAGCCGGTATTTACTGCATCTGCCGGGGCCAAGTTAGGCAAGCCAGAAGCCACACTAGGCGCCGCTGAAAAGATGGACGGAGTCGGCGTTTGCACTGGGTCAGTAATGATATTGGGGCTAGGCAAAACAGCCCGATTAGCCTCTGGCGTAAGCGAAGCATTAGACGGGAAATCCTCGTTTTGAGCAAAAGGCGATCCTGCAGGGAAGCCTTCTGCATAGATTTCATTTGCAATCCGGCTTAACTCTGCGACATCCAAATGCCCGGTTTCGCCTGCCTGCCTGCCCACAGCCAACCCTGCTGCCATGCGCGGATGTTCTCCAGGCAGAGCCGCCAAAATCGCCTCCGGCTCATAGGAAGACAAATCGCCCAAGCCAGTTGGAAACGTATTACTTGTACTCATAGTAGTTGCCTACATCAACATTTTCCAATACGGCAATTGCATCGTCAGTCAACACGGCGAGTGAGCAATAAAGTGATACCAAATATGAAGCAATCGCTTTATGGTTGATACCCATAAATCGTACAGATAGACCCATGCTTTGTTGACCTGGCAAGTTAGGTTGATACAAACCAACCACACCCTGACGGCCTTCACCGGTACGCAACAATAGTATATTGGTTTTACCACCAGTTACTTTCAATTTGTCACAAGGAATGATCGGCACACCTCGCCATGTAATGAACTGTGAGCCAAACAATGCTACGGTAGGTGGAGGCACGCCGCGACGGGTACACTCACGACCGAATGCCGCGATGGCTTGTGGATGCGCCAGGAAGAATGCAGGCTCTTTCCATACTTTAGTTAATAATTCATCAAAATCATCTGGTGTTGGCGAACCGCTACGGGATTTTACTCTCTGTGACGGCACGATATTGTTCAACAGGCCGTATTCCTTATTGTTGATCAATTCGCTTTCCTGGCGTTCTTTAACGGTTTCAATCGTTAAACGTAATTGCTCTTTGATTTGATTATGCGGGCTGCTATACAGGTCAGATACACGAGTATGCACATCAACCGCAGTATTCACCGCATTCAGTACATATTCACGCCCCCATTCTTCATAATCTACAAAGGTAGCCGGAATTTCACGTTCATCTTTCGCCGAACAATCCACCTCGATTGCACTCGGGTCTTTTACTTTATTGACACGGTAGATACCTGCTTCCACAGGTACCCATTGTAATAAATGCACTAACCAGCGCGGTGTAATCGTCCCCATCATCGGGACGGTTTTGGTCGCATTCGAAAGCGTGCGTGCTGCAACGTCACCTAATGCAGTATGTGCTTGATGGATATCTGTCATTTTTTTCTCCTGTTAAAATTCTAAATAAAACCGTTACTGAGCGGCATCTATTGTTGCGCTCTCTTGTGTTTTGGCTTGGGTAATATGGCTGTTAGGCGGAACACTGCGTGTCAGCCACACATTGCCGCCAATCACAGAACTTTCACCGATGGTGATACGCCCCAATATTGTTGCACCTGCATAAATCACTACGTGATCTTCCAGAATCGGATGCCTTGCACTACCTTTGATTAAATGCCCCTGTTCATCGGTAGGGAAACGTTTTGCGCCTAGCGTCACTGCCTGATACAGCCGTACGTGATGTCCTATGATGGCAGTTTCACCAATTACCACTCCTGTACCATGATCAATAAAAAAGCCTTCACCAATTGCTGCTCCAGGGTGAATATCAATACCGGTGGCTGAGTGTGCAAGTTCTGAAATTATTCGTGCAATTAGCGGCAAGCCTAGCTTATGCAACTCATGTGCTAGTCGATAATGAACAATGGCAGATATGCCCGGATAGCAAACCAACACTTCATCCAGACTGCGTGCTGCCGGATC
>JBAQME010000298.1:0-2623 GCA_049302535.1 Methylotenera sp.
TGTGGTGTAGTCAGCCTAACCATGCTGATGATGCACGGCGCGATTTACCTGCAATTACGCACGGATGGCGCAGTGCAAAAGCGTGCACAAAAAGCCGCACTTGTGACCGGCATTATTTGTGCTGTCGTTTTTGCAATTGCCGGCTTATGGATTGCCTTTGGAATTGATGGTTATCGTATTACCTGGATTCGAAACGGAAACCTTGCCCTTAACCCTTTGGCTAAAACCGTAGAAAAAACAGCAGGTGCATGGCTTAGCAATTATCACACGTTCCAATGGATGACATTAGCACCAATTGCCGGATTTGCAGGCATAGCACTAGCCTTGTTAAGCGCCCGCTTCAAAAATGAACGGACGGCCTTTGTATTTAGCAGCGTCGCCATTGCAGGAATAATTTTAACCGCCGGGTTCTCAATGTTTCCATTCATTATGCCTTCCAGCACCAACCTGGTTAGCAGCTTAACAGTGTGGGATGCCGTATCCAGCCAAAAAACGTTAGGCATCATGTTTGTGGTCACCATTATTTTCTTACCGCTGATTCTACTTTACACATCGTGGGTATTTAGAGTGTTGCGAGGTAAAGTGACGGTTCAATCTATTAAAGACAATACACACACGGCATATTGATTGCCGGTAATTATGGGAGATTAAGAAATGTGGTACTTCGCATGGATTCTGGGTGTTGGGCTTGCGCTCGCTTTTGGCATTATCAACGTGATGTGGCTGGAAGCAGAACAGCCACATGATGATTAATAATTTTTAATACAATGGTGTTTATGTCACGCCAGAAGAAAGTCAAAAGGCCTGTGCGTAAACACAAGCCTTTGATTTATTTGGTAGGAGATGCGAGGCTCGAACTCGCGACAAACGGATTAAGAGTCCGCTGCTCTACCAACTGAGCTAATCTCCCAATGAAGGCGCAAATTATCAGGATAATGAGGTGCCATGTCAATCTTTCACGGAACATTGTTAAAAGCTTGAGGCAAAAATAAGAAACATGAAAAGCTTCAAAAACTAAACTGCAAATCTATCTTTTAACGCCTCTAAATTGAGCTCGTGCAAAATTGCCTCTAATCGGGTTTGGGCATTTTTACGTGGCTGCCCTGTGTATTTTGCAATAATTAATTCATTTTTCATTGAATGCTCCCAACCCACCAGCTCAGTGACTGTCACCTGATAACCTGCGGACTCTAACTGCAAGCAGCGCAACACATTGGTGATCTGACTGCCAAACTCACGGGTATGGATAGGATGGCGCCAGATTTCACTCAATGGCGTTTTACCAAAACTTTCGTTTTTATGCTGTCTTAATACTTCCGCCACTTCGGCTTGGCAACAGGGCACCAGTACCATATATTTAGCCTGTTTTTTCAGCCCAAACTGAATCGCATCATCTGTAGCGGTATTACAGGCATGCAATGCTGTGACAATATCCACTTTGGCTGGAATAGTATCGGAAGTAATGGATTCTTCCACGGTCAGGTGCTCAAAGCGCATACGTGAAAAACCTAATTGCGCAGCCAAAGCCCTGGATTTTTCTACAAGTTCAGCACGTGTTTCTATGCCGATTACTTCCCCTGCACTCAACTGTTTTAACAGCAAGTCATACAGAATAAAACCCAGGTAAGATTTACCGGCACCATGATCCACCAATACCGGGTTAGGATTGCTAGCCAATACATCATTGAACAGTGGCTCAATAAAATTAACCAGGTGGTATACCTGCTTAAGCTTACGCCGACTATCTTGATTGAGCTTGCCATCGCGCGTGAGTATATGCAGCGCTTTAAGCAGTTCTATGGATTGGTTGGGTCTTATTTCAGGAATATTTGTCATGGTGACATTTTAAGCCAAAAACAAATCAATCGTAGACAATCAAAGATGAACGCAGATAAAAATTTGAATTGAAGCACTCAATGCTAAAATACGGTCTAGCTGAAACTGGCCTCCGTTTCAAAATCAAAAAAGACACGAAGGCGAGTTGAAGACAGTACGTTTTTGTACGGCGAACCAGCATTTGGCTTGTCCGTAGAATATATGAGCTAAAGCTCATTATTCATACGCCAAAACGATGCCAACAAAGTATTTTTTGCATTTTCAAACGGAGTAATAATGGCAATTCAGTGGTATCCGGGTCACATGACCCAAGCACGCAAAAAAGCCGAAGAGACCATGGAATTTACCGACATGGTGATTGAGGTGTTGGATGCGCGCGTGCCCGCTGCCAGCCACAATCCGATGATTGATGAAATGCGGCTGTTTCGCCAGCGCCCACAGCTCAAAATTCTGAACAAGGCTGATCTTGCCGACCCCGACGTTACCCAGGCCTGGCTTAATTATTTCAATGCGCAGCCCAATACCAAAGCCGTAGCCCTATCATGTAAAAAACCGGGTGATGCAAAAAAAATCCCCGCACTCTGTCGCAAAATCACGCCACACCGCGGCACACACTTAAAGCCATTGCGCATCATGATTATGGGCATTCCAAACGTGGGAAAATCCACGCTGATGAACGCCCTGCTCAACCGCCGTATTGCAAAAGTGGGCGACGAGCCGGCCGTTACCAAGAGCCAGCAGCGTTTTGATATTGATGACACCATGAGCATTACCGATACACCGGGCA
>JBAQME010000299.1:0-2690 GCA_049302535.1 Methylotenera sp.
GTCAGGATTTCATATGGCTCACATTTTTCACCGTTAATTTCACGGTACACAACCTTTGGTTTACCAACCGCCATTTCAAAACCTTCACGGCGCATGTTCTCTAATAAAATCGTTAAGTGCAATTCACCACGACCTGAAACACGGAATACATCAGCATCTGCTGTATCTTCAACACGTAAAGCCACATTTACTAATAACTCTTTAGTTAAACGGTCACGAATTTGGCGTGAAGTTACAAATTTACCTTCAGTACCTGCCAATGGTGATGTGTTCACCATAAAGTCCATAGTCAATGTTGGCTCATCCACACCTAAATGTGGCAAACCAACCGGTTTTTCACGGTCGCAAACGGTAAAGCCAATGCCAATATCATCCAAACCAGAAACAATAACGATATCACCAGCTTCGGCTTCTTCTACAGCAACGCGCTCTAAACCTCTAAAACCCAACACTTGGTTAATGCGGCCTTGGGCAACTTGCGTCTCTTGGTTCATCACTGTAACCACTTGACCAGGCTTGATACGACCATTACGTACGCGCCCAATGCCTAATCGGCCAGTATAGGTAGAATAATCCAACGCTGAAATTTGCAATTGCAAAGGTGCATTGCTGTCACCTTTAGGCGGCTCAACATGTTTTAAGATGGTTTCAAACAATGGGCGCATATTGTCGCTTTCAACCTTCATATCCAAGGTTGCAAAGCCATTTAAAGCTGATGCATACACTACGGGGAAATCCAATTGTTCATCAGTTGCACCCAAATTGGCGAACAGGTCAAACGTGTGGTTGATCACCCAATCAGGACGTGCGCCCGGACGGTCAACCTTGTTAATTACCACAATCGGTTTCAAACCAAGTGCCAAAGCTTTTTTCGTCACAAAACGTGTTTGCGGCATCGGGCCTTCTACCGCGTCAACCAGCAGCACCACACCATCCACCATACCTAATACGCGCTCCACCTCGCCACCAAAGTCGGCGTGGCCCGGGGTATCTACCACGTTAATGTGTGTACCTTCGTAGTTTAGCGCTGTGTTTTTAGCCAGAATAGTAATGCCACGTTCTTTTTCAATATCGCCACTGTCCATCACGCGCTCGGTGACTTGCTGGTGAGATGAGAAAGTACCTGCTTGCTGAAGCAGTTTGTCCACCATGGTTGTTTTACCATGGTCAACGTGGGCGATAATTGCGATGTTTCTTAAATTACGTGACATGTATTGCTACCGGTTCATTTGAAAGGCGGCGATTTTAACACATTAAGCACAAAAACTTTTACTTATATGTAATAAAGCTTTGACAATATGTAATTTATGCCTATAATGCGCACAACTTAGAACTTTACTTAACATAAAAAGTTTTAGATTCATCGCCCTGACCCTCGGTCGCTCGTGAAATTTTGAAGCGACTATCTTTAGATTTAATTGTAAATCTATCTTTACTGGTTAGCGGCTATGCCCGTGCGCTGGTAAATGAAGCATCTCAATATATTTTTGAAATCTGCTTTTTGCGTTATGTTTTTTGCATGACTAGAAACATAGATGTATTTGCTTGCGCCCTTTTTTGATTTTTTTGAAAGGGACTATTTTGTCTTTTGAATCTTTAAATTTACACCCAACCATCCTACGCGCTATTGAAGAGGCAGGCTACACAACGCCTACACCTATCCAGGCACAGGCCATTCCAGAAGTAATCGCAGGCCGTGACTTAATGGCATCAGCGCAGACCGGTACCGGCAAAACCGCAGCTTACACTTTGCCTGCACTTAACTTATTAGCAACTCCACACGAATCTAAAAGCCGTGGCCCACGTATTCTGGTATTGGTACCAACACGTGAACTTGCTGCTCAGGTAAATGAATCTGCACGTAAATATGGTAAATATATCCGTGCACGTACAGTAAGTATCGTGGGTGGCATGCCTTACCCACTGCAAAACAAACTGCTGTCACAACCTTTGGATATTCTGGTGGCAACCCCAGGCCGCTTTATTGACCATCTTGAGCGTGGCCGTATTGACGTATCACGCCTGCAAATGCTGGTTTTAGATGAAGCTGACCGCATGCTGGACATGGGCTTTATGCCTGATGTTGAGCGTATCTGTGAAGCATTGCCAACAGAGCGTCAAACCTTGTTATTCTCTGCAACCTTAGATGGCAACATCGGCCGTATTGCACGTGACATCCTGCGCAATCCAAAAACTATCGAGATCGCGCAGCAAAAAGAAAAACATGCCAACATCGAGCAGCGTTTGCACTTTGTTGATGACATGACTCACAAAAACAAACTGCTGGAACATCTGTTGATTGCTCCGGAAGTTAACCAAACCATTATCTTCACTTCAACCAAACGCCACGCGGATGTATTGGCTGAAGACTTGTATGCAGCTGGCCACAAAACAGCAGCTTTGCACGGTGACATGACACAAGGCGCACGTAACCGCACCTTAACAAAACTACGTCATGGTGATGTAAAAGTGTTGGTAGCAACTGACGTTGCAGCACGCGGAATTGACGTAGCAGGCATCTCACACGTGATCAATTACGATTTACCTAAATTCGCTGAAGACTACGTGCACCGTATTGGCCGTACCGGCCGTGCCGGCGCTACAGGTATTGCAATTTCATTTGCATCTAATATGGATCGCCATATCCTGCGTAAAATCGAACAATTCACTGGTCAACGTATGGAACCGGC
>JBAQME010000300.1:0-2262 GCA_049302535.1 Methylotenera sp.
GGTTGGTGGGTAATTGAATGGAAAATCCCAGATAACTGAGGTTGCGTTTTTTTGCGATAGTAAATGCGATCAAACCAACGGCTATGGCACCGCCCATGACTAGTCCCAAGGAGGGGTCCCATAAGCCCGCCAAGTCAAGAAAGGCAAGAACTTTGGCAGGATTCGCCATGCCAGCCAAGATCAGTCCGATGCCGAATATCAAGCCGGCGAGCAAGGAGAACAAGAGGGCGGAGATGTTGCTTATATGCTTTTTCATGGCTTATGCTCCCAGTATGTGACGTACGACATATACCGTTAAAAATCCAGTACCCATGAAAGCTAGCGTGGCAACGATGGAACGGGGTGACAAACGGGAAATGCCGCAAACGCCATGGCCGCTGGTGCAACCGGAACCATAGCGAGTGCCAATGCCGACGACAAGTCCGGCTATTGCGAGCAAGGTGTTGCCTGCGTCGATCTGGATAGCAGGTAACGGTGCAAATAACTGCCATATCAGTGGCGCAGCAATTAACCCCAGTATGAATGCCAGCCTCCAGCCTATATCGCGGATTTTTGGTCTGAGCAGTCCGCCCAAGATGCCGGTAATGCCTGCGATTCGTCCATTAAACAGCACAAATAATGCCGATGCCACGCCGATGAGTGCGCCACCTGCGAGTGCCGTCCATGGTGTAAAGTTGTTCCAGTCGATTAACATAATGTTCAGTTCAGCATAAATGAAAACAGGCCGCGTACGTTATGTACGCGACCTTATGGATAGCATTATATATTAAATTAAAGCTTCCAGCCGTAGGCAACGCCTAGTGAATCTTCATACATTTTCAGGTTTGACTCGCCGCCGCCGAAGCTTGATGGAATGGAGCCGCTGCCACGTACTTTGTCTTCAAATGCATGTACATAAGCGAATGACAATTCGGATTTGTCTGCTAATGCATACGTTGCGCCCAGTGTGATGTGATTTTGGACGACACCTGGCGCTAGGATATTGAAGAATGTCTCTTTTTCAGGGATAGGCTGGGTAGAGTGATTGTACCCGGCACGCACGGTTAAATTCTCGTTCCATGCATAGCTAGCCCCTAATTTTACCGCCGTAACATCATTCCAGCCAAAACCACCGCCTTTGTTTGTACCAAGTTTATGGCCTTTTACTGTCAGGTTGCTGATCGGGTTCCCAACGGAATTTACATCGCTATATTCAATGCGCTGCACGTCCGCCGCTACTGTTAATGCAGGTGTTGCCTTGACGGCAATACCTATGCCGTAAGTTGCGGGAACATCAAAGTCACCATCTTCAGCAAATAAGCCTTTGTACTTATCAAACTTACTCATGTAAGTTTTACTCTGGTAAGTGGCACCTAATGTCACTACGTCATTCAGTTGGCCAATCCAGCCTACATGCACACCTGCGCCGTAAGATGAGTCGTGCCCTTTGTTCGTGACTTTGCCTGGAGCATTGCTATAGCTTGCATTGTCAAAATTTTGCAGGCCTGTTGCTTCAAAACGCTGGTAGGCTAAATTCAATGAAACGCCCAGTGTGTTTGATGGTGTAATTTTCCATGTCGCGGTAGGTGCAATGAACAACTGGGCTAGATCAATACCAGGTTTCGTGGTGCCTAATAATGGAATCGGTTTGTTGTAGTCGGTATTCATGCCGCCATTGCCATAAACGCTGACCCCCAAAGTTACTTCAGGCGTGATTACTTTGTTATAGCCAAACTCCGGAATGAAAAAGTTTTTAGTGTCATTGCCTTTGAAAGTGCCGTTATTTGCAGGGCCTGCATTACCGGAAACTTCAGCTTCACGAATTGGGCGAAACCAGGTTACGCCAAAATCAAGACGATCTCCCACTAAACCTAAGCCCGCCGGGTTGCTTGCTGCCGCGATTGCATCCTGCGGCAGGGCGATACCTACGCCGCCCATACCCTGGGATTTTACGCCGTAGCCGTGCGCAAAGTAGCCATCGGTGGCATGAGCATTGGTGCCTGCAAAAACTGCAAGTAGCGGTAATAGTTTGTACGTTATTTTCATTGGCTGGCTTTCATGTTGTTTTAATTAATTGAAATTTTGCGAGATTCTACCAATGGGCGTTAAGTTATATAAATAATATATATGTATATTTATATAATTTATTGGAATAACAAACTTATGTGGGAGTGTTTTGATTTAGTAAAAATCTGAAAGAACTAACAAAGTGTTATCCTTGTCAGAAATTGCAGTTTGAGTTTGAATACATAAAACTGTGTATTAATGACAGCGCATAATCCA
>JBAQME010000301.1:0-22021 GCA_049302535.1 Methylotenera sp.
CCCAGAGCCAAGAAAAAATAGCTTGATTTGCAATAATACCCTACTAAAATACACTGTTATTATGGCACAATAACCGTTCAGATTTATTTCACGAATAAAGGACCTATCATGGAACACCAATTACCTGCATTACCTTATGCAAAAAACGCGCTGGTACCACACATTTCTGAAGAAACATTTGAGTATCACTATGGTAAGCATCACCAAACTTACGTAACTAACTTAAACAACCTGATCAAAGGTACCGAGTTTGAAAACGCAAGTTTAGAAGACATCATTAAAAAATCTTCCGGCGGCTTATATAACAACTCTGCACAAGTCTGGAACCACACTTTCTTCTGGAGCTGCATGAAGCCAAACGGCGGCGGCGCACCAACCGGCGCATTAGCAAATGCTATCAACGCAAAATGGGGTTCATTCGACGAATTCAAAAAAGCGTTCCAGGCATCAGCTGTCGGCAACTTCGGCTCAGGCTGGACATGGTTAGTGAAAAAAGCGGATGGTTCAGTAGACATTGTAAACATGGGGCCTGCCGGCACACCACTAACAACAGTTGACAAAGCATTACTCACTATTGACGTATGGGAACACGCTTATTACATTGATTACCGCAATGCGCGTGCTAAATTCGTTGAAGTATTCCTGGCTTCATTAGCTAACTGGGATTTTGCCTCAGCTAACTTTGCTTAATTGCCAGATTATTTGTGCAGAATAAATACGTAACTTTTCAATCTTAATTGGTTATGTAGCTCAAAAAGCCTTAGAGGAAACTTTAAGGCTTTTTTATTAGCCCCATATTGCTAATGGGAATCGCCGCTAAAAACTCGACATTACAAGTGGAATACGCAATCTTGGCTCAACAAGAGCGAGGATTAAGTCACAAGGATTCGTTACTAGCGGCTTGTTATAAACGGGTAAGACCAATCGTGATAACGACTATTGCCATGACTGCAAGCATGCTACCTATTGCTACCGGCTAAAGTAAGGATAATATATGTCATTTCGTTTACCTATGCTTCAGCTATGATTGGCGGTTTCGTGACATCGACTTTTTTAAGTCTATTCGTTATTTCAACGGTATTTACCTATATTGACGATTTGAAAATACAAATAAAAAAACTGGTTTAATTTATTAAAGCTAAAACTGATTAAACTTTAACTTCGTCATTATTGTGTTTATTAAAACTGACAAATACCTGAAGTCCTTTATGTTCAGCTTCATCAGTAACAGCAATGATGGCACCATGCAAATCAGCAATCTCTTTCACAATTGCCAACCCCAAACCACTACCTTCTTGCCCGGAATCTATTACGCGGTGAAATCTGTCAAAAGCTTTACCCCGTTCTTCACTGCTAATACCTGGACCATTATCTGCGACACTTAACACCACTTTATCATCTGTTTCCATAACAGATACCGTTACTTCCCCACCAGCTTGAGTGTAGCGAATAGCATTATCTACCAAGTTGTAAAGCAAGGCGGTCAGCCGCTCGGCATTTCCTGTTATAAAAGCAGGGGTTTCGCTGGATTGGAAACCTAGATCAATTTCTTTTTGGATTGCGGTAAGCGTCATATCGGATATAACTGCTTTTGCTATTGATTTTAAATCAATGGGTGACATTTTAATCATGGCAATGGCTTCAGGTTGGCTTTTTGCCAAAACCAGCAATTGATTAACGGTGTGTAACAAACGGTCTAAGCTTAAATGTACTATGGGTAATGTGGATTTTAATAAATCGGCATTACCCCCGAGCTCTGCCAGTTCAAGTTGTGCCAAAGCGCCTGCGAGAGGAGTCCTCAATTGATGGGCAGCGTCTGCAATAAAGCGGTTTTGCACTGATATTAAATTTTGTAACTGCTGCATCAAATGATTGACTGACTTGGTTAATAAAAAAACCTCCTCAGGAATATTTGGTAAATCTATTGGCGTTAAATTCTTTTCAGAGCGCTTAGATACTTGATCTTGTAAATCACTTAAAGGTGCCAGACCTTTTTTCACACTAACTGGAATGATAATAAAAGAAACTAAAACAAGCAGTAATTGAGGAATCACTAGTCCCATCAAAACCTTGTTTGCTAATGTATCCCGGCGTTTAAGTGTCACACCGACCAGTATATTTATTTTTTGGGTATCCAAACCATTGTTGGAATTAAAAGCTGAGCTTACCACCCTATATTTTTCGTTATTAACTTTTGTGAAAAAAAAGTAAGGGGTGGTATTTGACTTTATTATTTTATTTTTTGATTTCTCAAAAAGGTCACTATTACCTCCTATTAAAGTTCCTTTTTCATCTGAAATGCAATACAGCACTTTGTCAATTTCATCATTTAATAAAATTCTGCTCGCATTTTCTAATATTTCAATATTTTTAGCTTTTAACCCAAATTCTTCCAGATATTCGGATATATCTGTTACAGACCCGTACAAATCCGCATCCAACTCCTTTTCAAGGGTATTTAAAGCAATCCTATGAAGTATTGTGCTATCAATTACAATTAATAGAAGCATTAGCGGCATAAGCCAGCTTAATATTCTCGTACGTAATGAGGCTTGTTTGATTTGCATAAAATTGATTTTATATAAAATACCTTAATTGTTAAGTTCTTTTTTTTCCAGAATATACCCTAAGCCTCTAATCGTTCGAATCTCGATCCCTACAGCCAATAGTTTTTTTCTCAATCTGTGCATATAAACTTCAATGGCATTAATACCCAGACTATCGTCCCAATCACTAATGTTTTCCAGTAGGTTTTCTTTACTTACAAGTTTGCCAATACGCAGCAATAAGGTTTCAAGTAAACTAAGCTCCCTTGGTGATAATCCAAGTGGTTTATTCTGATAGGTTACCAAACGATCTTTGACATGAAATACTATCGGAGGATATTCGATAGTTGTTGCTAGGATTGAATGATGCCTGCGTATTTGTGCACGTAATCGAGCAGCTAACTCAGCTAACTTAACTGGCTTAACTAAATAATCGTCTGCTCCAAAATCAAGGCCTGCTATACGATCTTCAAGGCTATCTCTTGCCGACAAAATGATTACACCTAAGTGTTTTTTTCTGGCGCGTAGTTTTTTTAGAATCGCTATGCCATCCATATTGGGCAATCCTAGATCAAGGATTACAGCATCATAAACATCCTCATGCAATGCAAGATCTGCCTGTTTGCCATCTTTTATCCAATCAACAGAATATCCAGTGTTCCGCAGGTAACTACTGGTTGCGTTTCCAAGAATTTCATCATCTTCAACTAATAAGATTCGCATGTTTTTTAATCTGAAAGAGTTTAACTGCTGTAAGGGAAATGTAAGTTACTTATAACCATAATGGCTTCACGAAAACTTAAGAATATTTAATTTTATATTTTTAACTTCAACACCTACCAGGCAAATCGAACGGAATGAAAAATAAAAATCTTTACATTTTTGCGCACAGTTATTGGGACAGCATACCAGTAGTTATGGGTTTAGTGCATTTCGGCTATGTTCTATGCATGCTTGCGTTATTTGCTTATCTGCCTTGGTGGGTTAATGCCCTGACAGGAATTTTTTATGCTTTTAGCATTGCCTGGAATATAAACAGTGTATCGCATAACTTTATCCATAATGCTTATTTTAAATCTAATATTCTGAATCGTTTTTTTAGTTTTTTAGAATCTATCACGATGGGATTTTCCCAGACCATGTATGACTATGTGCACCGCCAGCATCATATTGGAAACAACGACCACATTGGTGCCGATGGCAAAACTGTAGATTGGATTTCAATTTACCGGCATGGTAAGAATAATATGCCTGAACCTGCTTTTAAATATGCATTTTTAAGTTTTTTTCGTGATGATCCAAAAGTTATTACACAAGGTATTCGTAGGTTGAATCCATTTTTGGCAAATTTTGCGGTTTTTGAATTGGTGAGTGTGTTCATATTGATCGGTGGCTTGTTTTTGCTGAATTGGAAGCTGGGATTGTTTTATGTCGCTTTCTACTATCTAGGACATTCGCTCAGCGCATTAAATGGATATTACGAGCATCTGGGTTCTAATCCAGACAAGCCAATCACGTGGGGCGTTAGTTGTTACAACCCAATTTACAACTGGTTGTGGCTGAACAATGGCTACCATGCAGAGCATCATTACCGCCCCAAGCACCACTGGACTCAAATGAAGTCTTTGCATCAATCCATACAAGCTAAACAGCAAGAAGAAGGCGTGAAAATCATTAACTGGCCACATGTGCTGGGGTTTCTTGCCAAACATTCCAATAAAGCTGGATAAAGTTAGAGGCCAATTCAATCAGGGTTCAAAGCTTTGTTCCTACTACTCCAGAGGAGCGTAAGTAAAACGTAAGTTATCTTCAAATAAAATGACAATTGTTAGTTTAATTTAAACCTGGCTGTAAAGGATTCTAATGCTTTTTGTTATTGATTTTGACGGCACCCTTTCTGTGGGCGACACAGTAGATGCCATGTTGGAACGGTTTGCTGATGACAGGTGGAAAGTTCTTGAAACTGATTGGTTAAAAGGTGATATCACTGCAATTGACTGTATGCAGCAGCAACTGGATCTGGTGAAAGTAGATCAAGTTACGCTTGAAAACTTCTTCCGCGGTATTCAGTTAGATGCCAGCTTCATTCCATTTTATAAACATATCAGCCAGTTTTCCAAAGTAGCAATTGTCAGTGATGGATTGGATCATGCGATTGATGTTGCAACACACAATGCTGCAATTCCCCGTATGCCGATTTATGCAAATAAGCTCCATTTCAGGCCTAATGGTGTATCCATCAGCTACCCATACCGCAATATACATTGCAAAGCCGGCAACGGCGTTTGTAAGTGCCAGATAGCCGAACAATTGTCAGCAGATGTTGATGGCCCAATAGTGTTGATCGGTGATGGCAAATCTGATTATTGCCTTGCCAAGCATGCTGACATTGTGTTTGCCAAAGGCAAGCTTATTAAACATTGTGAACTGGAAAATATTGCTTTCAGGCGCTTCCAGACCTTTGCCGAGGTTTTAGATGTTGTTAAGGAGTGGGGTGTTGCCAAAAAATGGCCGCTCAACCCATCTGCTAAAAACCTGGTTGCGTAAGACATTCATATTCAGCATTCATTTAATTTTAAGAACGAAAGAATCACATGGACACCAAAATCATCGAAATCCTGGATAAAAACAACAAGTATTGCTCGCATGGCGATACTGTGAATTATGCAGACCCACCTAAAGTGTTTGAAAATTGTGAGGGCAGTTTTTTATTTGACGAAAACAATACACCTTACCTTGACTGGCAGATGTGGTACTCGGCTGTAAATTTTGGCTATAAGAACAAGCGGATCAGCGATAACCTAAAAAAACAGATCGACACTCTGCCACAGCTTGCAAGCCAATATTTGCATAAAGAAAAAGTGGATCTGGCAGAAATAATCTGTAAGTACATGGAAGATAAATATGGTGAAAAAGGCCGTGTGCATTTCAATGTGGGTGGGGCGCAGGCGATCGAAGATTCACTGAAACTGGTACGTAATCATACTGGGAAAACACACCAGTTTGCTTTTATGGGCGGGTATCATGGCCGCACTTTAGGCGCCTCGGCAATTACTTCCAGCTACCGTTACCGTCGCCGTTTTGGCAACTTTGCCGATCGCGCACACTTTGTGCCATACCCATACTGCTTCCGTTGTCCGTATGACATGAAGGTTGAAACTTGCGATACGTATTGCCACAAAGAATTTGAAAAACTATTCGAGACTGAATACCAGTCGGTATGGGATGAAAAGGCTAAAGAAAGCGAGTTTGGTGCTTTTTACATTGAACCTGTACAAGGTACCGGCGGCTACATTATTCCACCTGAAGGCTACATGCAGAAACTGCAGGAAAGCCTCAAAAAACGCAACATTTTGCTGGTAGCAGATGAAATTCAAATGGGCGTTTACAGAACCGGCAAGCTTTGGTCCTGGGAAAATTTCAACATTGTTCCTGACGTATTTGTTTTTGGTAAGGCGATTACCAACGGCTTGAATCCATTGTCCGGCATCTGGGCTAAAGAAGAATACATCAATCCGCAGAAATTCCCGCCTGGCACTACGCACTCTACATTTGCGTCAAATCCACTGGGAACTTCTGTAGCACTTGAAGTCATGAAAATGACCCAGGAGCATGATTTTGAACCACAGATCCGTGAACGCGGCGCGTACTTCCTGAAGCGTATCCAGGAGCTGAAATCACGCTGGAAAGTTGTGGGTGATGTCAGTGGCCTGGGACTTGCACTGCGTATCGAGCTTTGTACTGAAGATGGCTTCACGCCAAGCCGTGCATTAGCCGACCGTATGTTCAATGAGGGTTTGAAGGGCGATATTAACATTGGAGGCAAAAAATACGGCTTGGTATTGGACATTGGCGGTTATCAGAAGAATGTTATTACCTTGGCACCGTCTTTACTCATCACCAATGAAGAGATCGATCTGGGTATTCAATTGTTTGAGGCATTGCTGAAGCGTTGTGGTGCCCAATAAGTTATTTGTATGAGTGGCATGAAAGGAATCACTGTTTTTAATTTTGACCACAGCCTGACTGCGCAGTATGAGTTTTTACAGCGCTTTCATGCCCAGTTGAATGTGATATCAATGCTTCCTTTCAGGCGTTCAGTAAGACTATGGAGTAGTGAACGTAATTTCAAGAAAGCCAGCAAATTAATGCGCCTTGAAACAGACCGGCAATTTAGCCTGTTAGGCTCTGGTGATTACCATCATTTAACCATGGCATTGCTGGAGCAACATCAATCACCGCTCACGCTGGTGCTGTTTGATAATCACCCGGACTGGATGCGTCCGCCACACAAATATCATTGTGGCAACTGGGTATATACGGCAGCCCGTTTGCCGCAAATTGAACGGATTGTGATTATAGGTCTTGAGAATGGCGATCTGGTCGGTGAGCGTTTTTTAGCGGGCGATGTTGAAAGTTACCTGCTGAAAAAAATTGTACTTTTGCCATATTTGCCAATAGAGATACAGCCGCAAGACCATCAGGAAAACGTGTGTCTGGGGTCTGCGCTGAAAATAGACTTGCAGGCTGGTATCCAGGAAATCCTGGATACAGTAACGACAGATGATGTTTACGTAAGTGTTGATAAGGATTGTTTGAGGCAGCTGGATGCTATCACAAACTGGGAGCAGGGAACTTTGCCTTTAGATACCGTAACAAGCTGCATTAAAGCGATAGCCGAATCTCACAATATCGTAGGTGCCGATACTGTTGGCGATTACTCGCCGCCGACATTCACATCACCGTTAAAGTGGATAGGATCCATGCTTGACCGTCCAGCTGATGCATGGCGTATGAACCGCCAGCAACAAGCGAACGTAGTGAATGCCCGGGCTAACTTTAAACTCGCGGAAGCGCTTGGTTTTGTATAAAGAGATGTCTGCAAAATGTTATTGAGTATTAAATCAATTTGTCTGTTTGGCACTGCCATGACGTTGGATACGCTGGGTAATATCTTTTTTAAAAAAGGTACTAATCACTTTTCACCTTCGACACTTCCGGGTTTTTACGGGCATTGGCAAACACTTAAACTGGCAATCGCATCCAGATTGATAGTGCTCGGTGTTGTAACAATGGTAATGGAAGCCATTGTATGGCTGGCGTTTTTATCTATTACCCCGCTTAACATCGCAACGCCGCTTTCCAGTGCTAATAATATCTTCATCCTGCTCGCCTCTGCCTGGTTTCTGAAAGAGCGGGTGAGCCGTAAACGTTGGTTCGGTGTTAGTTTGATTATCACAGGCATGCTGTTTGTGAGTGGAAGCTATATATGACAAGAATTTCAATGATGAACGAAGAAAAATTGATCGATAAACTTAATGAAGCCTCAGCTGGCAAGCTTAATCGAAATATAGATGCGCTGTTAGGTTCAGTCGGATTTATAGAGAGAAAAGGCCGCGTTGGTGTATTGCTGATACACGGTTTAACTGGCACACCTACGGAAATGAAGCAGTTTGGAAAGGTCATTGCAAGGCAGGGCTTTACCGTTGCCTGCCCGGAACTTGCAGGACACTGCGCAACTATTGAAGACTTGACCGCAACCAAATGGCTGGACTGGTATAAGTCGATTGAGGATGCGTTCAATGCACTGAAAGCGGAATGTGAACATGTTTTTGTGGTTGGGTTATGTATGGGCTCGCTCATAGCCTTGATGCTGGCAGCCAGAAAAAAAACTGAAGTCGCAGGCGTAATCCTGCTTTCTACTACATTTTTTTACGATGGGTGGAATGTTCCGAGATTCAAGCAAATATTCCTTCTACCGTTGGTTTTGTATACCCCACTTAAGTATTTTATGCAGTGGGAAGAAACCGCACCTTATGGCATCAAAGATGAACGTGTGCGTGCAATGGTACATGCCGTTTTAGAGAACCGCGACAGTGAAGCCGCTGATAAAGTGGGTTATTTCAAAATACCGGCAACCGTTATTTTGGAAAGTGTACGTTTAATCAAGGCGACAAAAAAAGAATTGAAAAACGTAACGACGCCAACATTAATAGTTCACTCTACTGAAGATGATATTGCCAGTGTTAAGAATGCGCACTATGCCAAAGCCAAGATTTCATCGCAAACAATTGAAACATTTTTTGTAGATGACACATATCACGTGTTGACGCTTGATAAACGCAAAGACGATATAGCCAGACGCACAGCGCACTTTTGTAAAGAACAGGTGCAAAAGATCAGTGGTTTTGCGCACTTTTCAATAATGCAAAATACTTAATAAAAAGGGATGAGCAAGATGTCTACACAAACATATAGCCTCGATGAAGTTAAGCAGGTATTAACTGGTTTGATTGCAGATAAAATCGATGTGGATCGTTCTACGATAAAGCCTGATAGCAATCTAAAAGAACTTGGTTTGGATTCGTTGGATACATTTGACTTGATTTTTAGTGCAGAAGACTACTTCAAAATCAAAGTGCCAAGCGACCAGATTAAAATTGAAACGCTGGAAGATGTGTCTGTATTACTGCATCGATTAATTGTTTCATCAAATTAATAATGACTGTTACCTCACAGCGTAAGCGTGTTGTTATTACTGGCTTGGGCGCAGTGTCGCCGCTTGGTGAGCTGGCAGATCTGACACGTAATGTATTTGCAGGTGTTTCGGGCATCAAGCGTTTAGATGTGCCATTTATCGATCAGTTGGATTGCAAAATTGCTGCTCAATCCTTATTTGACCCGGCTGAACATTTCACTAGACACAAATACTCAATGCTGGATCGTGTAAGTCAGTTGGCGCTACATACTAGTCTAGAAGCCATCAAGCACGCAGATTTGGTTATCACTGATGTATTAAGGCCGCGGATGGGTGTTTACCTTGGCACGGGCATGGGCGGTGCGCAATCACTTGAAGATGGATATATCAGGCTTTACCGCGATGGTGCCAATAGAATCAAGCCTTTTACGGTGCTGATGAGTATGTATAACGCTGCAGCGTCTGCCATTGCACTCGATTGTCAGGTTACCGGGCCAAACCAGACATTTTCTACGGCTTGTTCGTCTTCAGCGATTGCGATTGGCGAAGCTGCCAGGTTGATTCGCCACGGCTATGCAGATGTGATGCTTGCCGGCGGCAGTGAAGCGTTTCTAACCTATGGCAGCATAAAAGCGTGGGAAGCGCTCAGAACGCTTGCTGAAGAAGATCCTGATGACTTGAGTGCCTCTTGTAAACCGTTTTCCGCGAATCGTACAGGTCTGGTCTTGGCAGACGGTGCAGCAATGTTGGTGCTGGAGTCTTATGAGCATGCCGTAGCGCGTGGAGCAAATATTTATGCTGAAATAGCCGGGTATGGTACGGCTAATGACAGTAACCACATAACGCAGCCATCAGTTACGGGGCAGGCCGCCACTATGCGGGCAGCGCTAAATGATGCAAATCTACCACCTTGTGAAATACAGTATATCAATGCCCACGGCACTGGTACGCAACTCAATGACCTCACAGAAACCAATGCCGTTAAAAAAGTCTTCGGTGATTATGCTTACCGGCTAAGTATGAGCTCAACCAAATCAATGCACGGGCATTTGATGGGTGCAGCAGGCGCGCTTGAAGCCATCATTACTACCCTATCGCTTAATACAAACACCTTGCCTCCTACAATTAACCTGAAGCAGGCTGATTTGGAGTGTGATTTAGATTATGTCCCCAATGTGTCCAGAAAATTACCTGACCTTCAATATGCAATGTCAAACTCATTTGCTTTTGGTGGAACTGGTGCATCCTTAATTTTGAAGAAAACGAATTAAATATGGAACTTATGCTTAGTTATGGTCAATCCGAGCCTACGCTTTATGAATCTCATTACACGTTTACCGCTGCTAAATATGACGAAATGACTTGGCAGCGTTTGCTGCCTAATTCTTTAGAGGGGTACCGCTATCATCTAGCATTCGAAGCGGGAAAAATATCAGGATTTAAAACTGGCTATATTTCCTTATCAAAAGGAGGTGCAGTTGTATGCATAGCACCAATATTTGTAATGGATTACGCCTTAGATACTACCGTCCAGGGATCTATGAAAACATTGACGCAACGCATCAGCAAATGGTTTCCCAATTTAATGACGATACGATTACTTTGTGTGGGTTCTGCAGTCACTGATTCTGCGCAGATTGGGTTTTTTAAAGATCAACCTTTAGATGCTGAAATGGTTAAAGCACTCTCGAAAAAGTTAGACGAGGTTGCGGAGCGTGAGGACGCGAAGGTAATTGCATTTAAAGATTTAATCGCAGCCGATATTCAACAACTGCAGCCAATACTTGCTTTAGATGGATATGCCAGCGTGGAGAATATGCCGATAGCAAAAAATCTAATCCAATATAAAGATTTGGACGAATATTTAGCTACATTGAGTTATAACACGCGCAAAAATTTGCGTCGTAAACTTAAAGCACTTGATCAGTTACGCATAGAAGAGCATAACGGACTACCGCCACACATAGAGAAAATTTATCAGCTATACCTGAATTGTTACGAAAAAAGTGAACTGAAGTTTGAAAAACTTACTTTAGAGTTTTTTGAATCATTGGCTGGGTTGATGCCAAACCAATGTAGATTCGTACTCTATTATGCTCAAGAGAAACTCATTGGATTTAATTGCCTGCTATATGGTAATGGTGTGCTTATGGATAAATATATCGGCATGGATTATGAGTTGAGTAAACAGGTCAATCTATACAGTCTGAGTTGGATATACAACATTCAAATGTGTATACGTGATGGCTTCCATACTTTCCAGAGCGGTCAAGCCAGTTATGAAAGCAAAATAAGTTTAGGTGCCACATTAGAAAAAACATATATCTTATTTAAACACCGTAACGGTTTCGTTAACCCGATTTTAAAGTTGGCATCACGCATGTTGGCTTACGGTAACTTTGACCCAGCTTCAAATTCGGCTAAAAATAATTGATATGCGGTTACCAACGAACTTAAGCTTAGAAGTGCTGCTTTTAATTGCATTTTTACTCTTACTTGATACTGCTGCACAAATATTCTTCAAAGTTGGTGTTACGCATCTAGGTGAGTTTCCAACAAAAAGTATTTTGGATATTTTGAAATATATTTTCCTGTTAGGTTCAAATCCATTTGTGGGCATTGGTGTCGCTGCTTTAATTCTTGCTTTTTCCACATGGCTCACACTCATTTCTAAGGTGGATTTGAGTTTTGCGCATCCAATGACCTCTTTGGTCTACGCTACGGTTCCTTTATGTGCGTCATGGATGTTAAATGAGCCGATACACTGGAATCAAATTATTGGCATTTGCTTTATTGTTTTTGGCGTCTTTATTGTTTCAGATGATGAGGAGAACCGGGCTCTACTTGAAGTTCTGCAATCAGAGTTGCCTGTTTCCGACATGGAATAGATAAAAGCTTTACTTGAAAAACATGTCTTCCTGTTGCCCATTTGCAAGTCCCATCCGACTCAATTTCAGTCAATGGTAATTGAGTGTTTTGGCATTCTCATGATCCCAATAATCAATCTTTTAAGAACTTTAACATATGCAATCTTTTGAGACCTTGGCATTATTTTCACTAGTTCTCTTTTTTAATGCTTTCGGATCAGTGATGCTTAAAAAGGGAGCAAGCCAGCGAAGATCTGGCGATAACTTCAGTAAAGTTAAACGGTTGGCCGCTTTTGCTGGAGACATGGTGACCAGCAAAAAGGTTATTGTGGGGTTATTAATGCAAATTTTCGCTTTCGTTGGTTGGTTGGCGTTTATTTCCCATGTAGCGCTAAGTTTTGCTTTTCCATTAAGCAGCATTAATAACGTTACCATTCTTTTAGCATCTCGATTTTTGCTGCATGAGCGTATTAGTCCACGTCGGTGGAGTGGCGTACTGTTCATTTTGGGGGGGATTATCCTGATTACCTCCGCCTGATGATCAGGCGGAAAGCTGAGTCCTGCAAAAAATGTAATCGTTTTTTGCAAGAAAACACTCAATTTTGCAGGGTTACATATGTAGAAAAGCTACTTGCCACTGGTTATTTTCTGGTGTGGTCGGCATTTCTCCTGCATATGGGGTGGATAGAACCGGCAGTTAACCGCAATCTCTTTAGTAATTTGCACTAGTCAACATACCTTAATGCACTAATTTTCTGCTACTGGCATCAATATTGCTCTCCGCTAACCACCTTCACCAACTTTTAATCTCGAAAATAAACCGTACTTAACCTAACAAATGAAACCAATTAATTTGAATAATTTCGAGCCGAAAAAGAATCATTTTTTAAAATTTTATTTTTTTCTCTTCGGACTCATCTTGCTGTTACGAGTGATGTTTGCTTACTCGCAGCGAGTTAATAATGATGAGCCTCAGCATTTACACGTGGTTTGGGCATGGGCAAACGGACTGTTGCAGTACCGGGACCTGTTTGACAACCATGCCCCATTGTTTCATATGATTTTCTCCCCAATTTACACCATTTTTGGTGAAAATCCCGACATCCTTATAATGATGCGCCTTACGGAGATTCCCTTGTTTTTTCTTGCCCTCTGGGCAATTTACCTGATCGGGAAATCCCTCTATTCCAGTCAAGCTGGCATATGGGCCGCCATCATCACAGGTCTATCTGCCCGCTTTTTTCTTGTCTCGCTGGAGTTCCGTGCGGATGATCTCTGGATGCTACTTTGGTTAATGGCCGTGGCCGTCCTGGTTCATAAACCTTTAAAGATTTCACGCATCTTTGTTGTTGGATTACTGTTAGGGGCAGCTTTAAGTACTTCGATGAAAACCACCTTACTGCTTACAGCACTGGGTTTATCTACCTTGGGAGCACACCTGCTCGTTCGCACACCTGCACAAACATCGTTCAAAACTGGTTTATCTAACGGGTTTGCATTACTTGCCGGGCTAGTGTTCATCCCAGCCGTTCTTATACTGTTTTTTGACTCCAAGGGAGCGCTGGGGTCAATGTACTACTCGATAATTCAGCACAACGTCGTCCCTGGCATGGGCCAGGAACGACGTGTCGGCATAATTCTGTTAATAATGCTTTTGACAACAGGCGGCATCTACCTTATCAGGCAATCCAGCGCTGATGCAAATTTGATACAGCGTCGTTTAGTCATTTTCTTGACCTACGGACTATCAATGTTGGGCCTTTACAGTTTCTGGCCATTAATTACTGGTCAGGATTTTCTACCCTTAACGCCGCTGCTGATTATTAGTGCTACAGGAATTTTTATTGAAAATTCTGCCGTTAAACAGAAATTTGCAAAATCCTCTGCATATCGCTGGGCAACGGTCATTCCTATGATGACTATCACTCTTGAGCTTGGTTACCTAGTGGTGGACGATAATCTATGGCGTGATAGAACTCTCAAAGAAAGCCATTTGCTAGCGGAAGTCCTGCAGCTTACTAGGCCTGACGAAACTATTATGGATTTGAAAGGCGAAACGATATTTCGAAAACGGGGATTTTTTTATGTGTTTGAAGGCGTTACCCGCAAGCGGATAGAACTAGGCTTGATAAATGACACCATTCCTGAAGATATCATTAGAGAGAAAACCTATGTAGCTGTCTCTGATAGCGGGTGCTTCCCTCCACGCGGACGCGAATTTCTGAACCTGAATTTTCTGCCAGTCGGGGACTTGCGGGTAGCTGGAAAGCTTCTACCTGCAGTAAGCAAAGCAGCAGGCAATGATATTACTTTTGATATCAGCATTCCTGCCAGTTATGTAGTCGCATCTGACCACGCTACGGTCAGTGGCTGGCTGGACGGAACAATCTACACTGGCGCGCGCCAGCTTACTACAGGTAGCCATACTTTCCGCTCATCAATGCCAGAGGGCAGCCAACTCGCCATTGTTTGGGCTCCTGCCATCGAACGCGGTTTCTCCCCTTTTAAAGTCCATCATTCGTCATGAACACCCCATTATCCTTAACGAGGAAAGACCGGTTGATGGTGCTGGCAGTGCACCCTGATGACGAAACACTAGGTGCTGGAGGGCTTATCCAGCAAGCAATTGCCGCCGGTGCCGCGGTCCGTATAGTGTTTGCTACGGATGGCGATAATAATCCATGGCCACAACACATACTGGAATGCCGTTTCCATATCTCGCCCGCTGACAGAGCGAGATGGGGTCTACGCAGAAGACAGGAGGCCATAGCCGCGATAGAGACCTTGGGGCTAGACCATTTACATACGGTATTCCTTGGTTTACCCGACCAAGGAATCACGAAGCTACTGAATATCAATGATGAAAAGACTATTGATCTACTTGCCGATGAACTCATTAACTGGCAACCAACACATTTGATCTTACCATCTCTTTACGACCATCACCCCGATCACAGTGCACTAGCTGTCATGTTGGATTTCGCTTTACTGAAACTACCCCCCACACAGCGCTGCCCAATGAAGCTAACTTACCAAATTCATGGACTGAGCCAGATACCGGATGCCGATGCTCTTTCTGCAGTTCTAACCGCCCGGCAGATAGAAATCAAGCTCAATGCCATTCTTTGCCACACTACCCAGACAGCGCTAAGTAGCGCCCGCTTCCTTCGCTATGCCAGTAGACCGGAAATATTCAACAGAGATGTTCCTGATGCAAGCTTTAAGTCACATCATCAAGGCTATGAAATTTCAACTGGAGCAGGTTCCTTAAAAGTTCGTATACGAGTAAAGACGCTGATACGTTGGCTTGAAAGACCAACTTTGCACTTTATCTCAAATAATATTCAGGACCAATCACGACAAAGTCTATCAATGACTTTAAGTGGTGGTAGCACCAGTATTTTCGATAGCAATTCCGGTGCTGTTATTGATCACGCCACAATAAGAATCCGCAATGAGGTGGTTGATGTAAATATTCCACTATCTTTATTTAATGGCGTAGACAACCTGTATATTAAACTGCAACGCAACTGGGGATTCTACGATCTGTCAGGTTGGTGCAAAGTCCAGATGGCGACGCTCGAGAATCAGTCAGCCATAAGCGACGAATTCAACGCAGCAAGGCAGATAGCCGATGTAATCTGCGTTATCCCATGTTACGACGTAGCCGCGTATTGTGAGAAAGTCATACGGGAAACAGCTGAGTTCTGCGATCACATTATTGTGATAGATGACGGCTCTAATGACGGTACCACAAAAATATTGCAAGATCTTGTCATTGCAATGTCCGGGAGGATGAGTTTATTGAGCTTTCGGGTCAATCAGGGTAAAGGCGTGGCCTTAATGGCAGGATTCCGTGAAGCACTCAATAAATTCGAGTTCAAAACATTAGTGACATTGGATGGGGATGGGCAGCATCCCCCAGCCGAAATTATGCATTTATTGAAAGCGATGAAGTCGGGTACGAACATGGCCATTGGCGGTCGCCAGTTCAAATTGATGCCGGCGCGAAGCCGTCTGGGAAATACAATCACCAGTAAGCTGCTACGCTGGCTCTATTCAGAGGCGCCGGAAGACACACAGTCGGGCTTGCGTGCTTTTAAACATCAGCAAATTGAGCGGATTGTTACAGCAGTTTCCGGCAGTCGGTATGAGACCGAATTCGAAATACTTCTTTTAGCGATCTCTCAAAAGTGGACTATCGCTTCAGTGCCAATCCCAACCATTTATATTGACAAAAACTCCTCTTCTAAATTCCGTCCTCTGATCGATTCATTCCGGATTATTCGAACATTGATTCGTTTTCACTTCGCATAACTCGATATTCTTGCTTACATCACTGAATGAAAATTTTAACCAGCATTTACCGAAAACTCTTAAAACTAGAATTCTGGCGATGGAAGCATATCAATTATCCAGTGCTTGGACTGTTTGTCATCATCTTGATCTGGGATACTGCTGCCCAGATCTTTCTGAAGATGGGTGTGTCTTCTCATGGTAAATTCCCTACCCGCTCAATTAATGCCATGGTTTCTTACCTCGGAGCCATTGCTGCGGAGCCGATGATTTGGCTGGGAGCGCTTGCATTGATCTTGGCTTTTATAACATGGCTTGCCATCATTGCCCGCATTGATTTGAGCAAAGCTCACCCTGCCACCTCGTTTTCCTATGTTACGGTTACTATATCTTCCGCCATTTTCCTACATGAGGTGATCAGCTCGTTACAAATGTCAGGAATAGTGCTTATTATTTTTGGGATTTATTTAGCTTCTGAATAGTTCCGGCTTGGAGTCTATAAGTAATAATTGCAAAATTGTGCCAAGCCACATTTTCCCAATTATGCAGTAGTAAATTGAGACGGTATTAATACAATTTTTATTTTACCTGCATTGGTGAACCATGCCGGGCTGGAAAGAATGACGGCTATTTTTGTTTAAACCGGATTTGAAAAAGTCTGTTAGAATTTGCGCCATGCTGCAACGTTTTGCCATTCATTTAGCGTTAATTTTCTTATTCGCCTTCACGCAAATAGGCGTTGCCACGCATGAAATCAGTCACTTAACTAATAAGATACAACATAGTCAGCAGGATAAAAATACACCTGCCGAACAATGCGCACAATGTATTAGCTATGCTGAAGTAGCAAGCGGGCTAGAATTATCAGCTTTCGTAATTCCTGTAATCAGCTCCAGCTTAATAGCGACCTCAAGCCATTTTTTCAGTTTTCAGCCTTATCTTAACACCGCCTACGCGGCGCGTGCCCCGCCTCAAATAACAAGCATTTAACAGGTAGTTACGTCCCAGCAATTTTGTTGGCCGTTTGCTTTTATTTTTGAGGTCATCCACATGAATCACAGCCCAAATCCGCGAATGCTTCAAGCATTTGCGTTTAAACCTTTATTAGTTGTTATGGCAGCTTTATTTGCCAATCAAACCATCGCCGCAGATGCCGGCACTGCAATTAACCTGCCTTCCGTAGCCGTGACGGGAAATCCGTTAGGCGTAAGTACAGATGAACTCGTTGTGCCAATTTCGATACTAAGCGGGCGTGAATTATCACTTAAACGCGAAAGCACGCTTGGCGATACGCTCAATGGTATTCCCGGCGTCAGCGCCACGAGCTTTGGCCCTAATTCTTCCCGCCCCGTTATCCGCGGACTGGATGCCGAACGTGTGCGCATTATGCAGAATGGGGTAGGCGTTCTGGATGCATCCAGTTTAAGTTTTGACCATGCAGTAACAATAGACCCGTTGGTTATCGAACAAATAGAGGTAGTGCGTGGCCCTGCAGCTTTGCTCTACGGTGGTAGCGCAGTCGGCGGTGTCGTCAACGCAATTGACCATCGCATTCCCAATGAAAAACTGGAAGGTATTACTGGCCGCGCAGAAGGAAGCGCCGGCGGAGCAGATAGCCAAAATAACCTGGCGGGCGTAGTGGATGCAGGCAATGGGAAAATCGCCATTCATGGCGATGCCTATACACGAAAAACAAGCGACCTGGACATTCCGGGCTATGCGGTATCCGCCCGCAAAAACAGGGCTGATGGCACGCCACGAGAAAATCGCGGCAAGCTTGTTAACAGCAGTGCCAATGGTGACGGCGGCGCAGTCGGCGCATCACTCACCTTTGATAACGGCTATGCAGGTGTTTCGTACTCAGGATTCAGAAACAACTACGGCACCGTGGCCGAGCCCACCGTCCGTGCTGACATGAAAAGCGACCGTTGGGACCTTGCCAGCGAATTTAAAGAATTGGGTAACGTCGTAGAACGAATAAAACTCAAGCTGGCGTACACCGACTATCAACACCAGGAAATTGATAACGGCATCACCGGGACCACGTTCAAGAATCGTGGTATGGAAGGTGCGTTTGAAGCTGGTCACGCCAGCATTGGCAAGGTAAAAGGTGTATTAGGTTTTCAGTTTCAAAACTCCAATTTTGAAGCCTTGGGTGATGAAGCATTTGTGCCTGCGGTCAATACGCAAAGCAAAGCCCTGTATGTGTATGAAGAACTGCCTCTTGATGTGTTTGAGTCGCACCCGCTGAAATTAAGCTTTGGTGGTCGGCTGGAACATGTCGCTGTAGATTCAAAAGCTGACACTAAGTTTGGCCCGGCACAGAACAACAGTTTCAACCCGAACAGCTATGCCTTGGGTGGACTTTATACATTCAACCCCAATTGGTCACTTGCCACTAATCTCTCCCATAATGAACGCGCCCCTAGCTACTTTGAGCTCTACGCAAACGGCGCGCATTTGGCGACAGGGCAATTTGAAGTCGGTAACAGCAATTTTGACAAAGAACGTTCTAACGGCATTGATGCACAAATGCGCTGGAAAGATGGCAAAAACAATTTCAATTTCGGTGCTTATTACACCCGATTCAGCAGCTTTTTAGGGTTGCTGGAAACCGGCAGCACAGACACTGGCTCCGGCCTGCCTATTGCACAGTTCTCCGCCTTTGCTGCAACGTTTAAAGGTTTGGAAGCAGAGGGGAAATTTAACCTCGTTGATAATCTGGACTTAACGCTGCGCGGCGACTATGTGCACGCGACCAACCGGGATAATGGAGATGCACTGCCGCGCATTGCACCATTACGATTGGGCACCGGTTTGCGTTATCAAAAGGACAGTTTCGGCGCCAGGATAGATGTACTGCATGCCTTCAAGCAAGAACGCACCGCCCAAAACGAACTGGCAACAGACGGCTATACCAATGTAAGCGCATTAATGACCTATAAGTTGCCCACCAGGCTCAATTTGGAATTATTTGCCAAAGCCAACAATTTGCTTAATCAGGACATTCGCGAACACGCTTCATTCTTGAAAGACATTGCCCCTCAAGGCGAGCGTTCCGTATTGATTGGACTACGCGGAGATTTCTAACGTAATAGATTTAAATTGATAAGAGGCGGTCTCAGAAGGGTTTAAAGACCGCCCCACAAATCATTATGCCAAAAGCACAAAACCCCAAACGACCGCCACGATTGCCAACGCAAGAAATACAGCTGCACTGCCAATATCTTTGGCTTGCTTCGCGAGTGCATGATGCTCGGTAGAGGTATGGTCTACCGCTGCCTCAATTGCCGAATTCAGCAGTTCTACTATCAACACCAGTATCACGCTGGCAATCATCAACGCTTGTTCAACACGACTTTCACCCAGATAAACGGCCAGTGGAATCAGTACCAGCGCCAAGAATACTTCTTGCCGAAAAGCATCTTCATGCTTAAATGCCGCTTTAAAACCTTCCAGCGAGTAACCAAAAGCATTAATCAAGCGACGGATGCCGGTTTTGCCTTTAAAAGGGCTAGCGGCTGCCAGATGTTTAGATTTAGGTGATTTATGGGCAGCTATATGCGGGTCATTTTCAGGGGTTTGCATCATGCGCTTTCAATTCGTAAGCAAAAAAATTTAATAAATAATATTTCGTTCGCAAATTTTAACATGCGCTATCATTATGCTTTAAGTATTCAATCACGAATTTAACAGGGTTCATCATGGCACGTATCGTAAATTGTATTAAATTAGGCAAAGAAGCTGAAGGCATGGACTTTCCGCCTTATCCAGGCGAACTTGGCAAGCGCATTTATGCAAATGTTTCTAAAGAGGCTTGGGCAACATGGTTAAAACAGCAAACCATGCTGGTGAATGAAAACCGCTTAAGTCTGGCCGACCCATCAGCGCGAAAATACCTGGCAGAACAAACTGAAAAGTACTTTTTTGGTGATGGCGCAGACAAGGCAAGCGGTTATGTGCCAGAAAAAAGCTGATCCGCAATAAAAAAAGCGCCAAATCAGGCGCTTTTTTATTTACTCAGACGAACATTAAGACTCAAGGGTCTCACGCTCCATCTCTTGAACCGAGGTATGACGTACATCCTTACCTTTAACCATATATACCACATACTCTGCGATATTTTTAGCATGGTCGCCAATACGTTCAATCGCTTTCGCTACAAACAACACTTCCAGTGACATGGAAATGGTACGTGGATCTTCCAGCATAAATGTGATCAACTGACGCATCGCGGCACGGAATTGTTCATCAACCTGCTCGTCCTGCTTTGCCACCTCAACCGTTTTACTCACATCCAGACGCGCAAAGCCATCCAATGCAGTACTCAGCATTTCGCGAACCAATGCCACCATCGCCTTGATTTCATTAAAACGTGGTTTGTACATACGGTCTTCATCAAAAATCTTTTGAGCCGTACGCGCGATTTTAGTCGCCTCGTCACCGATACGTTCAAGATCGGTAATGGTTTTGACTATCATCATTACCATACGCAGGTCACCCGCAGCCGGCTGGCGACGCGCAATAATATGACTGCAGTCCTCGTCAATCTGTACTTCCAGCGCATTGACCCGATGATCATTCTCCATCACTTCTTTTGCCAGATTAGGGTCCAACTTCACTAACGCTTCCAGCGCTTGAATGATTTGCTGCTCGACCAAGCCGCCCATTTCCAGGACTTTTCCGCGTAACGCTTCTAACTCAGCGTCATATTGCTTAAAGGTGTGTTCGGAATGCATTTTATTTTTCCACTGTTAACCAATACGTCATATTAAGCACCTAATATGACAAAATTATTACAAAAAGTGCTTAAGCATTTATTTTTTATAGGTTTTAACGCCTTCAGCCGTTGCCAGCAACAGCACGTTGGCTGGACGTGCGGCAAATAATCCATTTGTCACCACACCAACGATTTGATTGATTTTTGCTTCCATCGCCACCGGGTCGGTAATGGTTAAACCATGCACATCCAGAATCACGTTACCGTTATCTGTCGTAAAGTCGCGCAATTGCGGCTGACCGCCTAATTTAACCAACTCACGTGCTACATAACTTTTTGCCATAGGCAGAACTTCAACCGGCAGTGGGAATTTACCAAGCACAGGCACGTATTTACTCGCATCACAAATACAGATAAATTGTTTAGCCACTGCAGCTACGATTTTTTCGCGCGTTAAAGCACCGCCGCCGCCTTTTAGCATATGCATGTGTTCAGTGATCTCGTCCGCGCCATCCACATAAATATCCAGGCTATCTACACTGTTAAGATCAAACACCTCGATACCATGAGCACGCAAACGCTGCGCGGTAGCTTCAGAACTTGCAACTGCTCCATCAATCTTATGTTTTACCTTGGCCAGTTCTTCAATAAAAAAGTTAGCAGTTGAGCCTGTACCCACGCCAATAATGCCGCCTTTTACATATTCAACTGCCGCTTTAGCTACTTGTTGTTTTAATTCGTCTTGTGTGTACGCCATTTTTAGTCAATTCCTTGCAAATTCTTTATAATACGAGTTATATAACTCAATCCAATCTAGTACTATACACTGCACTAGTTCATTTTAGAAACCCGGCCCAATTTAGAAATAACGCATGCCTACAGATACCGCACAAAATTACTTAGAAAAAATACAAAATTCACATGTTTATGACGTTGCTAAAGTAACGCCATTAGAACTGCAAATCAATTTATCCAAGCGCATAAAAAACAATGTGCTGCTAAAGCGCGAGGATATGCAGCCGGTATTTTCATTCAAGATACGTGGCGCTTACAACAAAATGGCAAGTTTGCCACCGGAAGCACTTGCAAAAGGCGTCATTGCCGCTTCAGCCGG
>JBAQME010000302.1:0-2142 GCA_049302535.1 Methylotenera sp.
TGAACGCTCGCTAATCTCGAGGAGCTTGGCGGCCTTGCTCTTGTTACCATGAGTGGCCACCAAAGCTTCAGCTATCAAACGCCGCTCTAGAGCCTCTACGGCGCCGGGCAAGGCAAGCGCGTTGCCAGCCGGCGCAGTTTCAGGCAATGCAGATGAAACATGGTTGCTCACCATTTCAGCCGGAAGATGCTGTGGCGCAATAGTTTGATTGCCGCTAATAATAGCGGCACGCTCCAGTACGTTTTCCAGTTCGCGCACATTGCCTGGCCAGTCATATTGCATTAAAGCATCGATGGCAGCAGGTGAAATATCCACATGGCGCCTTGCTAAAAAGTGCCGCGCCAAGATTTCAATGTCCGATTTACGTGCCTTAAGTGGGGGCAAATCAATGCGGAATACATTCAGCCTGTAATATAAATCCTCCCGCAACTTACCTTCTTTGATCGCATCCTGTGGATTCCGGTTAGTTGCAGCGACTACCCGAATATCCACTGAAATTGGCCGGTTACCGCCCACGCGCTCAACCACATTCTCCTGCAGTGCGCGCAATAATTTAGCTTGCAGCTGCATTGGCATTTCAGTGACTTCATCCAGAAACAAGGTGCCGCCGTCTGCCAGCTCAAATTTACCTATACGCTCCTTGATAGCGCCGGTAAAAGCACCTTTTTCATGGCCGAATAATTCAGATTCCAGCATTTCATGCGGAATAGCTGCGCAGTTAACCGCGACGAACAATCCTTTACTACGCGGCGAACCAACGTGAATGGCTCGTGCGACCAGCTCTTTTCCGGTGCCTGTTTCACCTGCAACCAGCACGGTGGCTTTTTCTGGCGCGACTTGCCTGATCGACGCAAACAATTGCTGCATGACGGGGCTATTACCGACAAAATCCGTATCAGGCGATTTTTCTTCGCGTAGAAACTGGTTTTCAACAACCAGCCGCGCAAATGACCGCGCTCGCGCTATTGCAAGCTCCAGTTCCTCCAAGTCAAACGGCCGCAAAATATAATCAGAAGCGCCGTTTTTCATGGCCTCAATCGCGGTTTTGACTTCGCCCTGCGCAGTCACGATAATGACCGGCAAATCGGGATTGGATGGCCTGCCTTGACTATGCTTATCCTGAGTATCCTCAAGGCCCCGAATAGCTTTGAGTAATTGCAAGCCGCTCATATGCGGCATGTGTAAATCGCTCACCACGCAATCCACATGCTGTGTGCGTATAATCTCAAGCGCTTCGCGTCCGTCTCTGGCTGTGAGCGGCTGGTATCCAGCCTGCCGCAAACTAATCTCCAGCAAACGCAACATGTTCGGTTCATCATCAACAGCTAATATGGTTTTAATAGTTTGTGACATCGCTTTTCTTTTACTGAATGTTTTAGTGCTTAATCTATAAAGTTCTCAAATATAAAACGGGCTAACGTAACTGTGTTCTGGGTAGTTTCACTCTAAAATCTGCGCCATGACTTGCTGTAACAACATCACCATTCGTCAGCGAACTCGACTCAACCGTGAGTGATCCAAAGTGAGCAGTCACTATCTGCCTGGACACTGCCAGACCAAGGCCTATACCACCCTGGCGCTGAGTAAAAAACGGATCAAAGATCTGCTCTTTAAGCGCATCCTCTACACCGGTACCGTTGTCCGCCACGCTAATAGTGACACTATCCGCATCTTCCAACAAAGACACCACAACCCTGCTACCGGGCGCTAATATTTGAATGGCATTGAGCAATAAATTCAAAACGACTTGTGTGATCTGCTCACCATCACATTCTATTAGCACCTGTTTTGAAACAGCACCTTCTGCCAGGACATTAATGCCCAATTCCAAATTAATATTTTTTTTATTGGCTTGCATACGCAGCATGGCAACTGCGTTTTCGAGTAGGGCCACTATGTCACACATAGCAAATTCAGGCTGGCGCGGGCGCGCGGAATCAACCAGGGTGGATACAAGCTTATTCAATCTTTCTGTTTCAGTCGAAATAAAAGAGGCAACCTCTCGGCCTTCTACACTTAAATTTTTCTCGCGTGCCAGCACTTGTGCCGATGAGCGCAATATACCTAATGGCGTTCTAATTTCGTGGCTCATGGCAGCAGCCATTTCACCCGCCACAGCCAATTTTGCTGCACGCGTTAAAT
>JBAQME010000303.1:0-5418 GCA_049302535.1 Methylotenera sp.
GCTACCGGTTTCACTGCTTTAGCTTCTTGTGCAGCATTCGGCAGGTAGGTGGTTTCCGTGGGAAGCTCTACCATTTTGTAGCTGGCGCGGGTTGTGTCTTCGGTTACATCGTCGTGTTTGATACGAACGATATTGTAATTAGGCGTTTCAAGGTGAATGTTTGGAATCAACACCACTTCTACGCCCATGCGCTGTTCGATTTTATGAATGTCTGCACGTTTTTCATTGAGCAGGAACGTGGCAACTTCAACAGGCAGCTGCACCTGGATAATCGCACTGTTTTCTTTCATCGCATCTTCCTGCGTGATGCGCAGAATATGCAATGCAGTTGATTCAATGCCGCGAATGTGGCCTGTGCCGCTACAGCGAGGGCATGGAATGTGGTTGGTTTCACCCAGGCTTGGGCGCAGGCGCTGGCGAGATAATTCCAATAGGCCAAAACGTGAGATCTTGCCTGTCTGCACGCGGGCACGGTCAACATGCAAAGCATCGCGCAACGCATTTTCAACCTCACGCTGATTGCGTTGGCTTTCCATATCAATAAAGTCAATGACAACCAAACCGCCCAAGTCGCGTAAGCGTAGTTGGCGGGCAACTTCTTCGGCCGCTTCCAGATTGGTATTAAAAGCCGTATGCTCAATATCGCTGCCACGGGTTGCGCGGCCTGAGTTCACATCAACTGAAACCAGCGCTTCGGTATGGTCAATGACAATCGCACCGCCGGATGGCAGGCGTACTTCACGTGCAAATGCGGATTCGATCTGGTGCTCAATTTGGAAACGTGTAAAGAGCGGGATTTCATCCTGATACAGTTTAACGCGACCAACATTACCAGGCATGACATGGTTCATGAATTGAACTGCCTGCTCATAGATGTCTGGCGTATCGATTAAGATTTCACCAATGTCAGAGCTGAAGTAATCGCGAATTGCACGGATCACCAGGCTGCCTTCCTGGTAAATCAAGTAGGCACCAGGCTGCATAGCAGAAGCGCCATCAATCGCTGCCCATAGTTGTGTAAGGTAGTTTAAATCCCACTGCAATTCTTCAGCGTTGCGGCCAATACCTGCAGTGCGAGCGATAATGCTCATGCCTTTCGGTACTTCAAGCTGTGCCAGTACGTCGCGCAGTTCATCACGGTCTTCGCCTTCAATGCGGCGTGATACGCCACCTCCGCGTGGGTTATTGGGCATAAGCACCAAATAGCGGCCCGCTAGCGAGATAAAGGTAGTAAGCGCAGCACCTTTGTTGCCGCGTTCATCTTTATCGACCTGTACGATTAATTCCTGGCCTTCTTTCAAAGCGTCCTGGATGCGTGCACGGCTATCTGCACCTTCTTTATAGTAGCTGCGTGCAACTTCCTTGAATGGTAAAAAGCCGTGGCGGTCTTGTCCGTAATCGACAAAAGCCGCTTCCAGGGAAGGTTCGATACGGGTGATGACACCTTTGTAGATATTGCTTTTACGCTGTTCCTTACCGGCGTGTTCAATATCCAGATCGATGAGTTTTTGACCATCTACAATCGCAACGCGTAGTTCTTCCGACTGCGTTGCATTAAATAACATGCGTTTCATTGTTTGCTCCTGCGCTTGTGACGCGAGCAGACTGGTTGCTTAAAATTTAAGCTTTGAGTGAGAGCATTTTAAGGTGAAAGTACCAAACTTCGGCTGAACTACTATAGATGCAACATGTTTTTAAGTTGACATGTGCTTGTTGAAAATTAACGATTGTGAAAACTAACAATTACGCAATTTAACGAGGCTTCGCGGATAACCGCACGTTATTTCTAGATTTATCGAGTCAGCCAGATGGGCTGAGTCGGATTAAGTCATCTAAAATTTAATTGTTTCAACAGAGTAACTCATGCTGAAACAAGTTTATTTGTTCGTTAAAGCAAACTAATTGTTAAATTTATGCTTAAATGCGGCCTAATAATCTGCCGGCTGTAGCTTAAATTCGTTAAAATTCTATCTTTAGTAAATTCTAATTTGCCAAATTGATTAATCGCTAATGTGCTGATTAACTAAATATGCCAAATTTGACTATCACTTTAAGTCGCGCTTTATCTTTATTTGTCTGCGGCGGCTTGAGCGCTATTTTACTTACCGCTACTTTATTATATGGCGAGCGGCGTTAACCTAGCCTGAATGTTTTATAAATTAATGCCTATTCTCACTGGTCTTTTGTTTCGTATGAGAGCTTTTACTCAATCGGGCGTATGAATAACTACGCCACTCTTTCGTAAAACTCCCCTACAAAACAAAATCCTGCGCGATAATTATGCAAATTCATAAAACATTCAGGCAGTATTTGTTGTCACTATTTTATAAACACATCAAACGACAATTAAATGTCTTGATACGATGTATTTATTGGTATTAAGTGTATTCTTATCAAGAATTTAACCTGAAATTTAATTGTTAAATCCTAAGAATCATCGAAGTATAAGCTACATCAACCATTTAAGCAAAGCATGAACAATTTAATTACAGAAAACCAAAGTAATAAAACCTCAAAAGTCAGTGAATCGGCAGCGGCCTTCCTGACCGTGGATGAAGCAAGCGAGGGGCAGCGTGTTGACAATTTTCTGACAAAAACGTTAAAAGGCGTTCCCAAGAGCCACGTCTATCGTATTTTGCGCAGTGGTGAGGTGCGTGTAAATAAAAAACGCATTGATGCGGATTTCCGTTTAAGTTTGGGGGATGTGGTAAGGGTACCGCCTACACGAGCAACTATTACAGAGAAGCCAGAAGGTGCGGCGCCTGTAACTTCAAAATTTGAACAGGCAATTATTTTTGAAGATGATGCCATGCTGGTAATAGACAAAGCGGCTGGTTTTGCCGTACATGGCGGCAGCGGCATTAGTCGCGGCGTAATTGAACAATTGCGCCTGGAACGTCCGCGCGCCAAGTTTTTAGAGCTGGTGCATCGTTTGGACCGTGAAACGTCTGGCGTGCTGATGCTGGCTAAAAAAAGAAGCGCGCTGGTTGCGTTGCATGAAGCGATTCGTAATAACCAGACAGATAAGCGCTATGTCATGCTGGTGCAGGGTGAGTGGCTTGAGCCGAAAAAACGCGTAGTGCTGGATTTGCAGAAGTATGTGCTGCCAAATGGTGAGCGCAGAGTGAACGTAGTGACCGATGTCAGCAAAGATAAATTCGGTGAGCGCCAGACTTCAGAAACCATGTTCCGCTTGATAAAGAACTATAACAGCCCCACTATAGGTAAATTCAGCTTACTTGAAGCGCAATTGGTTACCGGGCGTACCCATCAATTGCGCGTGCAGTTGGCACATTTGGGGTTCCCTATTGTTGGTGATGATAAGTATGGCGACTTTGCGCTGAATAAAGCACTGGTGAAACATGGTTTGAAGCGTATGTTTCTGCATTCATCGGTGACAAAAATCCGGCATCCGCTGAGTCAGGAAAAGCTTGAGCTGGTGGCGCCGATGCCGGCAGAATTAGGTAAGTTTTTGAAAAAATTAGAGAAAGAGTAATTTAAGCATGGCAAAGCAGTATGATTTAATCGTGTGGGATTGGGATGGAACCTTAGCAGACTCAACCGGCATGATCACAAGGGCAGTCGTTAAGGCGGCAGAGCAGGCAGGATTACCGCCGCTGACAGCGGAAGCGGCCAGCAGTATTATTGGTTTGGGGCTGCGTGAATCTATAGAGACACTTTACCCGGGAATTTCCGATGAACAGGCCAAGGTGCTGGCTACACAATACAATGTGAATTACTTTGCAGGTGAGAGCGAGATTCCATTGTTCACCGGTGCGGCAGATACCATTAAAACGCTGAACCGGCGTGGTTTCAAGCTAGCGGTGGCTACCGGAAAAAGCCGACGCGGCCTGAACCTGGCATTGGAACACACGCAGTTGCGTAATTATTTTCATGCTACCAGAACGGTGGATGAGTGTTTTTCAAAACCGCATCCGCAAATGCTTGATGAACTGATGGATGACTTGGTGGTATTGCCTGAACGTACCCTGATGATCGGTGATACGAACTATGATTTGCAAATGGCACACAATGCCGGCGTGCATGCCATTGGCGTCACCTATGGCGCGCAGTCGTCAGATGAATGGCAGCAATTGAATCCAATTCAGCAATTTGATGATTTTGCCGGGTTGAGTCAATGGTTACTGGAACACGCGTAAAATATACTTTTATATGAATTTAGATGACAATGTTATTGTTTTAGACAGTGTTGATTTGAAGGAAGGCGGTAATGGCATACGTTTTCCGTTACCGGCTTTAGGTCAGTCTGCAACAGGATTTATCGTACGGTTTCAAGGCAAGCCTTACGCCTACGTCAACCAATGTGCGCATGTTTCTGTGGAGCTGGATTGGAATGAAGGTGAGTTTTTTACGCCGCAACAGGATTTTTTGATTTGCGCAACGCATGGTGCCCATTACCGTCCGGATAATGGATTTTGTGTCATGGGGCCTTGTAAAGGTAAAAGCCTGAAACCTATAAAAGTAATTGAACAAAATCATAAAATCATTATCAACATAGCATCTGCTAATTAGATAGCAATTGTTTTAAAGTAAAATTATTAAAATAATATTGTAGAAAGTTTGAATTATGTCAGAACAAAACCAGCAATCAGCGGCTGCAAATGAAACTGGATCCCAACCCCGGCCAGTTGAAGATACGAAATGGCAGCGCGATGTTATTGAAAAATTGGCTTCATCTGCGTTAGCCGAGCAAAAAACGGCTCGCCGCTGGGGTACTTTTTTTAAAGGGCTCACTTTCGCTTACCTGCTTATTGTTTTGTTAATGGCTTTAGGCATGTTCCATGACGGCAAGAAAAGCTTTGAAGCACATACTGCATTGATTGAGATTTCAGGCATTATAGAAGCTGGTGGAGATGTTAATGCCGATGCTGTGATGAATAGCTTGCATGAAGCCTATGAAAGCAAGGGCACGAAAGGCATTATTTTACGTATTAACAGTCCTGGTGGCAGTCCTGTGCAAGCCGGCATTATTAATGACGAAATAAGACGCCAAAAGAAACTGCACCCGCAAATACCGGTGTATGCAGTGGTTGAAGATATCTGCGCATCCGGCGGTTATTATATTGCTGCGGCAGCTGACAGGATTTATGTTGATAAAGCGAGTATTGTTGGCTCAATTGGCGTGCTGATGGATGGCTACGGATTTACAGAGGTGATGAAAAAAGTTGGTGTTGAACGCCGCTTGATGACTGCAGGTGAAAATAAGGCCATGCTGGATCCATTTTCTCCGGTGAATCCAAGACATCAGGCTTTAGCGCAATCAATGTTAAATGAAGTGCATGAGCAATTCAAAACCGTTGTGCGACAAGGCAGGGGTGCTCGTCTAAAAGAAACGCCGGAAGTTTTCAGCGGTTTATTCTGGAGTGGTGAGCAAAGTATCAAGCTTGGCTTGGCAGA
>JBAQME010000304.1:0-2017 GCA_049302535.1 Methylotenera sp.
GCCAATCACCAATGGCACCCATCCGCCATCAGGGATTTTGAGTATATTGGCGCTGAAAAATGCCAGATCGAGTGTTAAAAACAACAGCACTAGGCTGATGCTGCGTATCTTGCCCCAACCCCACAAAAAGTGGAACACAATGCCTGCCAGCAAGGTGGTAATCACCATGTCACCGGTCACGGCAATACCATAGGCTGCCGCTAGATTGCCTGAGGATTTGAAACCTATTACGAGCGTCATAACCGCCAGCATCAAACCCCAGTTCACGCGCGGCATATAGATTTGCCCCTGCTGGCTTTCCGAGGTGTGTTCAACGTGCATGCGTGGTAAATAACCAAGTTGCAATGCCTGGCGTGATACGGAAAATGCGCCTGTAATAACGGCTTGCGAGGCAATAACAGCAGCTAATGTAGCTAATACGATCAGCGGAAATAACATCCACTCAGGCGCCAGTAAATAAAATGGATTCTTAACTGATTCAGGGTGTTGCAGTACTAAAGCGCCCTGGCCGAAGTAATTAAGAATTAACGCGGGCAAGACAAATCCAAACCAGGCTAAACGGATAGGAAATCTGCCAAAGTGCCCCATGTCGGCATACAAAGCTTCGGCGCCAGTAACGGCGAGTACTACAGCGCCTAGTGCTACAAACGCGATCCATGGGCTAATTTGAAAAAAACGAATGGCGTAGATGGGGTTAACTGCATTCAGAATAACCGGGTAATCTAGAATTTCCAGAACACCTAATGTGCCTAAAGTACCAAACCAAAGCAGCATAATCGGGCCGAAAAATGCGCCGACTAAAGCAGTTCCTTTACTTTGCGCCCAGAATAGCAAAAATAAAACAACTAAAGTCACTGGCAAAATAAGCGGGTGTAGTGCGGGCGCAGCTAATTCCAGGCCTTCTATCGCGGATAAAACCGAGATGGCCGGTGTGATCATGCCATCGGAATAAAACATGCAGGCGCCTAAAATACCTAATAGCATGATGATATGCTGCTGCTTGATATTATCAGCCGAATTGCGGCTGGCAAGCGCAAGCAAAGCCATAATGCCGCCTTCACCGCGGTTATCCGCACGCATAATGAAAGCTACGTATTTAACAGACACTACCATGATGAGAGCCCAGACAATGAGCGATAGTATGCCAAACATATTGGCTTCGGTCAGAGGTACTGGATGCGATCCAGCCGAGAACACTTCCTTAATGGTGTACAAGGGGCTGGTGCCGATGTCCCCGAATACTACGCCAAGTGCTGCGAGCGTCAGGGCCGAAAGTTTTGTTTTACTGCCAGAGGTTGATGACATTAAAATTAGAGGTTGTTAGATCGAGGTGGGTATTATCAACCAAGTTATAGGCTATACCAATACATTTTTGCATCAAATACATGAAATATATAAAGTAATCTCAATATCAGGGTGTCCAAGAAATTTAGCGATTCACTTTGTTGATAGTGGCTTCTGCGGAGCCAATGCCGAAGGTAAGCGTTACTTCATCGCCCTTATTTAATTGTTCGCTAGTGCTCACAATGGTGCCATAGGTGTCTTGTACGAATGCGTAGCCGCGAGTAAGCACAGCCTGCGGATTCAGGTGCTGCAAGTTTTGGCTAAGGCGCAATAAACTGTGCTGTTTGGTTTGCAGTTGCTGGCTGATGCTATTTTGTAAACGGTAAGTCATTTGTGCAAGCTGCAGTTTCTGCTGTTCTATTTGCTGTGATGGCGAGATTAGCCTGCGTGCCAGAAAATCCAGTGCCTGCGAACGCTGGCTTAGTACAAACTGCAGATTTTTTGCCAGATGCAGTTTTAATTGGTTAAGCGAGTTTAGTAGTGCATCACGTGACGGCGTTACAAGTTCTGCTGCCGCTGTAGGCGTAGCAGCGCGCATATCGGCTACAAAGTCGCAAATAGTAAAATCAGTTTCATGCCCCACGCCGCTAACGGTGGGAATGGTGCACTGCGCAATGGCACGAGCCACAATTTCTTCGTTAAACTGCCACAAGTCTTCAATGCTGCCGCCGCC
>JBAQME010000305.1:0-5381 GCA_049302535.1 Methylotenera sp.
AGATGCTACCGTGATTTGCGAAGCGCCTAAATTAAGTCCGCATACAGCACAGATGTGTGCCAATATTGCGGCTGACTGCGAGGTGGATGTTTCCCTGATCAATGTTAAAGCCACTACCACAGAGAAATTAGGGTTTACTGGCCGAGGCGAAGGCATTGCGGCTGAGGCAGTTTGCACCATTAAACCATTTTGATTGAAATATGAGGGCTTCTTAAATGTGTTATTTTGGATGCAGTACGAGGCGCACGGAACGCAGGAGCCGAGATAGTATGCTTTATACAGCGAGGTTACGAGTACCGCGTAACGAAGTAATGCGCCAAAATAATATATTTAGGAAGTTCTCATAGTATGTTCCGTTGGTTTGAAAACCTAGTCAACCCATTCCCTAGTCAATCTATCAATGCAACGCCCAAGAGCTTTTGGGCGTTCGCTTGGGGCTGCACACAGGGGCTTCGTCCTTATATTCTGGGCATGACCCTGCTTACCGGTGTAATTGGAGCGTTTGAAGCTTTGCTGTTTGCCATGATGGGCAAGGTGGTGGATTGGCTAAGTAAAATCCCGCCTGGTCAGTTATGGGCGCAGGAAAAAAATCATTTATTGCTGTTGGCGGGCGTATTGCTGTTCAGTACGGTATTTATCGGCCTGCAGACCTTACTCAAACACCAGACGCTGGCGGGTAATTTCCCAATGCGTCTGCGCTGGAATTTTCACCGTTTAATGCTCAACCAGAGCATGAGTTTTTATCAGGATGAATTTGCCGGCCGCGTGTCGGCAAAAGTGATGCAAACCGCGCTTGCTGTGCGTGATGTATGGTTTATTGTTGCAGATATCCTGGTGTTCGTGATTATCTACTTTGCGACCATGGTGGCCGTGGTGGGCAGTTTCAATGTTTTGATTATCTGGCCATTTTTAGGCTGGTTACTGCTATACGCCAGTGCCTTGATTTATTTTGTACCTAAACTTAGCCGTGTATCCCAGCAGCAGGCGGACGCCCGCTCGCTGATGACGGGCCGCATCACTGATGCCTACACCAATATCAGCACCGTTAAATTGTTTTCGCATGCAGGACGTGAAGCGGACTATGCGCAATCTGCCATGCATGAGTTTTTAGGTAAAGTGCATCAACAAATGCGGCTGGTAAGCGGGGTGGAAACGATAAACCACGTACTCAATATGTTATTGATTATAAGTTGCGGCGGCATGGCGCTCTGGTTGTGGAATAAAGGGCAGGTGGGAGTGGGTGGCGTGGCCGCGGTCACTGCTATGGCCTTGCGGCTTAATGGTATCTCGCACTGGGTCATGTGGGAAATGACCTCGCTGTATGAACAGGTGGGTACGGTGCAGGATGGTATCAATACGCTTTCATTGCCGCATCATATTGTGGACATCCCCGATGCGATGCCGTTACAAGTCACCCAAGGGCACGTACAGTTTAATCATGTTGATTTTGCTTATGGCAACCAGAAGCCGCTATTGAATCAATTTGAACTTAATATCAAACCCGGAGAAAAAGTAGGCTTGGTCGGGCGCTCCGGCGCAGGTAAATCTACTATCGTGAATCTGCTGCTGCGCTTCTATGACGTCGAGTCCGGCCAAATTTTAATCGATGGGCAGAACGTTCAATCCGTCACCCAAAACAGCCTGCGAGCGCACATTGGCATGGTAACGCAGGATACCTCGTTGTTGCACCGCAGTGTACGCGACAATATTTTATATGGCCGCCCAGACGCGACGGAAGCCGAAATGATTGCCGCTGCAAAACGCGCGGAAGCCCATGCGTTTATTTTGAATCTGCGCGATGCAAAAGGCCGCACAGGCTACGACGCGCATGTAGGCGAGCGTGGTGTTAAGCTATCTGGCGGGCAACGCCAGCGTGTTGCCATTGCACGTGTAATGCTGAAAGATGCGCCGATTCTGGTACTGGATGAAGCCACCAGTGCGCTGGATTCCGAAGTCGAAGCGGTAATACAGAGTAGCCTTTATCAGCTTATGCAGGGCAAAACAGTGATTGCGATTGCGCACCGTTTGTCTACGATTGCGGCGATGGACAGGCTGGTAGTGCTTGATCAGGGCGGACTGGTTGAAGAAGGCGACCATAAAACCCTGTTAGCCAGGGGCGGTCTGTATGCGCAGTTGTGGAAACACCAAAGCGGCGGTTTTCTTGGTGAAGAATAAGCATTCGTTTCAAAAAACTTTAAGTATCGCGTGCCTATAATTTAATAAAGGAATAATGATGACTGCCAATCCAGAAATTCGTCCGCCATTGCCGCCATTTACCCGTGAGACAGCGATCCAGAAAGTACGCCTGGCAGAAGATGGCTGGAACAGCCGTGACCCGCAGCGTGTTTCACTGGTGTACACGCAGGATAGCCAGTGGCGCAATCGTGCAGAGTTTCCGTGCGGCAGGCAGCAAATCGTCGAGTTCCTGACAAGGAAATGGGCAAAAGAACTGGATTATCGGTTGATCAAGGAGTTGTGGGCGTTTGATCATAATCGTATCGCGGTACGCTTTGCTTACGAATGGCATGATGATTCAGGGCATTGGTACCGTTCTTACGGCAATGAAAACTGGCAATTTGATGCCAATGGGTTGATGGAACTGCGTTATGCCAGCATCAATGATATGCCCATTAAAGAAACTGAGCGCAAATTCTTTTGGCCATTAGGGCGCAGACCGGATGACCACGCGGGCTTGAGCGAGTTGGGGTTGTAGTCAAATTTAGTTGGTATTAAGAAATTATTTGTAGAGATTTTTTTAAACTTTTAATGTTTTGATTTTGTGGACGATTGTTATCGACCATAACGAGACACTAGAAAGTAAAAGGTGAGCGGCAGGAATGTCCCGTTAGGAGACCTTCATCGACAGTATTAATGTTCCCTAATATGAACATTTACAGACTCATCAGATTTTTAATGTTATATTTCCAGAAAAATTCGAAAATATAAATAAAAAAGGATTTACATGAAATATTTACGATTAGCTCTCGTTTTATTTGCCTTATTATTTCAATCAATAGCACATTCTGCCGATGAGAATCCCATTTCCAAACTAGCTTGGCAGTTCGGGCCAAGTGTAGGGGTGATTGGTGATAAAGCAACGATTCAAATTCCAAAAGGGTATGCTTTCCTGAATGCAGTCGAAACAGCAAAATTTCAAGAATTAAATCAAAACATGTCTAACGGTGCTCAATATCTACTTGCACCAGAAAGCTTAGCTTGGTTTTCAATATTTTCTTTTAGTCCAGAAGGATATATCAAAGATGATGAAGGCTCCGATGCTAATGACATAAGTGCCGATAAAATGCTTGAATCTCAAAAACAAAACCAGATAATTGCTAACGAAGAAAGACGTAAGCGCGGCTGGGGAACTATGACCATAACTGGATGGCGCTTCCCCCCACACTATGACAAGCAAGCAAGATTGCTTGAATGGGCATTTGTAGCAAAACAAGATAGTGACAATCAGGCAGTAATTAATTACAACACTAGAATTCTAGGTAGGACAGGTGTGATGAAAGTGGTTCTAGTAGCATCTCCAGAAAGTCTGGATACGTCAATATCTGAATTAAAGTCTGCGTTTGGTGGTTATGCATATAATTCTGGTGAAAGTTATACTGAATTTAAACAAGGTGATAAAGTTGCAGAGTATGGGTTAGCTGCTCTAATTGTCGGTGGTGCAGCAGCCGTAGCAGCTAAAAAAGGGCTCTTTTCTGTAATTTTGGCATTCTTAGCTGGAGCATGGAAATTTGTTCTAGTTGCCATTGTGGGTGGTTTTGCTTGGCTTAAATCACTTTTTACTAAAAAAGATTAAATGAACCTCTCTTTCGAAGTTATGCTAATTTTAGGAGCAATTGGCTTCTATCTTTATGATTCAGCAATCCTAACTTTTTCTAACGAATTGATTTTTGTTGAATCATATGGGCAGTGGTCGGCTGCCTTTCCTAGTAATCGTTGGCAGGTGATGAGAAAGCTGTTGTATTTCCCCAATCCACTGACAGCAGACAATTTAATTTTTCGTACTACATGGACGACAACAGACGATTACCCCAATTCCGATGTTGATGCATCCAAATTTATGGCTCCTATGAGCTACCTGCGCGTATTAATAATGGTATTAATGGTTTTGTTGGTGGTTGTATTGCCGACTGTAATGTTTCAATTTGGTACTGGAGTTCTTTTTTTAAAGGTTCTCTTTTTAATTTATTTCACAATACTCAATATGCTTGCATATGTGTACTTTAAAAAAGTAAATTTAGGTTTAGATAATAAATCTTTCGCAAGCCTAGCTTTCGATTCATTAGCCTGCCCTCCGTTTGCAATTAATCTGTTACGTAAAATTTCACTTCGGCATACGCTTTGCAGTAACCCCGTTGAGTTTGCTAAAAAAAAATTGAAGCCCGAATCCTTTAAACGATTTATTGAAGAACTTAATCAGAAAATATCTGAAGAATTGGACTCCGAGGAAAACGAGAACAGTTCACGCAGTTTAGAGCTTATTAATTATCGTGAAAAGTTACTTGGAATGTTGCCATGAGCTCTAATGAAATGTTGGTAATTGTTGGGGGTCTTTTTTTTGGCTATTTAATAGTAACTTTCTTAATGAATCCCAAGAATAGCAAACCATCAGGGCAGTCTGAAAACTCTCATTCATCGCAAAATAAATCTGAGAAGACCAATTCTTCTCAGAAAGAAAATGATAGCTCAAACTCATCTCAGCACAGTAGTCATAAACAATCATCTGCTAAGGATGAGTATGTTCCTGCAAGTTGGTTTCGTATATTAGAAGTCTCAGAGTCAGCATCTATGTCTGAAATTAGCGCGCAATATAAGCGAAAGATTCGCGAATATCACCCTGATAAAGTTGCATCATTAGGGAAAGAGTTGCGAGAACTAGCAGAGTTTAAATCAAAAGAGATAAACTCCGCCTACGACTTTGCAAAAAAGTTAAAAAGTTAAACTAAATTTTACGTGATGTTGCTACGGCAGCTTAGCCCCGCTTAGCTGACATTCAGCTGGACTACATGAACGACAGGAGTGGGACGAAAGAGGTCTTTAGCAATATTTATTACTCAGAAATTAGAGACTAAATTTACGATAATGAATCAATAAATTGATAGCACTATCGATATTACCTTAAGCCTTAAGCAATATAATTACAGCGCCGCTGCCGCCATCTTGCCGGCGTGCTTCAGCGTAGGCAATAACTTCATCGCGCTGCATTAGCCAGCCGCGCAATTTGTGTTTAAGCACCGGTTCGCGGTTGCGTGAATCTAAACCCTTGCCATGTACGATGCGCACGCAGCGTAGCCCGCGCTTTTTACAGTCGTTCAGGAAAGTGGCCACATAAAGCCGCGCTTCGTCAGAAATCAAGCCATGCAGAT
>JBAQME010000306.1:0-2877 GCA_049302535.1 Methylotenera sp.
CCATCACCTTATCCAATTGCTCCGTATTAACCGAACTCGCACATGATCTGGAATTTGACCCATTACAGGAAACCAGGGCGGCGATCTGCGCTGGAGTTCCGGTGAGCGCACATTTACAGTAATTGCCACGTCCTACGGTTGGTAACCCGCTGCCGGGGATGGTGAATGTGAGTACGCCAGTGCTGCCGCTGTATAGTAGCTGCGTCCAAGAGTTTGCTGCGATTTCTGTTGAGACATCTGTCGATACCTCAGATACATCAGATCGTGGAAGTATAGTTGCGCTTACTGTTGCAGTCGCCGATGCGGCATATATAGGAGAAATGATGCTGTCTATGAGGTAAAACAGCATTCCAATAGCTAACATTGCGCTGCCATTTCCCCATACTATTTTGTTGCCCAGAGCCATTGTTTTTGCGACTAATCAGTAGCGAACTTAACAATAATCAGTTGTAGGCTACTATTACCGTCAAGGTCCCGGTGTATACTCCAGGCGTCTGTGCGGCATCAACAGATAATTGGCCACCGGCGTATATCACTGCGGCACCACTGGAAAGAGTTCCGGTCGTAGCATCTGTGCCTGTGGCTGTTTTGCCGGTTGCAACGCCTGCCGCTCCCGATATTGCCTCTGTGATAAAGTCAATTGCCATTGTGTGAGTCGCGCCATCACTTAATGTAGTGGAGCTGCCAGTGTAATCAATTGAAAATGTAGCAGTGCCATCACCAGTGACATTGAATTTTGCTGCCGTTGGTGTAATGCCTGCAATTAATGTCGGACCACTTGCCGTTCTGGCAGCATCTGTAGCCAGTGTTACTGTTCCCGTGGTGTTCGGGAGAATATATCCAAAATTCATGTCCGTGGCCTTAGCCACCGCGATAGCTGTAAGGATTGTTGCTGTTACCGTGGCACTATCAGTGGCCGCAATCGATGCGCTTGGTACTAGCATGCTAGCTGTTAGCAAACCTGCCATTAAAAGTGAGATTTTCGTTTGTTTCATGGTATGCATCCCCCAATTCACTTTGATGTAATGCAATGGTATGTAATACAACGGTTTCTATCATGACATGAAGAGAACAAAGATTCAACTAGTTAAGGCTGATTTTTAGATCGTAAAACAGAATAACTTTATAACTATTTGATTAATATATACATACCTAGTTTTTATATGACTGAAAGTTTTGGCAATAGTTGCATTTAGCTTCAATGTGAAAATATCTGTTACGCTTTAAGCTTGGTAAATTTGACGTGACATGAATACGGATTGTATTGGCTATTAAAGTAGAAGATTGAAAGTTGAAGGCGAAAAAAAGCCTCACATTGCTGCAAGGCTTTTAGAATTTGGCTCCTCAACCTGGGCTCGAACCAGGGACCTACGGATTAACAGTCCGGCGCTCTACCAACTGAGCTATTGAGGAATCGGCTACTACTTTTAATAAAGTACTTGAAATAAAAGGCCCAGCATCACTGCTGGACCTTTAGAATTTGGCTCCTCAACCTGGGCTCGAACCAGGGACCTACGGATTAACAGTCCGGCGCTCTACCAACTGAGCTATTGAGGAATCGGTGAAGGCGCTATAATACTGACAGAGCGATGTTTGGTCAATCACTACAAGACAAAATTTAGGTTAATTATGATGAAAAAAACCAAAAAATATTTAATTGGGTTTGTTGTTGTAATTAGTGTATTGATTATTCTACCTTTTTTTATTTCTACACGAACCTATCTAAATGAGGCAGAACGTGTCGCCAGTGAGAAGCTGGGGGTTCCAGTCACCATTGCGTCAGGATATCTGTTATTGCTGCCTAGTCCGCGTGTTGTAGCAAATGATATTACCGTGGGTAAGCAGCAAGAGGTTAAAGTGGCGCAGGTGTCACTGATCCCGTCTTTAAGTACTTTATTTTCCAGGACTAAAGTCATTGATTTGAAAGTCAGCAAACCGGTTATCAAGCAGGCTGCAATGGAGATTCTATCTGCTTTAACCGGAAAAAAGCCTGACACCAGTAGTGAAGCTGCCGCTATTAACATTAAACATATCAAAATTGATGAACTGCAGCTTGATTGGCCGGACACTAAGTTTCCTGTTGTTAACCTGGAGGCTAATCTTACAAGTACCAATTCTTTAGAGTCTGCAAAGATAGAGTCTGTTGATGGTGTACTCAAGGCGGACATCACGCCGAAAGGTGAAGAGCATTTAATATTAGTAAATGCCACCAAATGGACGCTGCCTGTAGGTTTGCCAGTATTGATTGATAAGGTCACGCTTGAAATGCATTTAAAGGGTAGCCAATTAGAGATTCCCCATATTGATGCTGCACTATATGGCGGCAAATTAACGGGTAATGCGACTGTGTCCTGGGAAAAAAATTGGCGTGCAATTGGCAAATTGAAGGTGGACAATTTATCAGTTAAAGAGCCGAGTAGCTTAATGAGTAAGTCGGTTAATTTAAGCGGCCGCTTATTCGGTAATGGTAACTTTTCCAGTACGGCCAAAGCTGCTGCTGGCTTGGCAGATAACCTGCGTGCTGATTTTAAATTTAACGTGAATAATGGCGTGTTGCACGGTTTGGATCTGGTGAAAGTGGCAAGCTTGCTTACCAAGCAAACTAGTAGTGGTGGCGAAACGCAGTTTGATGAATTTTCAGGGTTGCTTAATATCACTGGCAAGCAGTACAACTTGCGTGATCTTAAAGTAAGTTCTGGTTTATTGGCTGCCACCGGGCAGGTAAAAATCAAGCCAAATAAAGAATTAGACGGTATTGCTGAAGTTAAACTGAAACAAAGTGCAAATCTGGTGGCTATTCCTCTGGAGGTGTCCGGTACCGTCAGTCACCCTGTAGTGCTTCCTTCCAAGGCTGCTTTGGCCGGGGCGGTAGCAGGC